>DASUZC010000162.1:0-14202 GCA_036377095.1 Gemmatimonadaceae bacterium
TTTGTCCTATCTCAAGTCTGCCATTATCCCGAAGCGTTCGATCACGTCCCACAGATTCTGTGGGAGCGGGCGATTATTTCGGAGATTGGAAACGCAGGTGCGATGGACAGACACGGACGTGATCTGGTAGCGGTTAGGGGAACCCAACGCCGGAAAGCTTATGCCGGCTTGGCGCCCGTGTCAACAGGAATCTGCAAAAAATGCAAAAAAAGCTCGACGGCAGCCCAAATCTGGGCCCTTTCACAGCAATTTGCCTTTCTCGCCGTGCTGCAATTGCACGGTTCCAAGCTCAGCCGTACGGGCGAGGGCTACGGATAGCTTACCGGCGAGGCCCGCGCACTCCGGGTCCGGCGTCGTCCACCGCTCCCAGCCACCCTCGCGTCATCCGGGCAACCCGCATTGCGGCCGGAGGGTCAAGATTCGCGAGAACCACGAGATCGTAGCCGCCGGGTAGATCGCCTTCGAGCACCGCGTTGATCCCGGGCGCGCCGCCGGCGACTCCGAGTCCGGCTGGCAATCCGTTCGCGATGCGCTGCTCACGCAATGCTTTCAAGAACTTGAGCAGATCCTGGGCGGTCGAGTACCCGCCGCCGGCGGAGCTCCCGCGGCCGGGAAGCTGCTGCGTGTTGGGGCGAACCGGCGCGTCGCGTGGCGCGTCCATGCCGCCGCGCGTATATCCGATCGCCGTGTTGGGCGGCAGCGAATCGACCGCGAACGAGCCCGTGCGGGTCATGCCCGCCGGCTCGAGGATGTGCTCGCGCACATAACTATAGTAGTCCCGACCCGACAACCTCTCGATCAGCAGGCCGAGCACGATGTAGCCCGCGTTGGAGTACGCGTTCTTCGATCCCGGCTCGAACTGCCGCGGCTCGTGGACGAACAGCGGCAGATAATCCTTCAACTGTCTGACATCGCTCCGCTTCCCTCCACTCGGCGCGGCGAAGATGTCGCCGCCAATTCCTGACGTGTGGCGCATCAGCTGGCGAATGGTGACTTTGCGCGCGACGTCCTGATTGGGGTAATCCGGCCAGTATTTCGCGATCGTTGAATCGAGATCGAGCTTGCCCGCGGCGGCGAGCTGGAGGATCGCGATCTGAGTGAAGACTTTGTTGATGGAGCCGAGGTTGAACGCGGTTTCAAGATTATTCGGGATGGAGCGCTCGCGATTGGCGAGACCGTGCGCGCTCTGATAGACGGGCGCGCCGTCTTTCGCCAGCACGACCACTCCGGAGAATTCTCCGATGTGCGTGAGGCTATCGACGGCGGAGGTGAATCGTTTGACGAGCTCCGCTTGGGAAATTGCCGCAGCGGGAGGGCGAGTCGATGCCGACGGCGCCGCTGGTTGTTGTGCGACGATTGTCCCGGAGAGGAGCGACGACAGCAGAAGAACCGACGAAATCCTTGCAATCATGAGAGAGGCCGGAAAGAGAAAACGTTCCTATCTCATGGGTCACTTGCTTCCGCAGAAGGTTGCGTCGAGATGACGTCCAGTCGCGTCCGACCGCGCGCGGCGGTATCTTTAAGTCAGATGTAATTCGTTGCGCCGGAATGTCTCCCACCAGCCGGCGCGCAACGCTGTCCCATTGAGACAGCACTCTGGCGATCCTGGCGACGCCGTCTCCTCCATAAGCCCCAACTCTAGAACGACCAGACCGGAATGACGTGCGTCGTTCCAACCACAAGGAGCACAGGATGTCGAATTACAAAGGTATTTCCAGCACCGACAAACAGAGAATCGTGAGCGCGCTCAAGTCGCGCGGCGCCGGCAGCTGCCCGCGTTGCGACGACAGTCAGTGGACGGTGAGCGAGTACTCACGCATCGAGGTGCAGGAGACCAACGCGCGCAACGGCTCAACCCACGCGACGATTCCGGCAGTAATGATCGTCTGCCAGCATTGCGGATTCATCGCACAACACGCGCTGCAGCCACTCGGACTGTGGAGTCATGACGCGACGATCGAGCACGGAGCGAGCAGCCAGAGAGAAGCACTGGCGTAGCGCGTCCGAAAAGGGATCGCCCCAGTGAGTAATCCAGGGGCGATCACTGCTCGGATGTTTCCCCACCCGCGCGTTTGTAACGATCGGCGATCCTTCGCTCGCCGGATGACTCTGGAAACGTTACTTTAGCCGCCGAAAAACAAGACGCACACGTTCGCGAGCCCATCTCCAGGGAGTACTCCGCATGAAACGTCGCGCTCTCTCTCCGTCGTTGCGGCTGCTGGCCTCACTCCTCGCCGCATTCGCCCTCGCTCCAAATCAGTTGCACGCTCAAGCCCAGGCAACGACGGGCGTGCTCCGCGGAACTACAGTCGACTCAGCGACCGGTCGGCCCGTCTCGGCGAACGTCACCATCCGCAACGTCGAAACGAATTTTACGCGCACGATAAAATCGAGCGACCAGGGAATATTCGTCGCGACCCTCGTCCCGCTCGGCAATTATCAGGTCAGCGCACGTGCAGTCGGTTATTCACCGGCGACGAAGTCCAACATTGCCGTTAACGTCGGCCAAACGGTCGAAGTACCGCTGGCGATGGAGAAGACGGTCACGACACTCGCTGGCGTAACGGTCCTTGGCGCGACGGCCGTCGAAGCAACTAAAACCGCGGCGGCGACACGGCTTCCGTCGGAGGTCGTCGGCACGCTCCCCAACAACGGGCGCAATTACCTCAACCTCACGACCCTGACGCCGAACGTCGCAATAACGCAGGGTCCCGATGGTGACGTGATCTCCGTCGGCGGACAGCGCGGAATTCACAATAACGTGTCGGTCGATGGCGCCGACTTCAACAATCCTTTCTTCGGGGAGCAGCGCGGTGGGCAAAGGCCGCCGTTCACGTTCAATCTCGATGCGGTACGCGAGATGGTCGTCACCGCGCAGGGAGCAAACGCCGAATTCGGGCGCTCTGGTGGCGGCTTCGTCAATGTCATCACGAAGAGCGGCACCAACGAGCTGCACGGCACGCTTCACTACTTCGGCAAGGATGACGCACTGTCGTCCGATCTCTCGCACGCCAACGTCACCCTCGCTCCCGATTTCCGGCAGCAGCAGTTCGGTGCCACGCTCGGCGGGCCGATCGTGAAAGACAAATTCTTTTACTTCATCGCCTACGATCAGCAGGTCTATTCAGAGATCAAGCAAAAGAACAGGCCAGCAAGCCCCGCGTTCGACTCGCTGCGAACGTATCTCGACACCGCTTTCGGAGCCGCGCTGCGCGGGGACTTCGGCCCGATCTCGCGGAGCAATGATGCACAGGTAGCGATGGTCAAGCTCGATTGGCGCATCAATCCAATCAACATCGCGTCGCTGAAATACAACTTCACCAACTCACGCCAGGAAAACGGCACCTTCGACGTCGATACCTGGGGGCTCAGCTCGAACGCCGTCGAGAAGGATTACTCGAACGCGATCAACGGCAGTCTGATTTCAAATCTCACCAACAACATCGACAACGAGTTCCGCTTCCAGCTGGCTCGCGAGGACAGGCCGCGACCATATGCGGGCCCGCAGATTCCCGGTCAGAATCGCCCGTTCTCTGACACCGGAATGGACTTCAGCAACGGATTCCGTTTCGGGATGCCGTTCTTCATTCCCGTAAAAGCGCACGACACGCGAATCCAGGTCCTCGACAACATTTCGTGGGTGCGCGGCAACCACCTGCTGAAGACCGGCTTCGAGTGGAATCGCACCGCCGAGACGCAGACGTTCATAGGTTTCGCCAACGGCCGGTTCATCTTCAACTCGGTGAATGGTTTCGAGAACTATGTTCGTTACGGCAACACCTACGTCGAATGCAGCAACGCTGCGGGTGCCGTCGTAGCTACGAGCCCGATCGGCGTCTGCCCGGTCAACACAAGCATCTCCGGTCCGGTACTGCTCTATCTGCAGCAGGCCGGCGTGGGCGGCAGAACGGTTGAAGAAGCGGGCACGCAGAACATTCCTCAACATGATTTCGCCGCGTTCATTCAGGACAGCTGGAAGCCAAACGCAAATCTGACTGTGAACTACGGCCTGCGCTGGGAAGGACAGCTCGAGCCGGATCCGATCACGCCACCCTCGCAGGTTTTCTTCGCCGACTTTATCGGGAAGACAGTCACCAACAGCACCGGCACTTACACGTTTCCGTCGGACGGGAAAATTCCGTCAGACCTGAAGATGTTCCAGCCGCGTCTGGGCATCGCGTGGGACGTCAACGGAGACAACAAGACCGTCGCGCGCGCCAGCGCGGGCCTCTACTACGCGCGCATACCGGGACTCAATCTCGCCAGCACGCGCAGCACGAACGGCTCGATCGGGCAGACGCTGTTCCGCAACAGCGCCCTCACCGGAATTCTGGGACCGCCGCCCAATTACAACAGCTTGCTGCCGGCGCCGACCGGCGCGCCGTTCCGGCCGGACATTTTTGTGTTCGACAAGAATTTCGAGAACCCGCGTACGTTCAGCACGTCCGTCGGGTTTGAGAAGGAGATCTTCAGCCAGGTAGCGGCGTCAGTGAGCTACATGTTCGCCGCGACCGACCATCTCACGCGTTTCGTCAATCGCAACGATACGGTATTCGGGCAGCCGTGGCTCAGCGGATTGAACGGTGGCCCCAACGGAGTAAGCACGCTGACAGTTGTGGAAAGCTCGGCGAAGTCGCGCTACAACGGAGTTACCTTCGGTCTCAGCCGCATGGCTGATCCGGATTTCCAGTTTCAGGTGAACTACACGCTGTCAGTCGACAAGTCGAACGACGACAACGAGCGCGATCCATTCAGCTTCCGCTACGCGAAGCCCAACCACCTCGATCGCGAGTACAACTATAGCGACCGCGATCAGCGGCATCGGTTCAATTTGTGGGCGTTGTACAAGTTCCCGTTCGAGATCTATGCCAACAACCGCTTCAGCTATTACTCGCCGCAACCGAGGTCGGCCAAATGCGGCTTCTTCAATCAGGGCACGCCGTTCGACCGGGTTTGCCAGGACCAGAGCATCATCCTGCTGCGCAACACCACTCGGCGTGACAACACCTTTGCCAGCTGGGACATTCGCCTGTCGCGACCGTTCCGCACGCGCAGCAGTGGGGCAATCGAAGCGATCGTGGAAGTGTTCAACGTTCTCAATCGCGACAACTTCCGCGATCCATCGTCCGCGTCATTGCTGTTCAACTTCGACGGAACCATTCGCAGCGGACTCGGGGATCCGCGGCAAGTTCAGGTAGGCTTGAGGTACGGGTTCTAGCGGGGAGGCGGGAGGCGGGAACCGGGACGCACCGCCTCTCGTTGGTTGAAAGATATCTAATAACTAGATATATTTAGACCATGACAGCTCATCAAACGGCCGTCGCGGCCGCCGCCGACCTCAAATGGCTCACCAATTCGGCATCCCTGCTGCGTCGCCGGCTGCGCTACAGCGCGGAAGCGGCCCGGTGGTGGGGACTTGTGCACGTGTTGGTCGATGAGCTTGGGCTGACGCTCAAAGCCGCAGCTGATGCGGCGACAACTGCTCTTAGGCCGCGCGCATTCGCTGCCGCACCGGCGCGAACTGACAATGCGGGCGCGGCGCGCATCGAGGTCGATCTACAGCGATACGACTCGATTTTCCTGGCCAATCTCTCCCGTGCGCTGATTCAGGAAACGCCCCGACGTCGCGGACGTCTGAGCAAGATCGAGCGTGACGCTATCGCCGCAGCTCGACGTTACGGCATCGACACAGGACTACTGCAGACGGCTCTCGAGCGAACACCTGCCGAGCGACTGGCTCTCCTCGAAACCAACGTAGAGTTCGTCCGCGCAGCGAGGCGGGTCGGGTGAGCTTCACCTCCATGCTCAGCGGCCTGACGAAGAACAAGATCAGGTTCGTCGTCATCGGAGGCGTGGCGGCCGCAGTGCACGGATCATCGCGCGTCACCAACGATCTCGACATCTGCTACGATGCCGGCGATCGTGGCAACGCTGATGCACTCGCCAGGCTTCTCGCCAAATGGCGAGCCTACCCGCGAGGAGTCGAGAGGGGCCTTCCATTCATCATGGACGAAGGTACACTGCGCGGTGCGCCGGTGATGACGCTGACGACCACCGAAGGCGACCTCGACGTCATGGATCGCGTTGGGGGAGTCGGTGACTACGATGCAGCGCGCAAGCATTCCGAAAAGATCTCTGCGCTCGGCGTCACCTTTCGCGTCCTGGATCTTCCCTCACTGATCAAAGCGAAGCGCGCCGCCGGGCGACCGCGCGACTTCGATCATCTTCCGGAACTCGAAGCTTTGTTGGAGTTACGGAAACGGGGTGGCGGACCGAGGGCGGAGGACCAACGGCATTGATCATCGCGGACTAATTGAGGGTCGAGGACGAGCTGTCAGCTCTATGCTGGTCTTCATTCCTCACTTAGTCCGCGGTGATCGATGCACTTAGTCCTCCGCCCTCGGTCCTGGCCCCCTCCCGCTTCCCGCTTCCCTCCTCCCGCCGATACATTAGAGCCCCAGCGCCGAGGAATCCTTGGACGACCTCTTTGACGAGCTTCAACAGACGTTCGGGAGCAGCAGCTATACCATAAAGAGGGAACTGCGCGCCGGTGGGATGGCCCGCGTGTTCGTGGCTCGCGACGAATCATTCGGCAGGGAAATCGTCGTCAAAGTCCTGCCACCCGAGCTCACCTACGCGTTCTCGGCGGCGCGATTCGCCCGCGAGATCAAGCTCGCCGCGGCGCTCCAGGAGCCGCACATCCTGCCGGTGCTCACCGCCGGTCAGACCGCGGGCGGGTATCCATACTATACGATGCCGTTCGTGCGCGGCGAGTCGCTCCGCGAACGGATCAGAAAGGATCGTCTTCCGCTCGAGGAGAGTCTCGCCATTCTGCGCGATGTCGCGTCCGCGCTCGCCTATGCGCATCGGCAAGGCATCGTCCACCGCGATATAAAACCTGAGAACATCCTGCTCAGCGAAGGCACGGCGGTCGTCACCGATTTCGGAATCGCCAAGGCAGTGCAGGCAGCGCGCAAGGAAGTGGCTCCCGAAATCACGCAGCCCGGCGACAATGTCGGAACGCCAATGTACATGGCTCCCGAGCAGGCAGCTTCCGATCCGGCGACGGATCAGCGAGCCGATGTCTATGCGTGGGGCGTCGTCGCCTACGAGTTGATCGCAGGCAAACATCCCTTCGCCGAGTACACATCGTCGCCGCAGAATCTGTTGGCGGCGCAGATGTCGGATACTCCACGCCCGATAACCGGTACGAACTCGAAGGTGCCGCGCCACATCGCCGATCTGGTGATGCGGTGTCTGTCGAAACGGGCCACGATGCGTCCTCCAAGTGGAGCGGATCTGCTGGCGGCGCTCAACAATCCAGCGGTTTCTCGATACCCGCGGCTCAATGCACCAGTAAGTCGCAAGGCTGCAATACTCCTTGCTACTCTCGTCATTGCCGCGATTCTCGTTGGTGGTGCGGTGTGGCGCGCGCGAACGACGTCCGACAGACCACCATTGATTGCCGTGCTTCCGTTCGACACCGAAGGTATCGGCGCCGACACGAGCTTTGCGGACGGACTCCGTGACGCTGTCACCGGAAAGCTGGCGCGGCTCGGTGGATTGAGCGTCATCGACAACAAGAGCGTTTCGTCGCTGGCGACATCTCCGGGAACGAGCGCGCAGCAGGCGGGGCAATCTGTCGGTGCCGATTATGTGCTGCGTGCATCGGTGCGATGGGCGAAGGGCAGCGACGGTCAGCCGCTGGTGCGGGTGAATCCGGTTTTGATTCGCGTGTCAGACGGTACGACGAGCTGGGCGGGTGAGCCGGAGATCGTTTCACCTGCAGATCCATTCACAATTCAGGCGAAAATCGCGACCAAGGTCGCCGAGGCGCTCGACGTGGCGATGGTCGCGCGCGAGCGCTCGTCGATGGCGATGCGCGCGACTGGTGATACCGGA
This sequence comes from Gemmatimonadaceae bacterium, assembly GCA_036377095.1. Lineage (GTDB taxonomy): Bacteria > Gemmatimonadota > Gemmatimonadetes > Gemmatimonadales > Gemmatimonadaceae > UBA4720. Next base: position 7,903 of record DASUZC010000162.1, read on the forward strand.
TCCTTTGCCGCTGTCGTCCGCGGCAAGCGCATCTTCGAGGAGAACACGGCGGCGTCGTACTCGGAATATGAAAGAGCATTGCGTGAGTTCGAGCGCGCCTACCGGCGAGACCCGCGCTATGCAGATGCCCTCGGCCTGGCGGCGCAGGCATTGGCGGTAATGTCTTATTCTGGCGGGACGAAAATGGCCGATTCGGCGTCCGCTCTGGCCCGCCACGCTCTCGAAATCGATCCAACACAGGCGAACGCCGTCGCGACATTGGCTTTTCGCGGATTCAACCGACCTGCCGAAGCTCTCACCATCCTGAAGCGAGCGGTGCGAGACAATCCGTCGAACGTCGCGCTGCTTGGCTACGAGCAGTCCGCGCTGCTGTTCGTCGGTGACTCTGTCGGCGCCTGGGAGGCGGTGAAGCGCGTCCTTCCGCTGGCGCCCGCATCGAAGTCCGTGTTGGCAAACTGCTTCGCCACTGCGCTCGCACTACGGCGCTACAAAGACGCCGCAAATATCGTAGCGCGAGAGCGAGCGCTCGACCCGGCGGCTCTCGTTCCGATCTTTCACGCTGCGACGCTCGCCGAAAAGCTCGGCGACAAGGCTGGTGTGGCGCGCGCGGTGCGCGAGTTGAGAGCGCGCGGAGGCAGAGTGGGTGCAACCGATGGGGAGCTGCTGCGAAACGGTGATGCAGCGTTGCAGGAGGAGCTAGCCAGTGGCTCGCTGGCGTCGTTCGCGCCGGGTTCCGCGCTCGATAGTGTCAACTTCTATGCAGAGAAGGCGGAGCTGTTCGCGTCGCGGGGCAATTATGTGCGCGCGCGCACGCTTGCCGATTCCGCGTGGCGTCTGGAGAAGCGGATGGCAGATGACCCGAGCATGTCGATCTACGTGAGGCGCACGCAGTATGAAGTTCTGGCGTGGCTCGCGGCATTGCTCGGCGATCGCGCAACTGCGCTGGCGATGCTCGACAAGGCGAGCGTGAGTCCGACGATCGAGAAATATCCCAAGGGTGCCGAAGCGGTGCAGTTGTCTTGCACCAAGGCAGCGGTGTACGGCTTTTTGGGCGACGCGGAAACGATGATGCCGTTTGCCCAGGTGTGCTTCACGAGCGCGAATGGGTACCCTGTCGCGTATCTGAACGATCCCGAGTTCGCATGGCGGAAGAACGATCCGCGATTGCAGGTGGTGTTGGAGGAGCAGAGGGGGCGGTGAGGCGGGAAGCGGGAAGGGGGAAGCGGATAACGGGTAACGGATAACGGGTCACGGGTACGGGTAACGGGTAACGGACAAGAACAATCCAATCGACGCTGATGACACCGTGCAAACTGCCCACTGAAGCTTCCCGCTTCCCGTACCCGCTTCCTGCTTCCCGATCCCCGCTTCCTGCTTCCCGATCCCCGCTTCCCGCCTCCCGCCTCCCGCTCGCTCTCGCGTTCCTGCTCCTCGGCACCTGCAAAAGCAGTGAAGCGCCCAACGATGGCGGATCAAATCCACCGCCGAACTCGCAGTCGGTCTCGGTACTGACGCAGCACAACAACAACAGCCGCTCCGGCTGGAACGACAACGAGACGGCGCTGACATCCGCCAACGTCAACGTCCAGAAGTTTGGACTGGCGTTCACGCTCGCGGTGGACGACCAGGTGTATGCACAGCCGCTAGTCGTCGGTCATGTCTTCATCGGCGGTGATTACCACAACGTCGTGCTCGTTGCGACGGTTCGGAACACGGTTTACGCGTTCGACGGAGACAACGGCAGGCTTTACTGGCAGAAGAACTTCACCGCGCCCGGCATGCGGCCGCCATCGCGATTCGACATGACCGGCGCGTGCAACGGTGGCTATCAGGATTTTAGCGGCAATATCGGGATCGTCGGCACACCCGTTATAGACCCGGCGACGGGCCGCATCTATTTCGTTGCCCGCAGCACGAGCGGCACCGCCTTCGTTCAGCATCTGCATGCCGTGAACATCGTCGACGGAGGCGAAGTCCTCGGCAACCCAACGCAAATCACCGCCAGCTCTCCCGGAAATGGCGACGGCAGCGTCAACGGCGTGATTACGTTCGATGCGCAGCGCCAGAACCAGCGTCAGGGATTGATGCTGCTCAACGGTACCGTGTACGTGACGTTCTCATCCCATTGCGATTGGGGACCGTATCACGGATGGATACTGGGATACGACGCTGCGACGCTGCAGCAGCGGATCGTCTACAACGACACGCCGAATGGCTACGCGGGCGGCCTGTGGGAGAGCGGGATGGGCATGGCCGCCGATGCCGACGGCAATCTGTACGTGGTGACTGGCAATGGTACGGTTGGCGACGCCGGTGATCCGACGAATCCGACCAATCGTGGCTCGAGCGCGCTCAAACTCGCCCTGAACGGTTCGACGTTGCGGGTGGCGAGCTACTTCACGCCGTACAACTACCAGTTCCTCAACGACTACGATCTCGATTACGGAGGGATGGGTGCGCTGCTCATTCCCAACTCGAGCCTTTACCTGACAGGAGGCAAGGACGGAAAGCTCTATCTGTTGAACAAGGACGACATGGGCGGCTACCTGCCGACGTCCAACAACGTGCAGCAAGTGGTGTCGCTGGGCGGCAACGACGTCAACATGCATTGTCAGGCGGCCTACTATAAGAGTGGCACGAAGGAATTTGTCTATGTGTGGTCGGAGAACGATCCACTGCGCGCGATTCCGTTCGACCGTGCCGGCAACATGCTCAGTCCACAAGACCAGGTCAACTTCAACACGGCGGGACCGACGGGGCAGAGTGGAGCGATCCTGTCGGTGTCGTCGAACGGAAGTCAGGATGGGACCGGCATTCTGTGGGCGTCATACGCAGCCACTGGTGACGCTGAACACGATGTGAGGCCGGGGATACTGAGAGCGTTCGACGCGAATGACGTAAGCAAGGAGCTTTGGAACAACCTGCAGGATCCGCGAGACGCAAACGCTGCCGGGAGTTACGCGAAGTTCGCCGCGCCGACGATCGCCAACGGGCGCGTGTACCTGCCGACGTTCTCGAATCGCGTCGTTGTCTACGGTTTGAAGTGATGCAACTGTAGTCATCGCTTGTTGCTCGTAGGGACACATTCCAGTCTTTCAGTATGCGTTCGATTTTACGGCTGGCGGCCTGCGCCGCACTCATCGCTTGTAGCTCGTCACCCGCGATCCGCCCGCCCGTCCCAACCGCCGCAACTCCGTCACCACGTCCGCCCTCGGCCGCGCAGCCGGTTCGGGAGTATGAAGGTCTTTACTCGGTCACCACCGACGAAGATCACTTCGTTCCCTGCGGCATCCGCGGGGTAGGCGACGGCTGGGCGCTCAAATTCAGGAATCCGCGTGAGGAAATTTTCATCGGGCACCGGACCGTGATCCGCGGCTTAGGACCTCTCACCCACTTCATTCGTGTGCGCGGTACGCTCGATTCCTCGAGTCGCTACAATCGCGGATTCCAGACGCATCAGCTCAGAGTCGACCGCGTGCTCGAGGTCAAGGAAACTCCGCAACCGTGCGCGAGTTACGAAGATCTGCCGTCGCCGTGGACGACGGTAATGGCTGCTCGCCAGATGCGTGGTGCCACGTTCAGCGCAGATCGGCGGCTTGCTGCGGTGATGAACGGCAATGGCAGGATCGCGATCTGGGATGTCGATCGCGGTATCGTCAAGCGCTTCGCGTCAGGCGAGAAATTCGATCCGCAGCTCGCGTACAAGATACCGATGCTGTTCTCGCGCGATGGGAAACTGCTTTTCGTCGGCAGCAGCGACGGCACCGTCCGCGTGTGGTGGGCGTTGTCCGGAAAGCTCCTCTACACGCTCAGTCATCCCGACAGCACCCCGGGATACAACGACATCGGACACAACTCGATGATCGTGATCAACACGCTCTCGCTCAACAAGAACGAAACAATGCTGGCGGTGACAAGCAATTGGGTGGCCAGAATCTGGTCATTGAAAACGCGGCAGCCGCTGGCGGAATACAACCGACGTCTTGCCGCGCACGCCAAAGCATTCTTTACCGATGACGGCAGTCTCCTCATCGCCGACAACAACGGGACCATCACCAGTTATCGTGAACCGGGCGGACCGGCGCAGTGGTCGGCGAAAAGCGGTGCGCGCGCGTCACAGTACGCGGGGCGAAGCGATAACGGAAAGTGGATCGCCATCAACGCGTGGGGCGATTCACTCTTCCTGTGGTCGGTGCCAGGAAAGACTCGCGGACCCGTTCTCGACCTCCCCTCCAGTTTCGGCGGCAACGGTGCGATTGCTTTCAGTCCCGACGGAAATATCGTGGCCACCTCCGGAGGCTCGAACGGCCTCTACCTTTGGGATGCCAATACCGGCGCGCCCATCAGAAGCTTCCAGCGGTTTCCCGGTCCAGTGTGGTACGCGTGGTTTCTGCCCGACGGCAAATCGATCATCACTTATTCGTGGAACGATGACGTTTTTCGAATCACACATCTCGACCCGCCAGGAAGTGCAGCGACCCCGACCATCCAGACTGATTCAATGGCGCGGCTAATTGGATTCACGCCTCAGCCGAGGACGATCGCTGCTGTTGTAAAGGGACCGAACGACCGCGCGATACCGGGCGCCGAGGCGATGTTGATGAATGGCGACGCGCCTGATTCGGTGCTGCAGCGCGCGATCACATCGTCCGGCGGTTATTTCTCGTTCGACGGCGTCACGTTCCCGCACGTGATCGTGCGCGTGCGCAAGCAGGGCTTCGAGGATGGCGTCATGTACATGCACCAGCGGCGCTACGACGCAGGTGTCGGCGCGATTGAGCTGAAGCCGGCCGGCTAGTGCTTTACGTCGCAGTGCTGCTTGGCTTCTGGTGACTCATCGGAGTTGCGACAATTCACCAGCACTTCCTGCGAAGCATTGAAGCGTTGAGGCCCTTCCGGCCCCGGAAGCTGGATATTCTGCGAGAAGGTCACAGTGACTGGCGTGGTCGGGAAGATGCGGTGCACCGCTCGAGCGCCGCGGACGACGAATATCAGTTTTCCATTCTCGACCGTCGCGAACACCCTCGAGTGATCGGAGAGCGGATCTGCGTGTACGCACCCATCGCACGTCGTCCCTTCAATCATCGGTTCGAGAACAAGCCCGGCTATTAATTTTGCAAGTGATCCGCTACGCGGCCCTCCCGCTTGCCAGCGTTTGACCAGCCACAACATGGAAGGCGCGTTGCCGGCGCCGCTGTCAGGAATGTCCCATTGCACGGCCCACGCGTATTGCGACAAATCGGAATAGGCGCCTTGATCGGAGAGATCCCACATGTAAGTCTCCGTGGGCGACAGCGGAAACACGAACCGCGCAGAATCTTTCGCGATAAAAGCCTCAGCGCCGGAAAGCGGGCTTGGCGGCGCTTCCGCCACCGTCGTGTCGCAGATCGCGAAGTTGACTCCGATGTTGACAGTGGTGTCCATCCCCGGTGTCACGAGAATCGGCTGAAACTGAGCTGCGTTCGGCCCCTCGACACAGGGCACCACCAACACCAGCGATGAGTTCAGCGGCAGGTTCGTGATGGTGTAGTGGCCCGCTGAGTCGGTGTGGATCGTGGGATCCGACACGTTGACACCGGAATTCAAGGTACGGCGAATGTTGATGTCGAGGAACGGAATGGGCCTTCCCGTTGTCTCGTCGGTGACCACACCCTGCACGCGTCGCGGCCGATACGCATTCAGGTTCGCGTCCAGACCGAGGTAGCGAAGCGGCTCGATCTGCAGGTCTGTTTCGCCTGGCGACGGAATTCTCTCGGTGATACTCCAGCGCTGTCCTGTGCGTTGGAGCAACCAGGTGTCCTTGTTGTAGCAATGCTCGCCGCAACTGTGGAAGCTGTAAACGAGTGCAGTGCTGCGATTGGTGTTGAAAGCGACGCGACTCAGCGAAAGCATTCCCCACGCACCCGGATATCGTTTCGTGAACGCAAGCTCCTGTGGGTATCCCGTTTGCGCTACCTTGTCGAGCGACACTCCTCTCAATCGCAGAGCAGGCAATGAATCCATCGGCAGCGTGACGATCGGAATGCGATAGCTCGGCGTGTTGTCGAACGGCGCGCGGATCGTTCGCAACAGCGCGAATTTGCGAGCGAGCACTGAATCGATCGCCGGCCTTTTGGGAACCGAGTCGAATGGAGGCCGGAAGAAGTCGGAGAGAACGACGGTGTTCGGATGCTCACCCTGAAATGAGTAGAGGCTATCGAGCACCGCCCGATAAACCGCTGCGCGTGCTGTTGCCTCGGACGGCGCGCCGGTTCTACTGTCTGGGACTACGACTTCCGATTCCTGTGGAGTCGTTCCTGC
>DASUZC010000163.1:0-3445 GCA_036377095.1 Gemmatimonadaceae bacterium
GCGCCCGCTCGCTTCGCCGCTTCCTTGATCGCCATCGAGCCGGCGATCTTGAACGCCATTTCGCTGGAGTCGACGTCGTGGTAGGAGCCATAGACCAACTCGGCCTTCACATCGACCATCGGGTAGCCGGCGAGCACACCGCCTTCGAGTGCCTCGCGCATTCCTTCCTCTGACGGCTTGATGAATTCACGCGGAATCACGCCGCCCACGATCTTGTCCTCGAAAACAAATCCTTCGCCCTGCTTGGCCGGCTCGACGTTGATCACAACGTGTCCGTACTGACCCTTACCACCCGACTGCCGAATGAACTTGCCTTCGACTTTTTCGACGCGCTTGCGAATCGTCTCGCGATAAGCAACCTGGGGACGGCCGATATTGGCGTCGACCTTGAACTCCCTCTGCATGCGGTCGACGATGATCTCGAGGTGAAGTTCGCCCATGCCGGAGATGATGGTCTGCCCGGTTTCCTGATCGGAATGAACGCGGAAAGTCGGATCTTCCTCGGAGAGCTTCTGTAGCGCGATTCCCAGCTTGTCCTGGTCTGCCTTGGTCTTCGGCTCGATGGCGACGTCGATCACCGGTGCCGGGAACTTCATCGCCTCGAGAATGATCGGCGACTCTTCCATCGTCATGGTGTCGCCGGTGCGTGTGTCCTTGAGACCGATGGCAGCGGCGATGTCGCCCGCACGCACTTCCTCGATCTCGTCTCTCTTGTTGGCGTGCATCTGTAGCAGACGTCCGATGCGCTCGCGCTTGTCTTTCGTCGCGTTGTAGACGTACGAGCCTGATTTGAGAACGCCGGAGTACACGCGGAAGAACGTCAGCTTACCGACAAAGGGATCGGTCGCAATCTTGAATGCCAGTCCAGCGAAGGGCTCGTCGTCGCTCGGATGTCTCTCCGCCGTCTGACCATCGGTGACGTGACCGACAATGGCGGGAATGTCTGCCGGCGACGGCAGGTAGTCGACGACCGCGTCGAGCATCGCCTGTACGCCTTTGTTCTTGAACGCAGCGCCACACAGCACCGGGACGATGTAGCCACCGACGGTCGCGCTGCGAATGGCGTGTCGGATTTCCGGGACGGTGAGCTCGGTACCGCTGAAATATTTCTCGATCAGCGCTTCGTCGTGGGAGACGGCGGCCTCGATCACGTCGTGACGGGCCTTCTCCATTCTCTCGCGGAATTCTTCCGGGACTTCGGTGATCTCGAACTTCTTGCCGAGTGATTCGTCGTCGAAGATGTACTGCTTGCGCTCGATGACGTCGATGTGGCCGGTGAAGCTCTCGCCGGTGCCGACTGGCAGTTGAATCGGATAGGCGTCCTTGGTAAGTCGATCCTTGATCATCCGCAGACAACGATCGAAGTCGGCGCCGACGCGGTCCATCTTGTTGGCGAAGATGAGTCGCGGGACTTTGTAGCGGTCGGCCTGGCGCCAGACGGTCTCCGTTTGCGGCTCGACACCAGCGACCGAATCGAGAAGCGTGACGGCTCCATCGAGCACACGCAGCGATCTCTCGACTTCGACCGTGAAGTCGACGTGGCCCGGGGTGTCGATGATGTTGACGCGGTACTCAGTCCCGTTGCGCTCCCAGAACGCGGTGGTCGCGGCGGACGTAATCGTGATGCCGCGCTCCTGCTCCTGCTCCATCCAGTCCATCGTCGCTGTGCCTTCATGCACCTCGCCGATTTTGTGGGTTTTGCCGGTGTAATAGAGAACGCGCTCGGTCATAGTCGTCTTACCGGCATCGATGTGAGCCATGATGCCGATGTTGCGGTAATGGTCGAGCGGGGTGTTGCGTGCCATAATCGTTCGAAGTCTCTCTATTTGAAGCCGCTTCCCAGTGGCAGAAGCGGGCGATTCAATTCAACAAAAACGCGGGTGGACCTGCCGCCCCAGTCGGGACCGGTATCCATCCGCTGCCGCCGGGTGCACCCGCAACTCGTTCGCAGGTGGGGACTCGAGGCGCGCCACTACCGTCGTGGCGATCGATTTTTAGTGTCTGACGTCGCGCGCTAAAACGCGTTCCGCCATAGCCTTGTAAAGGTACCCGGCAATTGGACTAAGTCAAGGCAACCGGAATAATGCGGATTCACTCTGCCGGAATTGCTGAGCTACATCCTGGATACGCGTGGTCGTAATCGCTCTTGCGCCGAGTGACTTTGTGACGTAAAGTACTCTGCAATCGTCTTAACCTTCGACATGACCTCACCAGCGGATAACTCCCCCTCGACCAGGCTCGCCTGGATCCTCGCCCTCATCACCTCGTTGCTCGGCGCAGCGATTCTGTTCGATGCCTTCCCCGGCATCAACTGGCCAATATGGGTCGCTGCCGCGTCAGCTTCGCTGATTATTTCACGCTTCGCATCCGTCGGCCGCGTCGAGACACCGCTCCTTGTGCTCACCGCCTGGGCGACGCTGCTCAGCATCGCGTTCGCGATCACCGCCAACGACTTCCTCCATTTCCTGATCGTCCTCAGCGACGCGATGCTGCTCGGGCTCGCGACCATCACCCTCGGCGCGCCGAGCTGGAGCGAGTTGTCCGCCAGGTTGCTCGTCGCCGTTCCGTTCCTAGCCCCGATCCGTGTCGCTGGCGCCACCGCCAATCAGGCGGCCGAGGCCCCGCGTTCATTCTCTTCGCCGCGCACACAAAGCATCGTCAAAGGCAGTCTGCTTGCCATTCCACTGGTTGTCGTTCTCATCGCTCTGCTCGCCAGCGCTGACCCGATAATCGGTTGGAGCACTGACCGCATCCTCGCCTGGCTACCCGATTGGTCGTTTCCGCCCCGCATCGTTTTCTTCCTTTTTCTGTTGACGCTCACGCTCGGTGCCAACGCACTCGCTACGCGCCAGCTCACTCCACGATTCCCGGATTACCCGACCGTCGTCACACGCTTCACCCTCGGTTTGACGGAGCAGCGAATGGTGCTGTGGAGCGCGGCCGTCGTACTGTGGCTGTTCGTGCTGCTCCAGGTTTCCTACTTCATTCACCCGCCGCCGGCAGCAATCGGCACCGGCGTGACCTTCGCTGAATTTGCGCGCCGCGGCTTTGGTCAACTCTCGTTTGCCGTCACACTCGTCGGCGCCATCATCATCCTTCTGGAGTACGCACGCCCGGCCGACATCACCGAGCGCGATCGCACGATGCTGCGCCGTCTGGAATTTTCACTGGTAATAGCGCTCGAGCTGGTACTCATTTCGGCGTTCCGCCGCGTCATTCTCTACGAGCAGGCGTATGGATTCACCGAAGACCGCGTCTTTGCCCAGCTCTACATGGTGGGGATGGCGCTGGCACTTGGGGCACTCGCCTGGGAACTCAGACGGGAAAGGATCTCTGTCTCATTTGGCAGGCGTGTAGCTGAGATCGCCCTCGGCGCAGTCACCGTTCTGGTTTTCTGGAACTACGAGGCCTGGATCGTGAACCGCAACGTCGACCGCGTCGTTGC
>DASUZC010000164.1:0-4143 GCA_036377095.1 Gemmatimonadaceae bacterium
CTGTAGCTCCGTCGGCTGTGAGGTGACATTGCCGATTTGCTCAGCCACCGAGTTGACGCGTTCCTGGATCGTCGGCTCCTCGACACGTTTGTCGTCACTTACGGGTGGGGCATCCGGATCACCGCGCAGTTTCTTAAGGATGTCTGATAGCTCACGATCAACGGCATCCGCCTGCTTCGACAAGCTGTCGGGAGCGGATGCGTTCTTTATTGCAGCCTTTGCATCCGTGAGCTGATCCTTGAGTTGTTCGGCGGTGCGTACAGCTGCCTGTACCGTCGCCTGCAGGCGTCCGGTGCTCACGCGCATGTCGTACAGCGCACGGTAGTCGGCCTCGCTCATGGGAACGAGTGGATCGGAGCGCACATCGATTGGAACTTCGCGCGTCGTAGTCGCGCCCGATCCCGACTTCACGCTCAGCCGCGCCGTGTAGCGTCCGGGCAGCACGAACGCTCCCTGCGGATCACGCTGCCTGAAGCCCGCATCAGCTGCCTGATTCGCCGGACGACGCGGAGTGTAAGGAGGAGCGGTGCGCAGGTCCCACGTGACGCGGTGCATTCCCTGTTTCTTGTTCGCCGTCAGCTCTCTCACCCGAGTGCCGCTCGCATCGTAAATGCCGAGCGTGACATCGCCGCCGCGCGCCAGTGAGTCGCGCAGGAAATAGGTGATGATTGCACCGAACGCCGGATTGGGCGCCGAGTATTCGCGATCACCCAGCGCGCCGGCGCCACGCACGCCGCCAGGAATCGAGCTATTCGGATTGTATTCCGTCGCCGACCTGACCGCGAACAGGTGCGTGCCGTTGCGATTGGCCTCGGCGAGCTGTTCAAGCGGAGCGATGTCGTCGATGATGTAGATCCCGCGCCCGTGCGTGCCAATGACGAGGTCGTGCTCGCGAGGATGAACGACAATGTCGTGCACGGCGACGGTTGGAAGGTTGTATTTGAGCTGCGTCCATCGGATCCCACCGAGCTCCGTATAGAAAACGCCGAACTCAGTTCCGACGAACAGCAGATTTGGTTCGACGAGGTCCTCTCGAATTACCTGCACCGAACCATTCGTGGGGAGATTGCCGGTAATCGATTTCCAGTGCGCGCCGTAGTCGTCACTCTGCAGCACATAAGGCTTGAAATCGTTGTTGCGGTGATTGTCCATCGTCGCGTAGACGGTGCCTTCGTTAAAACGCGATGCAACAACGCGACTCACGTAGGTTTGGTCGGGAACATCGGGAAACCTTGTGTACCGCGACCACGTTGCTCCGCCGTCACGCGAAACCGAGATCACACCATCGTCGGAGCCGACGTAAAGCAGGCCCTGCCGCTTCGGCGACTCATCGATCGTGCTGATGTTGCCGTAGTCGGCGGTGCCCTGATGGCGCGCGATTGCGTCACGCGGCCAAATCTTTCCCATCACCGGCAGGCTGTCGCGATTGAGCTGTCGCGTCAGATCCGGGCCGAGTCGTGTCCACGAATCGCCGCGATTGGTGCTCTTGAACAGGTAGTTGGCGCCGAAGTAGATCGTGTTGTGATCGTACGGTGAGATCAGCATCGGCGAGCTCCAGTTCCACCGGTACGGACGCGCACCAAAGTCCGGGAGTGGTTTTATGGTCTTCTGCTCGCCGGTCCGGACATCGTAGCGAACGATGTCGCCCTCCTGCGATTCGCCGTAGACGGTGTTGGGATCCTGCGGATCGATCTGCGCATAGAATCCATCGCCACCGGTCGTCTTCACCCAATCGGCATTGGTGATGCCCTGGCGATTTCTCGTCTGACTCGGCCCGCCCCAGCTGCTGTTGTCCTGAAGCCCGCCATAGACGTAGTAGTACGGCTGCCGCATGTCGGTTGCGATCGCGTAGTACTGCGCGATCGGAAGATTGGGAATGAAGTCGACGGTGCGCCCGCGATCATAACTGATGTAGACGCCGCCATCGCAGCCAATGATCAGGTGATCGGGATCAGTCGGATCGATCCACATTGCGTGGTGATCCGAGTGGGCAGCGACACCGGTGCTGCGAAATGTTCGTCCGCCATCGGTTGATACCTGCAGCGGCACACCCATGAAGTAGACACGATCGGGATCGGTGGGATCAACCCGAATCTGACCCATGTACCATGGGTACGAGAACCCATTCCCCATCCTTTGCCAGCTACCACCACGATCATCGGAGCGATAGACGCTTCCTTCTACCGCACCCTGGGCCGCGCCGCTTCCGGTGACCTTCGTCTCGATCACAGCGTAAACGATGTTCGGATTAGAGCGACTGACATCGAGACCGATCCGTCCCACATCCGCGGTTGGTAATCCTTCCGTGAGCTTCGTCCACGTGTCGCCGCCGTCGATGCTTTTCCAGATTCCGCTTCCTGGACCACCGCCGACATAACTCCACGGACGCCGTTCGCGCTGAAGCGAGGCAGCGTAGATCACATCAGGATTGGTGGGATCGAAGGTTACGTCCGTGAAGCCGGTGTGCGTGTCGATGTTCTTGACATTCTTCCAGGTGCGTCCGCCGTCCGTAGTTCTGAATAATCCGCGGTCTCCACCGGAACCCCACAGCGGCCCGGTGGAGGCGACGAACACAATCAGTGGATTGGTTGGATGGATGATGACGCGTCCGATATGCTCCGATTTGCGCAGGCCCATGTTCGTCCACGTCCGCCCGCCATTCTCAGACTTGTAGACACCGTCGCCCCACGACGAGCTGCGCTGGTTGTTGTTTTCGCCGGTGCCAACCCAGATGATCTCCGGATTGCTGGGTGCAACAGCGATGTCCCCGATTGATGCAGCGCCCTGGTGATCGAAGATCGGTTCCCACGTCGTGCCGCCGTTGATCGTCTTCCAGACTCCGCCCGATGCCGACGCGACGTAAAAGAGCTCGCCGAGTCGCTCGCCGATTTGAGACTTCGGCCCTTCCGGCACCGCGAAATCAACTACTCTGCCGCTCGTTACAGCCGGCCCGATCGATCGCCACGGCAGCTCGGCGAGACGCGCCGAGTCAGCGTTGAATGCGGTAGGAGTAGTCTTGGCGGTTGGCGCCGCCTGTGAATGAAGCGTCGTACTTATCGACGCGAGGATTGCGATCGCGACTGCTGGCCGCGTACTTCTTTTCGGCATTAGTTGGGGAGAGTAGACCGCATAATCTCATTTACGGCCCACAGGTTTGCCAAGCGGTTACGTCACCGCGGAGACGGCAGTGTCACCAGCACTGCCGTGCAAATCAATACGATCGCTCCGATCGTCAGCTCCATCGTCGCCGAGCGTCGAATCGTTTGCTCGCTGCCCTCTTCGCCCAGAGACGGTCGCACCCGACGCCAGTTCCAGGCACCGAGTGCCACGACGATCAAAACGAATATCAACTTTATGATGAGCGCGATTCCGTAGCTCGTCGTCCACAACGCCGATACGTGCTTGAGATGAAGCCACGCTGTCGTCACACCGGTAAGAGCAACGAACGCAGCCGCAGTGAGTGCCAGTGGTGAGAATGAATTCACCAGATCGCGTACCAGCTCGGTGCGCGGAGTTCCGGATGGTCCGCGCCTGGTTACGCCGCGAAAGCCAACGATTGTAAGCACAAGCAAAGTACCGAGCCAGGTCGAGGCGGCGAGCACATGGACAGCGTTCACTTTCCCAGCGCCGCGCCCTGTGTAAAGAGGTTGGAGCACCGCGATCACGATCGCCAGCGCCGCCAACGTCCAGCCGACGGTGGATGACGCGCGAACAAGTAAAAAGCCAACGAATGCGATTGCCAGCATCGCCATCTTGAACTCGAACGGCCGGATGTTCTTCGGCAGTGACTCGGCGAACGATTTCCCGCTGGAGATCGAGTCTACCAACGGAGCACCGAGGTATGAGATCGCGAGTAGAATGATCCCGATGAGACCGAGTACTGCCGCGTTGTCAGCGGCAAGAATTCGCCGCGCATCGTCGGAGAAGCCGCCGCGCAGTCGACGCACAATGCCAAAGCGAAATCCAATCGCACCGATGGCGAGAAACCACCCAACGAACTGAATCAGTTGGAACAGTGCGGCGACGAAGGAGAAGCCGTGTTCCGGTGGTGGTGCACCCGCTGCTGGCGCACCGGGTTGTGCGTTCTGGGCGACCTGTTGCAGGAGAAATAGCGCTCTCATCTACGTGCCGCTTCTTTGCCAA
>DASUZC010000165.1:0-78332 GCA_036377095.1 Gemmatimonadaceae bacterium
GTCCATCCGTCCGGCGAGAGCATAGGCGACGACCAGTGGCGGCGAAGCCAGGTAGTTGAACCGTGTGTGTGGATTGATTCGTCCCTCGAAATTCCGGTTGCCGGATAGAACCGACGCGACTACCAGCTTGTTCGCCTCTACTGCTTCTGCAATTGGTTGAGGCAGCGGACCAGAGTTGCCGATGCACGTCGTGCAACCGAACCCAACCACGTTGAACCGCAACTGCTGCAGCGCCGGCATCACCCCCGCCTTCTTGAAGTACTCCGTCACGACTTTGGAACCGGGGGCGAGACTGGTCTTCACCCACGGCTTGGAAGACAAACCCTTCGCGACCGCGTTTCTTGCCAGCAGCCCGGCCGCCAGCATCACGCTCGGATTCGACGTGTTGGTGCAGCTGGTAATGGCGGCGATGACAACCGATCCGTGCCGGATCGAGAATTTTTCGCCGTTCATTTCAACGGGGACGCTGGAGTTCGCTCCTGCCTGTTCGTCCGGATCAGTCGCCACCACGGACGGTGACAACTGAGGGGACGCGGCGACTTGCATCGCCTGCTTTGCTGCTGCCACGGCGGCAACGGTTCCCGTTCGCTCCAGATCCGCTTGCAGCGCTTCCTTGAACATCTTCTTTGAAAGCTTGAGCGGCACCCGGTCTTGCGGACGCTTCGGTCCCGCCAGACTGGGCTCGACGGTCCGCAGATCCAGCTCCAGCGTGTCGCTGAAATTGGGATCCGGTGTCTCGTCGGTACGGAAGATCCCCTGTGTCTTGCAGTAGGCTTCGACGAGCTGCACCTGCGATTCGTCGCGACCGGTGAATCTCAAGTAGTTGATCGTCTCCGCATCGATCGGGAAGAATCCCATCGTCGCGCCGTACTCGGGGGCCATGTTGCCGATCGTCGCTCGATCAGCCAGCGAAAGCGACGACAAACCCGCTCCATAGAACTCGACGAACTTTCCGACGACTTTCTTCTTGCGCAGCATCTCGGTGACTGTGAGCACCAGATCGGTCGCCGTCGCGCCTGGCGGCAGCTTGCCGTGCAGCTTGAACCCGACCACTTCCGGAATCAGCATCGACACCGGCTGCCCCAGCATCGCCGCTTCCGCTTCGATGCCACCAACCCCCCAGCCGAGTACGCCGAGTCCGTTGATCATGGTGGTGTGCGAGTCGGTTCCGACCAACGAATCCGGGTACGCGTAAGTCTGCTTGCCGACGACTTCTGTGAAAACGCCCTTGGCGAGATACTCGAGGTTGATCTGGTGAACGATCCCGGTGTCGGGCGGCACGACGCGGAAGTTGTGCAGCGCTTTCTGTCCCCAGCGCAGGAACGCGTAGCGCTCCTGATTGCGGCGGAACTCGAAGTCGGCGTTGATGAGGAGCGCTGCTTCCGATCCGTACTCGTCGACTTGCACCGAGTGATCGATGACGAGATCGACGGGTTGGAGCGGATTGATCAGTTGCGCATCGCCACCGAGTCGTGCAATCGCGTCGCGCATTGAGGCGAGGTCGACGACGGCGGGAACTCCGGTGAAATCCTGGAGCAGGACGCGAGCGGTGCGAAAGGCAATTTCTTTTTCGACTTTCCCTTTTACGTCCCACCCGGCGAGGACCCGGATGTCGTCTGCTTTGACGAACTTGTCGTCTTCGTTTCTGAGCAGGTTTTCGAGAAGAATCTTGAGGCTGACGGGGAGGCGTTGCGCGTTTCCGCCCGCGATTTGGGCGAGCGAATCCAGCCGAAAGATCGTGTACTGCCGACCCGCAACGTCCAGCGTTGATCGGCTACCGAAGGAATTCGGGTGTGTCATTTTGTTTTTCCGTACTTGGCCGCGGCGTTGGGCGGCTGGTAGGAGCGGAGCCACTGTCATCCGCCGCGCGGATTACAGGCTGACCGAAATTTAATACATCGGCGGATGGACCGAGGGCCGACGAACAAGTGCATCGATCATCGCGGACTAATCGATGATTGCTGACTAAGGCAGTGCGAGTTGCGATCTTAGTCCGAGGTTCGAACCCATTACGAGGTACGAGCTGGTTCTCGGTTAGCTCTCGTCTCTCAATGGGCTCGCAATTCGGACCTAGCTCGAAAGTCGGATTCTTGGTCGTCGCTCCTCGATTAGTCCGCGATGATCGATGCACTTGTTCCTCGGCCCTCGGTCAACCCCCCTTGCCTCACCGCCGATATGTATCTATCTTAGATACATATATGAACAGCCGCTTCGCCGTCGCCGTCCACATTCTGACCCTGCTCGAGCAACAGCAGGGGGAGCCTGTGACGTCAGAGTACATCGCCGGCAGCGTCAACACCAATCCTTCGCTCGTGCGGCGGCTGATTGGGATGCTGGCGAAGGCCGGCATCGCGGATTCGCAGCTGGGTACGGGGGGAGGCGCGCTGCTGGCTCGGCCCGCAGCAAAAATCACACTGCTCGACGTCTATCGAGCCGTCGGAGAAGGCGAGCTGTTCGCGCTTCATCGGGAACGCCCCAATCCGGCCTGTCCAATCGGGCGAAACATTCAGGCGGCGCTGGAGAGTCACTTTGACGCCGCTTCGAGAGCCCTCGAGGAACAACTGCGCCGCGTGACGATCGCCGATATGCTGGCCGATGTGCGCAAGCAGGACCGACGCCGTGGATCACACGTCGCCTGAGGAAGCCACGAAAGGCGCTTGAGAACCGGCAGTTTTTTTTAACCCCATCTGTATCTAAAACGGTTACAGACTCAACAGTAGGAGCAACGATTCATGCGTAACACTCTCTTCAAATCACCAAGCCCGCGACAGATTGACATCGCGCTGCTGATCATTCGTGCCGTCACTGGCTTCATCTTTATCGCGCACGGTTGGCAGAAACTGTTCGTCTATGGTTTCGCCGGCGTCACTGGAGCCTTCGCGCACATGGGAGTGCCGGCACCAGAAGTCCTCGGGCCGCTCGTAGCACTCGTAGAGTTCTTCGGCGGGATCGCCCTCGTGATCGGTCTTCTCACCCGGCTCGCTGCACTCGGTCTCGCATTCAACATGCTGGTTGCCATGCTGCTCGTGCACCTCAAGGGCGGCTTCTTCAATCCGGGCGGCATCGAGTTTCCGCTCTCGCTGTTCGCCGCCGCGCTCGTGCTCGTCTTCACCGGCGCCGGCAATTTCTCATCTGACCGAGCGGTAGCCCGTCGATGAAAATCATTCTCTTCGGCGCGACCGGAAACATCGGCCAGCGCATCACGGCCGAGGCGCTGCAGCGCGGTCATGAGGTGATTGGTGTCGTGCGCGAGCCGTCGCAAAGCACGTCGCCCGATCCACGCGTCACACTGGTCAAAGGCGATGCAACCAATCCCGATAGCGTCGCAAAGGTTGTAAAGAATAGCGACGTCGTCGTCAGCGCGATTTCACCGCGACCAAACACTCGCGGCATGCCCGCGCCCAAACTGGCGGATGCTGCCCACGCCCTGATCAAAGGAACGAAGAAAGCGGGCGTGAAGCGTTTGCTGGTCGTGGGGGGCGCATCGACTCTCGAAGTGGCGCCGGGAGTACGATTGCTCGACGCACCCGGCTTTCCAGAGATCTACAAAGCCGAGGCAAGAGAAGGCGCGGACAGTCTTGATGTCTACCGCAGCGAAGGTGGAGGGCTGGACTGGACCTTCATCAGTCCCGCGGCGGAGATCTTTCCTGGCCAGCGAACTGGTGAGTACCGCACCACTGATGAACAACTTCTCACCGACGAGAACGGCAAGAGCCAGATCACGATGGAAGACTACGCCGTCGCCGTTGTTGATGAGATCGAGCACTCGCGGCATGCGGGAGCCCGGTTCGGCGTTGCGTACTGATGCGGACTACCGGCACTGGTGCCTGCTGTCTGCGGACCGCGGACTGAACTGCCAAAAAAGGTAAGGAGACAACAGAAGCTCAGATAAGAGTTTTGCAGCTACGTTCTCGGATTCTGGGCGGTCGACGCTTCGAATGCCTGTTTCGTAGCTGCCCACTCAACCCCAAGCACTCTGTTACCTGCCTACCTTTTGTTGCAGTTGAGTCCGCAGTCCGCAGTCAGTCAGCAGCCAGCAATGCAGTTAGTCCGCGCTGGTAGTCCGAACCTACCCCGTTTTCCGAGTAGTAGGCTCACTCGTCGGATCAACCGTCGGCGGCGCGATTGGCGCGTCTTCCGAGTCAACTCGCGTTGCCTCGATCGCGTACGTCGGACAATGGTGCACGAAATCGCCATCGGCGGGCGACCACTCGACGATCGGCTGCAGGGGATATGCCTTCTGCTGCGAGTCCATCGCCATTAATTCGGGCGCCATTGCGGTGCACAGCGTACAGCCAATGCACTTGGCGCGATCCACGGTGATCTGCATCGCGCGTCGCGGAAACACGCCGATTCCCCAAGCGATGCACTCCTCGTAGTGCTTGCACGCTTCCATCGCCGCCGTGTAGCCGGCTTCCAGCAGCTCCTCGGTGTTGGAGAAGCTGAACCAGCTAATGTGACTGACGCGCGGTCGAATCAGAATCATCGGCGGCCGCGTCCAGCCGCCAAAGGGGGCCAGCTGCAACGCGTGCATCATCGTCGTCGCCGCACGCATGTAGATCGATGCAAACCCGGCCGTCGCAATGTCGTTCTCCGGTTCCAGATCGCTCGAGCCGGTGTCCACGGCGATCACCGCATCCATTCCCAGCGACGAAACCGACACTGGCAGATTGTCGATGACGCCGCCGTCAACGCACAGGCGACCATCGATCGCGCCAGGCGGATAGAAACCGGGCAGCGCACACGATGCGTAAACGGCATCAGCAACGCTGACGTGGCGCAATCCCGGCAGGCCCCACACGACCTGGCTGCCACGCGTGATATCGACGGTGTTCACCAACAGCGTCGTCTTGAGCTGATCGATGCGCTTCTCCGTCGCCACGGACTTGACGACCTCGCGCAACGGCTCCTCGAGATAAATCGCCGGTGAGTGCTGGCGCTCCAGCAACATCCCCATTCGATTCAAACGAAAGAGATCGCGTCGTTTTAGCGCGCGCGCCCGATCCGCCATCTCCGAAATCGACATTCCGCGCGCGTAGGCAGCGCCGATCAACGCGCCGATGCTGGTGCCGGCGACCACCGTCGGCACGATTCCCATTTCCTGCAGCGCACGAAACACCCCGATGTGCGCGAAGCCCTTGAGGCCACCGCCACCAAGGACTAACGCGATCTTGTGCGCTTTGCGGCGCGGTCTGACAGGAGACAGCCGCGCTCCGCGTCGAGGACTGGGTCGTCGGGTCATGCTAAGAAGGTGTTCCGGGAGCTATAATGTAAAGACTACCATCACACACTCTGAGTAAATCCATAATGCGCGGAATTCGCCTGCTGTTTGCGATCCTGTTTGCCACCCTGCCTCCCTTAGCCCGCAGTTCTGCCCAGACCGGAACAACAGCCGCATTGTCGCCTGCTCGTATTACACCAGAGGAGATCGATGCGCACCTTCGGTTTCTCTCCTCCGACCTGCTCGAGGGGCGGGCGCCCGCGACACGCGGCGGCCGCATCGCCGAAGAGTACATCGCCAGCCAGCTCAAAACCTTCGGGGTAAGGCCCGGCGTCGGCGACACTTCGTACTTCCAGCGCGTGCCTATCGACGTTGTCAGAGCGGACCCTAAGACGATCAAGGTCACAGCATCGGGCAAAGCGAACGCCAGCCTGCGTTTTACCGACGACGTCGTCGTGTGGCCGGGTTCGGCGACCCAGTCGAGCAGCGCACAAGGCGAGCTGGTCTTTGTCGGTTACGGAGCTGTGGCCCCCGAGTACAAGTGGGATGACTTCAAGGGCACCGATGTCCGCGGCAAATGGCTAATGGTGCTGGTAAACGATCCGCCCGCGCGCGCGTCCGAGCCAAACCTGTTCGGCGGCAAGGCGATGACCTACTACGGCCGCTGGACTTACAAGTACGAGGAAGCCGAGCGCCGCGGCGCCGCCGGAATGCTGATTGTTCACACCACTCCCGCGGCCGGATATGGCTGGCAAGTCGTCGTCGGATCCAACTCAACTGAGCACCGTTTGCTGCCACGCCCGGCCAATGCAGCGGCGCCACTCGCCGTCCGCGGCTGGATCACTGACACCGCCGCCACCGCGCTCCTCGCTCAGGCGGGGCTGAACATGGCGACGCTTCGGAAGCAAGCCGAGTCTCGCGATTTTCGTCCCGTCTCAACCGGCATCATCATCGATGCATCGATGCAAAACAGTCTTCAGCACTTGTCGTCAAATAACGTTGTCGGCCTTGTACGCGGGATCGACCCCAAAGTGCGCGACGAGTACGTTGCCTACAGCGCCCATTGGGATCACCTCGGCATCGGACCGGTAGTCAACGGCGATTCGATCTATAACGGCGCCGCTGACAATGCATCGGGTGTCGCTACGGTTCTCACCATCGCGCATGCAGCAGCAGAGGGCGTGAAACCGCGCCGGTCTCAGCTCTTCATCTTCGTCACAGCCGAGGAATCCGGATTGCTCGGCTCCCAGTACTTCGGCGAGCATCCGACGGTTCCTGCATCCAAGATCGTCGCCGCCCTCAACATGGACATCGTTCCGCTCAACGGGCGCGTGAGCGACCTCAACGTAATGGGCGACAACAAGAGTACGCTCGGTCCGACCCTCGCACGGATGGTACGCTCCGAGGGCATTAGTCTCGCGCCGGACGCACACCCGGAAGCGGGCCACTTCTATCGGTCCGATCACTTCTCCTTTGCCAAGGTCGGCATCCCGTCGGTCTCCATTGGCGGCGGAGACAATTACGTCGGTCGGCCGAGTGGCTGGGGACTGCAGCAATCGGAGGATTACACCGCACACCGCTATCACCAGCCGTCTGACGAGTACCGACCGGACTTTGACCTCACCGGAGCGGCGCAACTCGGCCAGATCGTCTATCGCCTTGGCAACAGCGTCGCCAACGCCGAGTCGGTTCCCACGTGGAACGCCGACGCTGAGTTCAAGGCGCTGCGCGACGCCTCGCGCCGGGGACTCTGAGCTCGCTAAGCGAACGCCGAATGGTGAAGAACGGCGATACGCAAGACGATTCGCTGCTCTCCTTTCGCGAGGAGTTTCCTATCCTTGCGAGGACCAACTACCTCGTCTCCAACTCGCTCGGCCCGATGCCTCGCACAGTCCCGGAGAGGTTAGCCGAGTACGCGCGAGACTGGGGCGAGCTCGGGGTGAAGGCGTGGAATCGCGGCTGGTGGGAATATCCCGTGGAAATCGGCAACGAGATCGCACCGCTGATAAACGCCGACCCGGGCGAAATCGTGATGATGCCCAACGTCACCATCGCGCAAACGGCGGTGTTGTCGGCGATCGATTTTCCGAAAGGCCGGGATACGATCGTCATGACCGAGCTGGACTTTCCGTCGGTTCGGTACGCGTACGCGGAAATGGCCCAGCGGCTCGGTGCGCGCGTGGTGAGCGTTGGGTCCGACGATGGCATCGGTATCGATCTGGAAAAAATCCTGGCGGTGATTGACGAGCGGACGCGGCTAGTGGCCGTGTCCCACGTCCTTTTTCGCAGTGCTTATCTGATGGATGTTGAGTCGATTTGTCGGCGGGCCCACGAAGTCGGCGCGCTGGTGTCGCTCGATTCCTTTCATGCCGTGGGAATCGTTCCGGTTGACGTGAAACGAAGCAAAGCCGATTTTCTGACCGGTGGAGTCCTCAAGTGGCTTTGCGGCGGACCCGGCGCCTGCTTTCTCTACGTGAGCCCAGAGGTCCGCGACAAACTCAAGCCTGCGCTCACCGGCTGGCAGGCACACTCGCGGCCGTTCGCGTTCGAAGAAACAATGGAGTACACCACCGGCGCATTTCGCTGGTTGAACGGGACGCCGGTGATTCCTGCGCTTTACGTGGCCACTGAGGGGTCGCGGATCATTCGTCGCGCGGGAGTCGACGCGATTCGGCGCAAGAGTCTCCGCCTGACTTCACGCCTGATTGAGCTGGCCGACGAGCGCGGTTACAAAGTCACCGCGGCGCGGGACCCCCAGCGGCGCGGTGGAACCGTTGCCGTGGATGTTCCTCACGGTTACGAGGTCGCGCAGTGCCTTCTGGCAAAGGACATCCTGGTGGACTATCGCGTTGGCGCTGGTATCAGGATTGCCCCTCACTTCTTTACGAAGGACGAGGAGGTGGAAGAGGTCGTTGGCGAGATCGATCAGGCGCTGGAGACCAAAAGCTGGCAGCGCTTCACGGAGAAAGTCGCGGTGGTCACCTGAACAGTCTCGGAGGTGATGTTACGACCTTGAACAATCGCGTGTCTAAAGAGTACAATAGGTTAAACTCGACTCCTCGGAGGGTGCGTAGCGATGCCAACACCTTTTTTGAGTTCTGAAGAGTACGATGAGAGAGCGCATCAGTTGTACAACGAAGGTCAGTATGACGAAGCTCTTGACGTACTCAGAGAAGGACTCGGCCTCTACCCGAATTCGGTGGAGCTCCATATAGGGGTTGGCTACGCACACCATGCGCGCGAAGAATACGCATGGGCCCGGCGCAGCTTCGAGGAAGCCCTGGTTCTCGATCCCGACCACGAGGATGCACTCGCCGGACTTGGCGAGACCCTGCTCAAATTCGGCCAGGACGAGTATGCGATGAAGAATTTCCGTCGCACTCTCGAGCTCGGTTATCAGGACGATGTGGAGCTGATGCTCCAGATCGGCCGCGCGCTGTTCCGTGAAGGTCTGATCGAAGAGTCCAAAGAGTTCTTCGAGATCGCCGCCCAGCAGACTCCTGACGGAGCCGAAGCCGTCTCGTGCATCGGTTACGCCGAGCACAGATTGGGCAACGATGAATCGGCGATCGCGACGCTGCGGCGCGCGCTGCAGATGGATCCCGATCACACCGAGGCTCGCATCTATCTCGGCAACATCTTCTACGACCGCGGCGATTACGAAGCCGCCCTCTATCATCTCGACCGGTCTTCGCCCGACGATCACTGGGACGAGCTCGGGATCTGGAGATTGATCGAGCTCAAGAAGATGATCTATCGCCTGCGCGACAACGATCCGGAGCTGCGTCCGTGGGAGGACAGGCTGCGCGATTTGTCGGGCGAGCTCGATGACATCGATGAGATGCTTGCCGAGATCGAGGCGAAAGCGATGGAAAGCGCCCACACGGAGGCGAAGGGGCAGCTGGAATTGTTTGGCGCGCTCCTTTCCACGTTCACTGACGCCAAGGCGTCGCCCGATTCCCACCGCATCAAAACCGACGATGGCAACACATTTGAAGGGACGTGGGAGGAAATCGTCGACAAGATGCGCGATGCGAATTGCCTCAAGGAAAGCCCGAAACCGGAGCAGGATGCAGAGAGCTTCATTCGACGTAGTGCGGATGCTGGGCTTTTGCGCATCCTGAGATGAGTCCTCAGGCTACACAGGCGGCGGCGCTCGCGTCACTCAATGGCGCGCGCCCCGTCCTGGCTCATTTCGACAAGCCACGTTCCGCAGAAGATCTTGCCGCCGACATCATCGATCTCTGGACCGGCGTCGAAGCTTCACTCCAGACTCTCGTCGGCAATTCTTCGCTCAGCGGGCAACAGCTGATTCGCGCTGCGCGGCAGGCGGAGCTGATCTCGCTCGATCAGGCGCACTCACTCCTGGAATTCCTCGCCGCACGGGATCGCGCCAATCGAACCAGCTACAAACCGACACAAGCCGATGGCGACGTCGCCGTCGACGGATTCAAGGCACTCGAAGGCGCGCTGAGTGGTTCAACTGCGTCCGCCAGTCGTTCGGCGCCGAGCAGTCCAGCGCAGCCGGCCTACACGCCGCGCTCACGCCCTGCGGCTAGTCCACCACCGCCGCCGTCGCAGCCGGCTTCCCCGTACGCGCCGCCTACAGCGGGCGGCTACCGGCAGCCACCCGCTTACGCGGGAAGGAAGATGGCGGGCCCGCCGACAATCGAGATGCCGGGATCATTCATGACTGAGGGACCGGGCGTCGGGAAAACTCCGCCCGGCGCCGGTGGAGTTGGACGCGGGCAGGTCGAGCACGCGCTCGCTGCCGCGGAAAGCAGGCGGCGCTTTCCGCGATTGTCAGCTCCTGCATGGATAGCCATCGCCGCCGTGGCGGTGGTACTCGTTGCCGGCGGCTATCTGCTGTTCGGCCGCGGAGGCGGCAGCTCCGACAACGTCACCGCCGGGATCACGGCGATGAGAAACGGTCAGCTCGAGACCGCTCGCGGTGAATTCGCCAAAGCAGTGAAGGACGATCCGCAAGCCGCAACACCGCACGTTTTTCTGGCGCGCCTTGCGCGCGATCAGGGCGATCTCGCCACCGCGCGCGCTGAGCTGGACACGGCGCTTCGTCTCGAACCGCGCAACTCGAACGCGCTGCGGGAAATGGGACTCGTCCTGTTCGCGAGTCGTCAATACGATCTCGCGCGCCGGTTCTTCGTGCGCGCCGTGCAAACCAATCCGCAGGATCGCGCGGCGCAGGGCTACCTGGGTTGCACACTGATGCGATTGGGTCGCGTCCAGGAAGGCACCAAGTTCATCACCAACGCGGGCAATGGCCAGTGGACCAGTTGCCTGCAACCCGTGACTCCCGCACCAGCAGCAGCGCCGCCCTTGTGATTGAATTCAAGAACGTCGGGAAGACTTACAAATCACTCCTCGGCAACTCGGTAAAAGCGGTCGAGGAGTTTTCGTTGGTAATCCGCGAGGGTGAGATCCTCGGCATCGCCGGTCCCAACGGAGCCGGCAAGAGCACGCTCATCTCGCTGATGCTCGGCTACTTGCGCCCAACGGCAGGAGACGTTGAGATCAGCGGCATCCCGGCACGTACCTACGTCGAGCGAAACGGCATCGGCTATCTGTCGGAGCTGGTCTCGATCAACCCCAAGTGGCGCGCCGACTCTGCGCTGGTGCGGTACGCGACACTTGCCGGGCTCTCCGATGCGGAGATTCCGCGGCGGGTCGAGTACGTCATCGACCTGCTCGGCCTCGGTGAACACCGCGACAAGAAAGTGAAGGCATTGTCGAAGGGGAATCTGCAGCGACTCGGACTTGCGCAGGCATTGCTGCGCGACGAGCGGATTCTCGTGCTCGATGAGCCCACTCACGGGCTGGATCCGGTGTGGACGCAGCGTTTTCGCGACATCGTTGGCGACTTGCGCCGCCCGGATCGGACGATGCTGATCGCGTCGCACAATCTCGACGAGCTGCAACGCCTGGCTGATCGTGTCGCGATAATCGATCGGGGGCGATTGCAGCGAGTGGTCAGCACGGGTTACGAGGCGGCCGCTCCGACCACAACGCGTTTTAGACTCGCGCTCGCGAGTGGGTTTGAGTTCGTGCCGGCCGCCTTCCCGGGTGCAGAGGAAGTGGGGAGAGGCGAGTACGATGTAACCGTGCAAGGCATCCAGGAGCTCAACACGTCGCTCGCAAATCTGATCGCCAGCGGCGCGCTGATCGCGAGCGTGGTGCCGGAGCGTTCGGTTCTGGAGCAGCAGTTCAGGGAAGCGGTGGGAGAGTCACAGTGAAGGGCAGACTCGGGAAGTATTCACTCTGGCAATTCCGGGATTTTTTCTTTCAACACGGAATCGGCATCGCGATCATCGGGCTGCTGTGGGGCTACGCGTTGCTGACGCCGATTCGAGCGGCCGCGGGAACCCAGATGGCCGCCATACCTGGCTCGCCGATCTGGGGCCTCGTCATGCAAATCTCTTCCGCAGTAGTGTCCGTGTCGGTGCTGATCGCGATGAACGGCATCGTCTCGAGCGACAGAAAGTTGGGCTACTACCGCTTCCTCTTCTCGAAGCCCGTCAACCGCGAGCTCTACTACGCCCAGCAATTCTTCGTGCACATGGTTGGCGTGATACTGATCATGACCATTCTCGCGGTGCTGTTGCGCATCACGCTACCTGCCTTCAGCGTTGGGAATTTCCTGATGTATGCCGCGCTGGTCTACATCGCGATGGGCGGCATCGGCTTCTTTCTTTCCGCAGCCACGCGGTATGACTGGCTTTCGCTCGCCGCAGTGTGGCTTGGCGCACGCATCCTGCGCGGGCTTTATTCCGGTCCGCTCAGCGGATGGAAAGGGAAAGCGGTTCAGCTGCTGCCACCCGTGCACCGGCTCGATGATGTGGCAAACTCTTTGATTGGTTCGGGGTCGGCGCAGTCGACCGACGTACTGTGGCTGCTCGGCTACGGAACGCTGTTCTTCGTATTGGGACTGGCCGTTTTGCGCTACGGATCGCTCGCTGATTAGCGGGAAGCGGGAAGCGGGAAGCGAAATAAGTTCTTTGGCCCCCAGTCGCCTGCGCCAGGAAGGCCACTAAACTAGTACGGAATTGTCGCGCAGCTCGGTAATCCAATAACACAGTAGATCCTTGAACCAGACTATCCCGCTTCCCGCTTCCCGCCCACCGCTTCCCGCCGAATCCGTTCACCGCACCGTCCTGCCCAACGGTCTGACCGTTCTCATACAGGAAGACAGGTCCGCGCCCGTAGTCGCCATCGTGACCTACGTGAAGGCCGGCTACTTCGACGAGACCGACGAAGAAAACGGGCTCGCACACGCGCTCGAGCACATGTTCTTCAAGGGGACGACGAAGCGCGGTGTGGGAGACATCGCCAAGGAAACGAAGGCCAGCGGCGGCTACCTCAACGCACACACGATCTATGACAACACTGCCTACTACGCTGTGTTGCCATCAAGCAGCTTCGCTAAAGGGTTGGAGATCCAGGCTGATGCTTACGCGAATTCGGTGATCGATGGGCGCGAGCTCGCCAAAGAGATGGAAGTGATCATTCAGGAAGCGAAGCGAAAGGCGGATTCGCCGAGCGCCGTCGCGACTGAGACACTTTACGAACTGCTGCACGACGCGCATCGCATGCGGCGCTGGCGGATCGGACGTGAGCCTGGATTGCGCTCCTTCACGCGCGATTTGATGAACGGCTTCTATAAAAATTTCTATCGCCCTGCCAATACCATCCTGAGCATTTCTGGCGATATAGATCCTGACGAAGCGCTGAGTCGCGTCAACGAGTTTTACGGCAGTCTCGAGGGTGGCGAGCCGCAGCGGCGGCCCGGACCTGCCGAGCCCGACCACACTGGATTCCGTTACCGCGAGCTGTCGGGCGACATCGCGCAAAGCCAGCTCGTCTTCGGCTGGCGAACTCCCGGTTCACTGCATCCTGACACGCCCGGCCTCGATGTCACAGCGGCGCTGCTGGGTACCGGCCGCGCGTCCCGCCTCTATCGCGCAGTGCGCGAGAAGAAGCTCGCGTCCTCTGTTAGCGCATACGATTACACGCCCACCGAGCTCGGTGTTTTCGTCGTACACGCCGAGACTGAGCCTGAAACGACGGCGGACGCGGCCCGGGTGATCTGGGATCAGCTGCACCAGATCCGTGTCGGACTGGTGGACGAAGGGGAGCTGGCGCGCATTCGACGGATCTTCGAGGCGCGGTGGCTCCGTCGCTTCGAGACGGCTGAAGGCCGCGCCAACTATCTTGCCGATTGGGAAGCGTTGGGCGGATGGCAGCTTGGCGACGAGTATTTTCGGCGCTACGTAACCACGACCGCCGACGACGTACAAAGAGTGGTTCGCGAGCACCTGCCAGAGGAGAAAGCGGCCGCGCTTGTCTATCGTCCGGCGAGCTCGCCCGTCGTGGCGCAGGATGCAGCCGACATGAAGCGATTGCTCGGCGAAGGTGGAACCGAGCGGCTCCCCGACATCCCTCCGCGAAAAGTCGTCGCCGCGCCGCAAGCGAAGAAAGCGGAATTCGAGAGGGAAGAGGCCGGCGTTGCCGTCTTCCATACCGCGAACGGAGTTCCAATTCTCGTGCGTCGGAAGGCCGGCGCGCCGACCGCCAGCATCGGTCTCTACATCGTCGGTGGAGCGCTTGAAGAGGAGCCGGAGAAGGCGGGGCTCACGCTGCTCACCGCGCGGTCGATGTTGAAGGGCACCACCTCACGCAGCGCTTCGCAGATTGCCGAAGACTCCGAGATGCTGGGCGGCACGATTTCGGCGAGTGTTGGCAGCGACAGCTTCGGCTGGTCTTTCTCGGTGCCGACCGCCCGGCTCGGCGAAGCACTTGAGCTGCTGGGCGACGTTGTACAACGGCCGACTTTCCCCGACGATGGTTTCGAGACGGAAAGGACGGTCGCGCTCTCGAACCTGGCGATGCTCCGCGATGACATGTTCCGGTATCCATTACGCCTCGCCACGACCGCTGCTTTCACCGGTCATCCGTATGGCACGCCGACGATGGGCACCGAGGAATCGTTGCGATCTATTACCGCCGCCGAAGCGCGTGAGTGGCATCGATCCCGGATAATGGATTCCGCAGCTGTCATCGGCGTTGTTGCCGATTTGGACCCGCAACAGGCCGCGGATCTCGTCGCTCGCGAGCTCACGGCACTGAAATCGAGCAAAGCGCCGAAAGCAGGTAAGCCGCGTTGGCCCAAACGCGTGAAGATCGCGGCCGAGTCTCGCGACAAAGCGCAAACGGCGATGACGCTCGCGTTTCCCGCGCCGTCCCGCAGCGACAACTTGCGATTCGCGGGGACAATGCTGGGAACAATTGCCAGCGGCCTGGGCGGCCGTTTCTTCGACGAGCTGCGTGACCGTCAATCGCTCGCCTACACCGTCCACGCGGCGGCGAGTGAAAAAAGGCTCGCGGGCATGTTCGTTTCGTACATCGCAACCTCGCCGGACAAGGAGGGTGTCGCGCGCAGCGGATTGCTCAATGAATTTGCGAAGCTGCGCGATGAGCCGGTGACCGCCGAGGAATTGTCGCGCGCCAAGCAATACCTCGTTGGATCGCACGCGATTTCACAGGAGAGTGGCGGCGCTCAGTTGGGCGAGATGCTCGACGCCTGGATGTTCGGTGAGGGACTGCACGAGCTGCTCGAGCATGATGAACGAGTGCGCGCAGTCACCGCCGAGCAGATGAGGGATCTCGCCCGGAAGTACTTCGATCCGGAGAAAAGAGTGGAAGGAATCGTGCGGGGAGTCGGCCGAATCGTCTAAGGCTCCGTACTTCGAACCAACTGATCACTCCGCATCGACAACTAAGTGAGAGCTCCGTACTAACTGCGAATCTCTAACCAGTTCTCGATGGTTCGCAGTGAGTTCGCATCCCGTGGGAGCTACAACAAAGCTAGGCAGGTTGCGGAAGCGCAGGCTAAAGGTCGCAGCTACGTGCTCGGCATTCGAAGCGTCGTGCTCATTGAATGCCACGATCATACGCTGCAACCTGCCGCCCTGAGCCGTCTGCGACCCGCCTACCTTTTGTTGTTGTTGAATCCTCTGCGAACTTATTCCGAACTAACTTCGAACTACCGCGAACCAGTTAGGACTTCGCAGTTAGTACGTAGCTCTCAATTAGTTGTCGATGCGGAGTGATCGGTTGGTTCGAAATACGGAGATCTTAGTTCGGACTCCGGACTACTACTGCGCGCTGGCGCGAAGTCCTTTTTCGGCCCCAACAATCTTGCTGAAGACCGGCCGCAGTCTTCCTCCCGCCGCGCGAATGCCCCGCGCCGTGTTGTAGTCCCCGCCTTCGTAAACGACGAGTCCCTTGATCGGCGTTTGCGCCGTCGCCCAGGCTAGCGCCCCCCAGATAGCGCGGCGCTGACTGGCTTCGCCATGGACCAGCGGATACCCCCCGGCCGCGAACACCCAGTGCTCCTTTGGTTTGGGAAACTGCTGCATCCAGCGTGTCGCAACACGCATATGCGTGTCGAGCGAGCGCGAGCCGTCGAACCCTGCAAGCAGCGAAAAACCAACGGCGTCAATCGGGGAACCGGGCCGCGCCGCCCATGCGTATAGCGTGCTGTCTCGCGTACCGTAACTGCTCATTGGCACACTGACCTTGACGCGGGGATAGATGTAGTGAACAAGCCGCGCCGCTCGCGTGAAGTAATCGATCCAATAGACTGGATCCTGCGTCCCGAGAAGCCGGAGCCCCTCCTCCATCGGATCTGTCGCCGGAATGAGATAATCGGGCTTGAGTCGTCGTGTGATCTGATCGATGTCCTTTAACCGCGCGGTGGTGTAGGCCTCGCGAGACCGCTTGAATTCATCGACGCCTTTTTTCGGATACCCGAGCGCAACGATCAGCACAGTGCTGTCGGATCGCGCCTGGTCAATCGATCGGGCCAGGGAGTCCAGCGCGATACCGCGTGCGCCCTCCGGATCGATGACGACGCTGATTGCGTCGACGTCCATCGTGTCAGCGAGCGACAAGTCGCTGGAGATTGCAATTGGTGGCGGCCCCCCGCGCAAATCCGGAAAAATCTTCAAGCCTATCCTGAAGTCACCTTCGGGATGCTCCTGCAGCTGATCGTTTTCGTGGACGGCGTAACTCTGTATTCCTGCGTATGCGCCGGGTAGCTCGATCAGAACGAGCGCCGTCAATGCGATCGCTGCGCCTGCGAAAGCGACACGAGCCAGCCGGGTGATTCCCCAGCGGGCCGGGAGCGATGGCGCAAAGATGGGCACCTGCATGTAGATCGGGTTCCAGAGCGCCGGCGGCCCGAAGAACGTACCAAGCATGCTTGCCTGTGCTGCGTTCAGCGCGAGCGCGAAATCCGGTGGTGTGTAGCCATGCGAGATCATGAACCTCGCTACTGCAATCACCGCGATGATGACGTTATAAACGAGCAGCGGAAAACCGAGCGCGGGTGTCACCAGACGACGCGTCATCGCGTAGATAGTCTGGATGACGAACAGCAGCGCAGTGAATGGCCAGAGCCAGGCGACGAGATAAATCGCCCGACCGTAGAGCAGAGACGTGGCGGTATAACCAATCACCAGAGCCGGCACGAGCAATAGACCGGCAATGCCGGTGATTGCCTGGAAGCTGCGCGGCATTTTGCGCAGCTGCGCAATACGGCCCGCCCTCAGGATGTCCCACGCGATCATCGCAATGGAGAGGGCGATGTATAGCGTGCCCAACAACCTGTGCGAGCTCATCGAGCGAACCTAGACACCGACTGACGCGCTCGCAAGAAGCGCGTTGCGACAAACGCTGGCACGCACTTTAGCGCGGTCGTACTTTTCGCTCGCATGTCACGAAGTCTGGTTACTCTCCCGAACACGATCTCGCTGTCGCGTGTTCTGCTCGCGCTCGCGTTCGTGGTCTCCTCGGATCCCAGGGGTCGCATCGTGTTGATCGCGGTGGCCGGAATCACGGACTTCATGGATGGGTGGCTGGCGCGCCACGAGAAAACGGAATCAACCGCCGGTGCGCTGCTCGATCCGCTTGCCGATCGCATCTTCGTTTTAGTTGCGATTTCCACTTACCTCGTTGAGGGTCTGCTCACCACAGGCCAGTACTTCCTGTTTCTGACACGCGACATTGCGACGGCGGTCGGATTCCTAGTCGCCAAAATTATTCCAACGCTGCGACCAGCAGTGTTCAGGGCAAGATTGCTTGGCAAGATTGTCACCGTCGTGCAGTTGGTCGCCCTTGTCGCGATCCTCATTTTGCCCGAGCTCACCGACACTCTGATCGTCACTATCGCGGTTATCTCGGCGGCGTCCGTTGTCGATTACTCGATCGCATTGTGGCGCGGTCGCGCGCGTTCGACCGTCGCCTGATTCGTGCGCAAAGGAATCCTCACAACTATTTCCTGGATCTGTGCGCTGGGCGGCGTTCCTCTGTGCACGTCAGCGCAGGTTCCGCAACAACCCTTGCAAGCCGAAGCTCGTGTCGACGGCCTGTTCGCCCACACCAGCGGGGTGGAAGCGGGTGTTGGCGTCAGCATCCCGACAGGCATTTATGTGCGCACCGGATTGGTCGCCGGCGCCGGTGTTGGCGAACACGGCGCCGAGGGCCGGACCGATTTCCTGTCGCGCTTCAGCCTGGACCCTTTCCGACAGTCGCGCTGGTCGCTTTATGGCGGCGGCGGAATCAGTGGTCGTTATCGCACCAGAGAAGATGGTGGATCGCACGCCTATCTCCTTCTCTTTATTGGCGTGGAGGGGCCCTTGCCGCTTGGTGAGACTGCCGGCTGGGTGCCGGCGATCGAGGCAGGACTGGGCGGGGGAGCCCGGGTAGGGCTGATACTGCGCCGAGGTATAAACGCGCGCAGGTAGCTGAACCGCGCGCTTCCGGCGCCGGGCAAAAAAAGGGGGCGCTTGCGCGCCCCTCAATCAAACTGCCTTTCTCGCCTTCGGTGGCTGAGCGAAACGCTCGCCCAAAACCCTAAGCTCGTCTATTTCGGTTGTCGCCAGCTCGTGATAGCGCTCTGCAAGGTAGTCCATGGTGTTGTCGAACCATTCCTTCTGGTCCTCGGCGGCGGATCCAATTACTCCGCAGCGCATGACCTGTTGAAACAGCTCGTCCCTGGCTTCCGCGAACGGACTTGCTTGCCTGACTGGCTCCTTCCGGAATCTGTTTTTGGTGGTGTTCATCAATCTCGGTTGGAGAAAAATCCCGTGAAATCGTGTTCTGTAATCTACTGTTTTTAGACACCATTTCATAGGAGAAAGGTTCATGCCGCAGCACGTCTTTTGATAAAATCGAGCAACAGCTCCGAGAGATGCTCCGGGTTTTCCTCCGGAACCAGTCGCGCGACCCCGGCGAGTCTGACCAGCCGCGCCTCCGGGATGGCATTGACGAGTCGATCGGCGAGCTTGGGATCGACCCACTTGTCCTCATCCCCCCACACGATCAGCGTCGGCGCCTTGATCTCGGCGTATTCGCCCTCGTCGAGGTCACCGCGGTGGATCGCGCTGGCCAGGGTGAGTAGATGGTTTGCCCCATCTTTGCCGACGAAGGGAGCGAGGTAACGGGCGATCAGCTTCATCGGCATGTGCTCGGGATCAGCGACACTGCCTTTGAGCACACCCTCGAGCAAGGGCGCGGCACCCATCACGCCTCGTGTGAGACTGAATGCGAACCGTGCGGTCCGCCGCTGCATTTGCGTGATATCGCGAGCCGGCAGCTCGTCGAAGGCAGGCGTGTTGATCAGCACGACTTTTTCGACCCGTTCGGGACGGTTCGCTGCAAGCTTCATTGCAACGTCGCCACCCAGATCGACGCCCACAACCACGGCCCGCGTTACACGCAAAACTGTCATAGCCGCATCGAGATACTCGGCCTGCGCCGCGATGCCAAAATCAGCGTCGAGCGGACGATCAGATTGACCGTGACCGAACAGATCCACTGAATAGGCGGTGTGTCCGGCGGCGGTGATTGAGGGTGCAATCGCACGCCACAGAAAATTGCACGTTCCGAATCCGTGCAGGAGAATCACGGCGGTGCCGCCGTGGCCGTATCGCTCGACGTGCATCGCTCCCGGTCCCACTGGAGCACGGAGTATGTCAGCTTGCATCTCTAAACCCCTCTCTTAGCTTTCGCGTCACGACGCGCTCTGCGTTCACGCACAGGAAATTACTCCGACGATGTCGCCAACCAACGAGCCACCAAAAAGGGGCAGTTCGGCACCCGCGCCCGCTCCTCCTGCCCGAAAGACCACAGTTAGAAATTCCCGCTCATCGAGTCGACCAAAGCCTTTTTTCTGGCTACTCGGCCTTATCGCGCTCATTGGCGTCGCAGCGCTTGGCTACGTGGCAACGAAACCGAAATCTTCGTCGGTTCAGTCAATCGAAACCGCTGACACGACCAATGCCGGCCCATCGCAGGGCTACCTGATAGGCAAAGTCGATGCCCCGGTTAAGATCGTCGAATTTGCCGATTTTGAGTGCCCGTCGTGCGGTGGATGGGCAACCGTGACTGAGCCAGATGTTCGCACGCGGATCATCAATCCGGGTCTCGCCAATCTCACCTTCTATGATTTCCCGCTTACCCAGCATCGGAACACCCTGGCGGCATCGAATGCGGCGGCGTGCGCCGACGAGCAGCAGAAGTTCTGGCCGATGCACGACCGGCTATTCCAGGCGCAGGACGAATGGAACGGTGAAGCAACCGATGCCCCCAAAGCGTTCTTCAAGCGTTACGCGAGCGAAGCCGGGCTCGATGTCGCGAAGTGGGAGAGCTGCTTCGACGCCCGAAAATACCAGAAGCGCATCAGCGCCAACCTCGGCGAAGGCCTGCGCCGCGGCGTGAACTCCACGCCGACGTTCATCATCGGCAACAAGCTGTATCCCGGCATGCGCTCGTATGATGAGTTAAAGGGAATTGTTGACTCGCTGACCAAAGCAGGGGGGAGCGCCGTAGCGACCAGTACGTCGAAAGCAGCGCCGAAGTGACGAAGCGGATGATCGTGGCCGCGCTCGCGCTGGCCGGGATCTTCATCAGCCTCTACCTGACACTCTACAAGCTCGGAATCATTGGCGAGCTTAGCTGCAGCATTGGCTCGTGCGAAACCGTTAACACCAGCAGGTGGTCGCGGTTCCTTGGCCTGCCGGTAGCAGCGTGGGGACTCCTCTTCTACCTCGACGTATTCGCAATCGCGTTGATCGGCACGCTGCCGCGATTCGAGGATGAGCGGGTGCTGTCGATCGTGCTGGTCGCCGAATCCGCCGTCGGCGTCCTGTTCTCAGCGTGGCTGACCTACCTCGAGCTGGCTGTCATTCACGCTATATGCATCTGGTGCGTGACGTCGGCGGTGATCGTCACACTGATTCTAGTGGTGAGCGTTGCCGATCTGAGGGATTTTTCGCGTGGAGAAGGCGAACTGAGAGTCTAGTTCGCGTGGGCAGTTGTCTTATCGCTTAGGCTCAACCGCGATCTCTACGCCCGCTTGATGTCTCCCGCGCGTGCAGCCTCATCCAGCCTGAGCCGTGGCTTCTCGGCGGCAACATCCTCCCCCTCGCGCTGCATGCGGCGGCGGAAGGGAACGAGATCGCGGCCGAGGTGCACGAGCGCGCGAGTTGCCACCGTGCTGGCAAGTGGCTCGGGGATGCCCATCACCCGGATGTAAGTGTCGATCGCGCGATCGAACGACAGATCCTCAGCGAGCGTATCGACGAACATCAGCGCATTGTCCACGTGACCACGAATGATCGTCTCTTCAGCTCGCGCCTGTGACAACCGGAGCCGGCGCTCAGCGTTGGGATTCAGTTTACGTCCGAAGATCGATTCAGGGAACAGATTGCGCAGGGCCATTTAGCCATCCGGGTAAATTCTGATTGGATGTTAGGCAGAGAGCGTACCAACGGGTAGTTCTTGACTTCACAATTCCGGGATTGCGCAAACAAAAAAGCCCGGGAGAGTATCCCGGGCTTTTTCAGAGACTAGACCCAAAATCAGGTGCAGGTAATTACACCGTTGGTCATGTCGCAGGTCTTCGCCGACTGCGAGTGCGTCGCGGTCGCGCTCCATGACGGAGGCGGGCCAGCAACTGCAGTCACGACGACCGTCACGTTCTGCGAGGGCGTGAAGCCCTGCAGAGGCGACGCATAGGTCGCGGTTCCCGAGAAGTATGCACCCTGGTTGTCAGCGGCATACTGCTCTTCATACGTAGCCATGTTACGAAGGTCAGACTTCAATGCAGCGACGTAAGCCTGGTCCTTCGTGTTAGCGAACTTCGGAATCGCGATCGCGGCAAGAATGCCGATGATGACGACCACGATCAGAAGCTCAATGAGGGTAAAACCCTTTTTATTGAACGACATCTAACTCTCCTGGAGCTGTTAGGGGTGCGAGTCGGCTATAAGCCGTTGCACCAGAAAGACGCGGTGCCAGTTCCACCAGCAACGACCGCATTAACTCGGCCTTTGGCGCAGTAAACCCTCGAATCAAGGGGTTCCGCTCGAGGGAGAATGGCCTTTTGCATTGATCTTTGCAGAATGCGACACCTTTCCTAAAGCGGTCGGGGCACGGAGTTTGGCGGCTTGCTCGCACTTCGCAATTGTCCTGCGATCTGCTGAGCGATTAGGTCCGCTACCGCGGTCGTTAGGGCGAGGTCAGGGTCAGAACAATCGACAGGCTGTAATTGCCGGGCGTGTCGAGTGTCCAATCGTACAGGGTCTGGAAGTACAAAGTAGTTGCGTTACTCGCCGTCGCAGAACCGTTTACCAGACTTGCATCACTCGCGCTCAACGCGATGAAGGTTCCACCGCTAGCTGTACTCCACTTGAGGTCGCCGGCCGGCTTGTTCGCCCGCGCCGCAACTCCGGGCGATGTATTGGTGGCAGTCCAAATTGCCGAAGCAGATCGGATTTGAAGCGTCCACGGCGCGTTGGCGCTCACAGTTAACGTCGGGCCCGTCGTCGAGTTGAATCCGGCGTCGAAGTCCGTTGTCGTCGGAGCGGTGAGTGATGTCGATCCCGCACTCATCTGCAATCGGACGACCCGGCCAGCAGTCATGCTGACACTGCCGCCCACTCCGCAGCTCGCCGGTGCACCGGTAGCGGTGCATTGTGCGCTGGCGTCTGTGGCAACAGTTGCCGTCAATACCAGCATAAGTACCAGAAGCCACAGACTTCTCATTGCTGCCGCTCGACTCTAAAGGTTCCCGAAGACACTGTACCCGTCGACGACGATCCAACCCACGTCCCTGTTATGGTGTCGGCCACAATCTGGCCAACGTGACGTCGCGGGGTCGTTTCCACATCCGCATCGAAGTCAATCACATCACTACCACTTTCGCCGCCGCTCACCAAACCACCGAGGACAGTGCTCTGACCCGTCTGAGTGTTGGTCGCTACGAGATCGAGGCGACCCTGAAAACTCGTTCCCGATTCGCGCGAGATCGTCAGTGTTCCCGAGAGGTTCTCACGAATCGGCGAGGTCTGAACGCCGGTGTAGCTCCACGTCCCATTAAGCTGAAGCAGCGATGGCTGTGGCTCGGTTGAATTGAGGCAGCCGGTCGCCAAAACGGCGCATGAAGTCGCTGCCAGAACGCGTGTCAACAGAGCGCGTCTCATTTCTGACCCCCGCGCGAGCCGCCGCCGTTCCACATGCGAATTGGACGCGGATCGAGCGTGATCGTAATCGACTTCGAGTCCTTGCCCGTCACCATCAATTGCGGAATGGGTGTGCGCGGCACCAGCGGCTCCGAGAGCTCTGACAAATCGAAATCGAGCTTATACGTGCCGACCGGTAGCGACTGGAACGTCGCAGTCGTGGGCCCAGTCATCACCGCCGCCCACTCGCGATTGGCAGCGTCTTTAGCGATAACGTGTGCCTTACTGAGGTCTACCTGGACTGACGAGATGCCGGAGCGTGGCGCGACGACGAGCTCGATTTCGGCAGATCTCGACAGCGACACCGCCAGATCACCACGTGCTGGACCGTTCGACGACCAACCATCCGGCAGCGAGGCCTCGTCGATGGTGACCGGCTGTCTGCCGTCTCCGCCGACGCGGTACTTGCCACTGCCGTCAGCAACCGCCGTCTCTGAGCCACGACGCACAATCGCTCCGGGAACACCGGGCTCGCCGTCGTCGCGACGCTGATTGCCGTTCATATCCTCAAACACGTAACCGGACGTCCCCGGAGTGCGCAGCATCGGTACGACCAATGTGTGCTCGAAGCGAACGCCAATCACCCACGGCACCTTGCCGCTCGTAGAATGGAAAATCGAATTCCGTTCGGCGTCGACCTTGAGCGCAAAACCACTGACAATCGGGACGACGAGGCCGGCTCGCATGATCGATGATTTTTCATCGCCGAATCCATTCACGCGCTGTAGCTCTCCCTCACCCCGAACTCCGCCGAACCATGGCAGCACCAGTTGCTCTCCGCGAATCCCGAACAAGCTCTGTTGATTGACGAAGCCGCCGCGATCGCGCGTCTGCTCGATCCGCATTTGCAGCTCGAGCAAGCCGCCCGCGCCGGACCAACCTGCATTGGTCGTCCAGTAGTTTCGCGGCGTGCGATCGGAGACAATCGCCTGCCCGAACGGCGTAACCGTGCGGGTAACGTTGCCGAGGAACGCAGACGTGTTGAGATAGTACTGCCGCATATACGTGCTAACACTCGTTCCAAGCTGCTGTTCGCGACTGCCGAAGGCACCAGCATTCGTTGCGCGCGATGTCGCATCGAATTGATACGAGCGCGCCTCGAGCGCCATCGTCGTTCCGGGGAACAGCGTCAACTGTGGACGCAGCGAGAATCCGTTCGATTTGAGACCGCTGAACACCGACGTCGCATCGGTGGTCCGCCAGGCGCTGGCGCTGATAACTCCGCGCGAAAAAACGCGCTCCGAGACGTTTGCCACGACTTCGTTGGTCGCGCGCGCGAAAGCATCGCTGCCACCCGGTGCGTGCGTCACGCGCAGCTGCTCGTTGCCCTCGCCCGCGAGTCGCACCAGCTCGCTCGACCAGCCAATTCCGTTGCCGAGGTCAAAACGGCGTTCAGCGATTTCCGCTTTCAGTGTGCCGCCCAGAAAGGCGGGCACTGCCGCCCCGACACCAACAGCATCGAGACGTCGCGGTGACGGGCCGGCATCCTCGAGATGCGTCATCGAACCGCTCAGTTGCGCGAACCCCAGCTGCTTCTCGGCTCGGATACCGAGCATCGGTTTCCGCTCCGGCGATGTAGGAAGCTTCATCGACATCGCACCGAGTCCGAGTACGCTCCAGGCGGGATGCTGGACGTGAAGCAACAGCCCCTGGCCGTAGGGATAGAGTCCGGTCAGATCAGAAAACGACGTTCCAGTATTGCCGAGGCTCAGTTGCCCCGACGGTGCCGAGAAATTGACTGACGCGGAGGACTGATATGTACCGAGGTGGGCGAATGCGTTGCTGGCAGCGCCTCCAACCACCGATCCTTGAGACATGCGCGCGTCGACGTGTACCGAGTCGAACAGGGCGCCCGTCGCGTTGAGCGTGACCAGTCGGTTGGGTCGGCCGTTTTCGTCGACTGCCTGCGAGACTGCCGACGTGATCAGCGGACCCGCCTCTCGCCCAATCGAGCTGGAGTTGAACACTTCGACAGTCATCGTCTCGGCGGCGAGCGTGTCCCTGCCGGCGAGCAGCACGAGGTGCACGAATGATGAGCCAGTGCTGGAGAGGGTCGGCACCTTGAGACGTACGTGGCGCTTTGCCGTCTCGCCCGGAGACAACACCAGCGCGTTCTGCCGGATTTCTCTGGCGATCCAGCCGCTGGGGAGGTCGAGCTCTGGCGAGACCGTGTCGACGGCGTTGCCAGCATTGACGATCTCGAACGGTAAGACGACGTCGTTTCCTGCCTGCGCGTTTAGCGGCGCTTTGCCGTTACGCAGCAGAATCTTTCGCACGAGACTGACATCGATTTCAATCGGCACCACCATCGTCATCGACGAACCGGGCGCCGAGAAACGTGCTTCGGCGGCAACGATTCGACCGGCCAAAGCGCTGGCAGGGATCCCGATAGTTACAGGCAGTCTCAGCTTGCGCTGGCCGCGTGGGCTGAGCTCGCGGTTGCGCGGTCCGAGGACTACGAATTCGCCGCGTGGTACGATCGACAACTGGATCGCGGACATCTGCGCGAGCTCGTCCGGAACGGGGATCGTTACGACCTGGTAGCTGCGCGGCGCTCCTGCAACGGTGACCGAGGGGAGGGAAATGAGCACATCGCCGCGACTAGAGTCGGCGCGATTTGCCGATGCGAGCGAAACGCTGGAGGCGCCCGGCGTCGCGTGACTCCCGACATCCTGGGCCGGTGTCGTGACCGGAGCCGCGAACAGTGCGATCGCCGCCACCCACAAACTCGCGATTCGGCCGCTTCGCATTACGGCACCGTCTGGGAGAGGGTGACCTGATAATTCGCCGAGTAGACTCCGGGCGCATCAGATGTCCAGCTCAACTTCATCCTGAAAAAAATCGTATTGCCCCACGGATCGTTGGCCGTATTGCGAATCATGATGCGCTGTTCTACCTGGGCGTCGGAGAGTGTGATGGGGCTCCAGGTAGCGAGATCCGAACGTCGCCATTCGAGCTCCCCAATCACCTTTCCATTGCCCAGGTTGGCTGATGTCGCGCGAATGGAAACTGTGGTCGTACGAGAGACGCCGGTCGTCGCGTCGAGACTGAATGTGACGCCGGTGGTTGAATACACGTAGCCCGCGCTATAGTCAGTTGCCGTGGGGGCGGGGAATGTGACAGTCCCACCCGCGAGCGTCAAAGTGGTTTTCTGAGCTGTCAGCGGCGAGGCGAGAGCGGCGAGCGCGATCACTGCGCTGGTGCTCACGCCACGGAGCTTCCGCTGGAGCGGATTCACTTTGCTTACTTCGCCTGGTAATCGATCTGGCCGGCGACAAGCTCAGCGCCACCAAAGTCGATCAATGCCAGCACGACATAATCACCCGCGGCCAAATCTGCGGGAATGTCGATCAGCACTCTGCGCGCAGCGCCCGGAAGCGTCGGGAATTCCTCGATCGGAACCTGCCGCGCCAGCGA
Organism: Gemmatimonadaceae bacterium; assembly: GCA_036377095.1. Lineage (GTDB taxonomy): Bacteria > Gemmatimonadota > Gemmatimonadetes > Gemmatimonadales > Gemmatimonadaceae > UBA4720. The sequence continues at coordinate 26,239 of DASUZC010000165.1, forward strand.
GTTATCGAGGCGACGGAACTCGAGGTGCCCCTTCGCAACCAGATGCATCGCACCGGTGTTGTGGAAGCGGACCGCGACCTGACGCTTTGCCGAACCGGAAACCGCGCTGGCGGTTCGTGCTGCGTTCGCTGCCGGTGTGGGGGGCGCATCGACGATTTCCATGTTCTCGATCGCGCCGTCACGGGCAAGGCCGGGCGGTGCGACGTAGACTTTCACGCCGGTGCGGAAGATGTACTGGAGCGAGTTGCCCTTTGTCGCCGCGCGCTGCGGTACTTCTTCGATGAACACGATATCCCAACACTCAGCCGTGAGTGCGGCGCTCGACTGGACTGCAAGTCTCACCACACGAGAACCATGTGGTTCGATGCGCACGGAAAGCGGCGAGACGCTCAGCATCTGCCCGCATGATTTGCCGGTCGAACCGGCGGGGAGAAAGCGGTTGTCTCCGTTTTCAACGCGATCCCAATCGGAGCGAGAGATCGTCGCCTGAACCGGTGCGTCGGTCGTGTTGGTGAGGGAGAAGCTGGCCGCGGTGCGATCGCTGCCCGCGGTAATGAGAGTGACCTCGAGCGGATCGACGAGCAGCTGCGCCGTCGCCGATCGCGAGATCAACATCCCTACAGCGCAGAGGGCGAGCACGGTAGGCCGTACTCGCCCTCTGCGCTCTGCGCTCACCCTTTCGGGCGAGCGAGAGCCAGAATTCGGCATCAATTACGGAGCCGTGAGGGTGAAGACAACCGGCAAGCTATAGGTACCAGGTGCGTTGCTTGCGCTCGAGAAGTCGTTCAACCAGCTGACGCGGAAGAAAGCCTGCGCAGCCGCGCCATTGCTCGCTGACGCGCCCGACGCAAACGTCGCGTCGCTCGCGCTGATCGCGGTGTAGGTACCACCCGCGGAAGTCGCCCACAGCAGGTCGCCAATCGGCTTCTGACCGCTGTTCGCGCCGACGTAGTCCCAGAAGCCGGCGACAGCAGGCTGCGCCTTGAGCTTCAGGGTCCAGCTTCTGTTCGCCTTGATCGTGAACGACGGACCGGCGTTGTCGATGTTGGTACCAGCATCGACCTGGTCAGCGGTCGGCGCGGTCAGTGTGGTCGTCGCCGAGCTCATGCCGAGCTTGACGAGTGCGCCGACGGTTACGGACGCCGTGTTGGTAGTGTTGCAAGTGCCAGCGTTGCCGCTGCACTGCGCGTTGGCCTGGGTGGCGCCGATAACGGTCGCAAGCACCACGGCGGCCAACAAGGAACGAGTCGCCTTCATTGTGGGTTTTTCTCCGAGTATTTGACGGTGCCGGTTACGAGCAAGGGGATGCTGAAAACCGGTCCTTTTCAAGCCTGTTTTTGATTGCACCTATAAGACGAAAACGAACGCCTTCTGCAACGGGGTTTTCACTGAGTTTTAGAGGAGAAATCTGTTGATTTTGGGCGGAGTTTTACTCCGCGAATCGCGGGAAGTCTGGCAGCGAGTTGAGGCGTGCTGCGCGCGATTAACTCAGGCGGTTTGGCTGATTAGTCAAGAAATATTTCTGCACTTCGTGCCAGCGCCGAAATGCGTCGGCGTTTGTTCGGTTTCTCTGCTTAACGAATTGTGGTCAAAGGGGATGACGCGCTCGCTCCTTTGCGCGTTTGCCTGATAGAAATCAGCTCTCCTTCTCTTCGTACTGGTCCTTCAAGTTCGCCACGACATTCGGATCGGCGAGTGTCGTCGTGTCACCGAGCGCGCGACCTTCGGCGATGTCACGCAACAATCTCCGCATGATTTTTCCGGAGCGCGTTTTGGGGAGATCTGCGCTGAACAGAATGTCATCCGGACGCGCCAAAGCACCGATCTTTTTTGCGACAAATTCGCGCAGTTCTTCGCGCAGCTCGGGACTCGCTGCGCGACCGTCGCGCAGCGTCACGAAACACGCCAGTGCCTGGCCTTTGAGCTCGTGGGTTCGACCCACAACGGCTGCTTCGGCGACCGCTGGATGCTCGACGAGAGCTGACTCGACTTCCATCGTTCCGATGCGATGGCCGGCGACGTTGAGCACGTCATCGACGCGACCGAGAATCCAGAAGTAGCCATCCTCGTCGCGCTTGGCGCCATCGCCGGGGAAGTAGAGATCGGGACGCCCCGGCCACTTGGAGAAGTAGGTCTGCACGTAACGATCATCGTCGCCCCAGATCGTGCGCAGCATCGATGGCCACGGCTTCGTCACAGCCAGCAGTCCGCCACCCACGTCGATTCGCTCCGCCGTCGAATCGAGAAGATCCGCGGTATAGCCAGGCAGCGCCTGGGTCGCGCTGCCGGGTTTGGTCGCCGTGATCCCGGGTAGCGGCGAGATCATGATCGCGCCGGTCTCTGTTTGCCACCACGTGTCCACAATCGGGCAGCGGTTGCCGCCAATGTGTTCGCGGTACCACATCCACGCTTCCGGATTGATCGGCTCGCCCACCGAGCCGAGCAGTCGCAGACTGGAGAGATCGTGCTTGGCCGGATGGTCGTCTCCCCACTTCATGAATGCCCGAATTGCGGTCGGCGCCGTGTAGAGGATGGTGACCTTTTGTCGCTCGCAGATATCCCAGAACCGATCGCGCTGTGGCCAGTCCGGCGCTCCTTCGTACATCACGCACGTTGCACCGTTGGCGAGCGGACCATAGACGAGATAGGAATGGCCGGTGACCCAGCCGATGTCGGCCGTGCACCAGAAGATGTCGTCGTCCTTGAGATCGAACACCCACTTGGTGGTCGTCGTCACACCGGTGAGATAGCCACCTGTTGTATGAACGATTCCTTTCGGTTTGCCGGTTGTGCCCGATGTGTAGAGGATGTACAGAACATCCTCAGCGTCCATTGGCTCCGGCTCGCACCTGGCCGTGGCATCCTTCATCAGGTCGTGCCACCAAAGGTCGCGACCTTCTTTCATCGTCGCGCCTGCGACGCCGGTGGCGGGTTTTGAACCGTCGAGACCGGAAACTTTCAGCCGGCCCTTTCCCGACAGCTCGCGCTTGACGACGACAACGTGCTCGATCGAATCGGTCCCTTCGAGCGCCGCGTCAGAATTTTTCTTGAGCGGTACGAGATTGCCGCGCCGATAACCGATGTCGGAGGTGATGAGCAGTTTGGCTTTCGCGTCATTGATGCGATCGCGCAGTGAATCCGGCGAGAAGCCGCCAAAGACTACCGAGTGGATCGCACCGATTCGCGCGCAGGCGAGCATCGAAACCGCTGCTTCGGGAATCAGGGGCAGATAAATCGCAACGCGATCGCCCTTACGCACCCCGAGCTTCTTGAGAACGTTGGCGAACTGCTGGACCTCGCGATGCAGATCACCGTAGGTCAGCGTGCGAGAGTCGCCAGGCTCTCCCTCCCAGATCAGCGCCGTTTTATTGGCGCGTCCGCTGGCGACGTGACGATCGATGCAATTGGCAGCGACATTGAGCTTGCCGCCGATGAACCATTTCACGTGCGGCGGCTTCCATTCAAGAACCTTGTTCCATGGCTTTATCCAGTCGAGCAGCTTCGCCTGCTCCGCCCAGAATTTCTCGGGATCCTCGGCCGCTTTTTCGTAAACGCTCTGATCGGAGATGTTGGCGCGCAGCCGGAACTCGGCTGGCGGCTCGAAAGTGCGATTTTCTTCGAGGAGGACGTCGATGTCTTGTGTCATTGGCTCATTTTGCGCCGCTGTCGCATGAGTGGCAAGTTCTAGGCGAGGCGGAGCTTCGCCGTTTGGCTGCTTTCTCTTCCTGTTACGCAACCGAATGTCCACCACAATCTCTCAATCCGGACCACCGGTAGTCGAGGTGGCCGAGCTCACGCGCGCCTTCGGGTCGCGGACCGCTGTCTCCGGCGTGACATTCTCCCTCGCCGCGGGCGAGTGCCTGGCGCTCTTCGGACCGAATGGGGCAGGGAAGACTACGCTATTGCGCGTGCTTGCCGGCCTGCTCAAACCCACTTCCGGTAAGGCACGAATCTCGGGGATTTCACTGCCCGGCGGCTCGCGCGCACGCGCGCGCGTCGGTCTCATCTCTCATCACACCCTGCTCTACGACGCCCTGTCACCTCGCGAGAACGTGTCGTTTGCCGCGCGTTTGTATGGCATTCAACAGCCGGGCGAGCGAGTCGACGATGCACTGCGGCGAATGTCGATGCTCGAGCGGGCCGACGCGCCGGTGCGCTTCCTCAGTCGCGGAATGCAGCAGCGCGTGTCGATTGCCCGCGCGATGGTGCACTCTCCGCAGATCGTGCTCGCCGACGAGCCGTACAGCGGCCTCGACGACAGTGGTGCTCGCGCACTCACCTCGCTGCTGCGCGAGCTGCTGTCCGCCGGCACGTCGATAATCATCGTCACCCACAACCTGCTCGAGGGGTTGTCGCTTGCTACGCATGCGGCGGTTATGCAGCGGGGCAAGTTCGTCCGATACGACCGAGCTGACCGCATCGATCCAGGTTCATATGCCGCTCTTTACCGGGAGGCGCTCGCCGCCAGTGCCTGACATTCTGTCCGCGGCGTGGCTGATAGCGCGCAAAGACCTGGCAATCGAGTTTCGCACGCGGACCGCGTTTCTCTCCGCCGTCGTTTTCGCGCTGCTCGGCCTTGTGATCTTCTATTTCGCCTGGGATCCGACGGCAGTGACGACCACGGATCTCGCTCCCGGCGTGCTGTGGGTGATTTTCACGTTTTCCGGATTGCTCGGCCTGCACCGATCGTTCGGGGTGGAGATGGCTGATCACGCCATCGACGGGATTCTCGCATCGCCTGTGAGCAGAGAGGCCGTGTTCCTCGGTAAAGCGATTGCCAATCTCGTTTTCGTGATCGCGGTGCAGCTGATCGCGATTCCGGCACTGGTGATTTTCTACAATCTCCCGCTTGCCACAGTCGCCGGCCCCTTGCTGGCGATTGCCCTTCTTGCCGCGATCGGACTGGTCGCGGTCGGAACGTTGTTCAGCGCGATGGCCGTCAACACTCGACTCGCCGAGCTGCTGCTGCCGATGCTGGCGCTGCCGTTCTTCGTACCGATCGTGGTCGGTGCGGCACAGGCTACCGCCAAACTGCTGTCCGGTCGACCGGTCGTTGAAGTTGCCGCATGGATCAAGCTGCTGATGGCGTTCGACATCATCTTCGTCGCCGCGTGCACATTGGCTTATCCGTTCACCGTCGAGGACTGACGCCTAACTAGATTTCACGCCATGAAAATCTCCTGGCTCCCCGTCGCTGCTGGAGCGGCGGTAGTAGCTACAGTCATCAGAGCGGCATTCTTTACTCCGCTCGAGGCAAAGCAGGGAGCAGCACAAAAGATCTTTTATTTGCACGTTCCCGCGGCGTGGGTGGCGTTTCTTGCTTTTTTCTTCGTCGCCGTCGCCAGCGGAGTGTATTTATGGCTGCGCGATCCGCGGCTCGATCGATTCGCTGAAAGCTCGGCCGAGGTTGGTGTGGTTTTCACGACCGTAGTTCTGATCACTGGTCCGCTCTGGGCGAAGCCGATCTGGGGAACGTACTGGGCGTGGTGGGATGTGCGACTTGTATCCACGCTCTTTCTCTGGTTCATCTACCTCGCCTACCTCGTGCTGCGTGGCGCGATTGAATCGCCCGAGCTGCGGGCGCGTTATTCAGCGGTGCTCGGCATCCTGGGCGCGCTGTTGATCCCGTTTATCCATTTGAGCGTTTACCTGTTTTCCACAATGCATCCGCTGCCGATCGTTGGTAAGCCGAGCAAGCCATCTTTGCCGAGTGAAATGTTGTTGACGCTGATGATCTCGCTGTTTTCGTTCACACTGCTGTACTTTGCATTTTTGCGTAGTCGCTATGCGTATGCGGTCGAACGAGACGCGCGCGCGTCGAGGCTCGAGCATGCCTGACACCTCGACTTACTATCACGTTGCGTATACGATCGCGCTTGCGATTTACGTCTTGTACGGGGTGAGTTTGTGGGCGCGCCGGAAGCGATTGAGAGAGCCGTGACGTCGGTCGACTTGACATCTACCTTGGTACCGGTCGAAGTATCCGATCCGGTCAACGCTCGGATTCTCGCGGTTTCCGAGGATCGCCTGGCCGGATTCGTTGAGGAACCGTTTGCGGAGCTGGGCGCCGCAACCGGGCTCCCTGAGTCAACGGTTGTGGAGCGGTTGCGCGCGATGCTCGACGCCGGCGTGATCCGCCGCATTCGGCAGACGCTGATGGCGACGAACCTGGCATCGGGAGCACTGGTCGCGTGGCGCGTGCCGAATGAAAGGCTGGATGATGCATTCGAGTACATGTTCCGCGAGGATCCGTTCTCGGGGCACGTCGTCATACGGTCGACCGATACGACAACGCCCGGATCCGTTTATCGGCTTTGGACAACGCTAAAGGTGCCAGTTGGCTTTTCCGTGGAGCGGCACTGTCAGTTCCTCGCCGAAAAAGTGGGCGCCGACGCATTTCGCGTGATGCCGGCGAAGCGGCTGTTTGCGCTTGGCGTTGGTCATGTGCGGCGTCGTGGAATGGAGGCAGGATCACGGAGTGAGGAGCCCGGTCGCGTCATCGATACCAACGTCGTCGAGCTCACGCCGCTGGAGTGGAAAGTATTGACCGCGCTCAAGCGGGAATTCGCAGTCGACGAAATTCAGTCGCATCCGTGGCGTCCCCGCGCCGTTGAAGCAGGGATAGCATACGACGAATTCATTCGCGTTGCGCGCTCACTTCACGCGCGCGAAGTGATTGGCAGATTCTCTACTTTCCTCGAGCACGTCAAGCCTTCATCGGCAGGCGAGCGCGTCACTCGCTACAACGCCCTTTTTCACTGGCGAGTGCCGCCTGGTCGTGAGATCGAGGCTGGGCGGGAGATCGGGCGTCATCACATCCTCACACACGCCTATTGGCGCGAAGGCGGCCCCGAGTTCGGCGATGTGAACGTGATGGCCGTCGCCCACGGAACGGATAAAGCGCTCGTTCTCGAGCACAAGGCAGCGATCGACCGCCATCTCGCCGAAGCAGAAATCCCGGTGCTTTACACGAACGTGTTCTGGGGCGGACGCAGCGAGATCAAGCCGTCCGAGATCTCACCGTTGGTCTACGCCGCGTGGGCGCGCAGTGTCGGACTGGATACGCCCGCGAGCGCTTAGCAGATCGTGAGTCAGGGTAAAGTCTTTCTCGTCGGCGCCGGTCCCGGCGATCCCGGTCTGCTCACGGTAAGAGGCAAGCAGCTTATCGACTCTGCCGACGCTGTCGTCTACGACGCGCTCGCGAACATGGCGCTCCTGCCTCCGGGGGCGCGCGAGACGGGAGGGCCCGAGCTCTATTACGTAGGCAAGCGCAGCGGCGACAAGGATTCCGTCACGCAAGAGGAAATCAACGAACTGCTGGTGAAGCTGGCGCGCGAGGGTAAGCGTGTCGTGCGGCTGAAAGGCGGCGACCCGTTCGTATTCGGCAGGGGAAGTGAAGAAGCCCAGGCGCTCAACGATTCTTCAGTCCTGTTTGAAGTCGTGCCGGGAATCACGGCCGGCATTGGCGCGCCGGCCTATGCTGGAATTCCCGTCACGCATCGTGGGCTCTCCACTTCGGTGACATTCGTCACGGGCCACGAAGATCCCTCGAAGCCGCGATCACAAACGAACTGGAGCGCGCTGGCCAAGTCGGGCGGAACGATCGTTTTGTACATGGGGACGAAGACGCTGAAGTCGATTGTTTCGACGCTGATAAAAGACGGAATGCCATCCGAGATTCCGGCGGCGGCAATTCAGTGGGGTACGCATCCGAAGCAGCGCACCGTTGTCGGCACGCTGGAAACGATCGCAGAAAAAGCAGAGAAGGCAAAACTTACCGCGCCGGTGATCACGGTCATCGGCTGGTCCGTTGTGATGCGGGACGAGCTGAACTGGTTCGAGCAGCGACCGTTGTTCGGCAAACGCATCGTGGTGACGCGTGCCACGCAACAGGCGCAGTCTCTCACTGAAAAGTTGCGCGAGCTGGGCGCAGATGTGGTGGAAATGCCGGCGACGAGGATCGCCCGGCTCGATCTCGCCCCGCTTCGCGAGGCGATCCACCGATTGCCGACGTTTGATTGGCTGATCCTGACCAGCCAGAACGCGGTCTCGATTTTCTGGGAACAGCTGCTGGGTGAAGGTCGCGATGCGCGTGCGCTCGCGGGTCTCAAAATCGCCGCAGTCGGACCCGCAACTGCGGGCGCCCTGCTCGAGCACGGCATTACCGTCGACGTCATCCCTGAGCGCTTCGTCGCCGAGGGATTGCTCGACGTGCTTCGCGCACGCGATGACGTTGCTCAGTCCAAAGTGCTCTACGTAACGGCAGACGGTGCTCGCGATGTCTTGCCGCGCGGTTTGCGCGAGCTCAACGCCGAGGTGACAGTGATCGAAGCGTATCGCTCGATCCCTGACGGGGAGGGAGCAAGCCGGCTTTCCAAAGCACTCGAGGCGGACAGGATCGACCTGGTGACGTTTACTTCCGGCTCAGCGGTTCGCGGGTTCGTCGATGCTGTGGGAAGCGATCTCGCCCAAAGAGTCCCCGCCGCATCCATGGGCGAACAGACCTCGGCGGCGCTGCGCGACGCGGGCATCGAGGTAAAGGCGGAAGCCAAAGAGTCGACGCTCGACGGGCTCGTCGCTGCTGTGCTCAGTGCCGTCTAAGAAGAAAATCCGGACTGACACGGTGCGCATCGGCACGCGCGCCTCGGAGCTTGCTTTGCGCCAGGCGCGATTGGTCGAGTTCGCGCTGCGGGCGCGCGGAGTCGTCCCGGAGGTCGTCACGTTCAAAACGACCGGCGACAAGAAGCTGGACGAGCCGCTGTCTGCGATCGGTGCCAAGGGCTTGTTCACTCATGAGATCGAAGTCGCGCTCACGAAAGGGAAGATCGACTGTGCGGTTCATTCGCTGAAAGATCTTCCAACGGATCTGCCCGATGAATTGGAGATCGTCGCACAACTGACGCGCGAGGATCCTCGCGATGTGCTCGTCGTGAATCGACAGACTGGTGCCGAAGGTCTTGATGATCTGCCGGCGGGGTCACGGGTTGGAACGTCGAGCTTGCGCCGGCGAGCCCAGCTCCTGGCGAAGCGTCCCGATCTGGAGGTGGTCGAGCTGCGCGGCAACGTCCCCACGCGCTTGAGCAAAGTCGAGAAGGGCACCGTTCACGCTGCCGTGCTCGCCGCTGCCGGATTGATTCGACTGCAGGTACAGCAGCGGATCACGATGTTTCTCGAGCCACCCGAATGGCTTCCCGCGCCCGGTCAGGGTGCAATTGCCATTCAGGCGAGAAGAGAAGACTCCCGTCTCTACGAGTTGCTGCGTCCGCTCGACGACCCGACAACCTCTATTGCGACGCGTGCCGAGCGGGCATTTCTGGCCGCGCTGGAAGGCGGCTGTCAGGTACCAATCGGCGCGCTGGTGAGCGATGTCGGGGGACGGCCTACATTATATGGTATGCTCGCCGACGTTACCGGTAGGCACATCGTCCGCGGATCGCGCGCGCTCGACGCCAACGCACCCGAGGAAACGGGTGAGGCGCTCGCCGCCGAGATTCGTTCGCGTGGTGGCAGCAGTCTGCTCGTGGAGCTTCGCCAGCTTTCCAAAGTTCCTTCGCCCCAGCCGGAGTAGGCTTGTCCCGTTTTCCGTTATATCGTCCCCGCCGTCTGCGTCGCACCCCGGCGCTGAGAAATCTGGTGCGAGAGACTCATCTCGCTCCGTCGCAGCTCGTCCTGCCCGTGTTCGTCCGCGACGGAAAGAAACTGCGTCGATCGGTCGAGTCGATGCCGGGAGTCAGTCAGACATCGGTTGACGAGATGGTGCGCGACGCCGAATCAGCAGCTGAAGCCGGGGTCGGTGGAGTGATTCTGTTTGGCGTGCCGGAGACCAAGGATGCGACTGGGTCTTCTGCCTGGGACGAAAAGGGAGCGGTGCAGCTCGGCGTTCGCGCTCTCAAGAAGGAATTTCCGCAACTCGTCGTCATCACCGACGTTTGCATGTGCGAGTACACCGATCACGGCCATTGCGGCGTACTGCAAAACGGAGAGGTGGATAACGACGCGACGCTCAAGCTGCTCTCGCGCGCCGCACTGTCTCACGCCTGCGCCGGCGCGGACATAGTTGCGCCGAGTGACATGATGGATGGACGCGTGCAAGCTATCAGGTCCGCACTCGATGAGAATGAGTTCGCCGACGTTGCGATTCTAAGCTACGCAGCGAAGTACGCGTCGGCGTATTACGGACCGTTTCGTGAGGCTGCCGAGTCGGCACCAAAGTCGGGAGACCGTCGCGGCTACCAGATGGATCCGGGCAATGCGGAAGAAGCGATGCGAGAGGTGCGCGCGGACATCGAGGAAGGAGCGGATGCGGTCATGGTGAAGCCGGCGGGTCCGTACCTCGACATCGTTTCGAGAGTAAAGGCCGAGACAGGATATCCGGTCGCCGCGTATCAGGTGAGCGGCGAGTATGCGATGATTTGTGCCGCTGCCGAGCGGGGGTGGATCGAGAAGGATCGTGTGATGATGGAGTCGTTGTTGGGGATTCGTCGGGCGGGTGCGGACTTTATAGTGACGTACTTCGCGGTCGATGCGGCGAGACAGCTCGGCTGAATCATTCTCGGCGTCGAGTCATCGTCAACTAGCTGGCAATCTGTATTGAACCAAGCCCGATCGCGCCCCGATCAACGGCCCGAATCAGACCGGGATCAACGGCCCGCAGCGTTGCGGCGCGATCCGTTCCGCCCGGTTAACTTTTAAGTCAATGCGCTATAGAGAGTTCCCCGGCACCAGGATTCGTGTCAGCGAAGTCGGCTTCGGCACGTGGACAGTTTCCACCGGTTGGTGGGGCGAAAAGTCCGACGACGAAGCGGTCGACATGCTGCGCGTCGCGCGCGACACTTACGGCATCAACTTCTTTGACGCGGCCGATACCTATGGCAATGGTCGGAGCGAGCGGCAGCTGGCAAGCGCGTTCCGCGGACGCCGCGACGACGTCGTCTATTCGACAAAAATCGGTTACGACATCTACGATTCTGCCGCGCAATCCACACGGCGTGGACAGAGCGAGCTGCCGCAGAAGTTCGATCGCGATTACATGCGCTTCGCCGTCGACAAGTGTCTCGAGCGACTGGAAACCGATCACATCGACGTGCTCCAGCTGCACAACATTAAAATGGAACACGTGCGCGACGCCTCGATCTGGCGCACATTGCGCGAGATGAAGGAAGAGCGAATTGTCGGCGTGTGGGGCGCCGCGTTCGGCCCGGCGATTGGCTGGCTCTATGAAGCAGTGGAGCTCTGCGAGCGCGAACCAGACATCGGCACCATCCAGATGATATGGAACATTCTCGAGCAGCATCCCGGTACCGGGATGATCGAGGCGGCAAGGACCTATGCGCCCGAGTGCTGCTTCAACATTCGAGTGACCCACGCGTCCGGAATGCTGGAAGGCAAGTACACTGAAAACACGGTGTTCCCCCCTAACGATCATCGGCGTCACCGTCCGCGATCGTGGTTGACCAACGGTCTCAAAAAAATCAGGACGCTCGACTTTCTGACGACGGAGATGACATTGGGCCAGGCAGCTCTGAAATGGCTCCTCGCCGAACCGCTGGTGGTAACGACGCTGCCCAACATCTACGATCTCGATCAGCTGAGAGAGTTCGCTGAGGCGTCGGACAAACCGGATCTCTCGCCCGCACAAATGGAGCGCGTCTCCGAGCTGGCTGCACGCAACTTCGGCGTTGATGAAGAGCCGATGAGCTTCAAGGGAACCATGGAGCGCGTGAGCGCGTGATCAATCCATGGCACGATCTCCCTGCCGGGCTGAGTCCACCTGAAAACGTTCTGGCTGTGATCGAGATTCCCGCTGGCAGCCGCAACAAGTACGAGCTCGACAAGACGACGGGACGCATTCGTCTCGATCGCGTTCTGTATTCGGCGATGCATTATCCTGGAGACTACGGTTTCATTCCGCGGACGCTGCATGAAGACGGTGATCCACTTGACGTGCTGGTGCACGTCAACGAGCCAACATTCCCCGGCTGCCAGATCGATTGCCGTCCACTGGGAGTGCTTCGCATGACCGACCGGGGAGAGCCCGACGACAAGATCCTGGCTGTGCCGTGTCATGACCCGTATTACCACGGATTTTTCGACATCGCCGACCTTTCTCAGCATTATTTGAGAGAGGTGGAGCACTTCTTTCATATCTACAAGGATCTGGAGGGCAAACGCGTCGAGATCGTCGGCTGGGAGAAGAGCGAAGTCGCGGCGCGAGTGATCAACGAATCGATCAACCGTTACCAGGAGCGATACCATCAGGTCGGAACGTGATGACGGGGCACGCGGTAGCGAACGGGACGCGATCATGAGCCGCGCGGCATCGAGACTGCTGCTATTCGTTGCGTCTATCGCAATCGCCGGCCTCAGCTACGCCTGCAACAAGGGCGAAGAGCAAGCGGTGAAGGGAAGAACCGGTCCCAACGGCGCCAGCCACGATACCCTCAGCGATCTCACGCTGAACGAGGACGGGCTCGGTCAGATTCTGGTCGGAATGACACTGGATGACGCGGTGAGCATGGGATTGCTGAACGAGAATCCCAACATGAACGCCAAGTGCGACTTCGTGTTTCCCGCTGTGGGTGCCGGGATTCCGGAAGGCGTCAGCGTGATGGTAGTGAAAGGGAAAGTGGCGCGCATCGATGTCGACACCGGAGCCGTCACTACCGACGACGGCGCCAAGATTGGCGACAGCGAGGATCGGATCAAGAGCATCTACGGCGACGAGCTGCAGATCGAGCCGCACAAGTACGTCGAAGGCGGCCACTACATGACCGTAATGGGAGACAGCGCCAGCGCCGGCAAGGCGATCGTGTTCGAGACCGACGGCAAGCGAGTCACTATGTATCGGGGCGGCCGATTGCCGGAAGTGAAATGGGTCGAGGGGTGCGGATAGACTTCCGCACCCTTTTCAGTTTGCACGGCACCGTTGACCGTCGCACCTATCTGGCGACGGGCATCGGGCTGATGATCGTCAAATACATCGTCGACGCTGCGGTAATCTGGTCGTCTGCTCACATCGTCTGGACACCGTGGGATTACCTGCTCCCCCTGCTGTCGATCAAGACGGATCTCGTCGCGAGAATCCCCAGCTCCGTCGCGTTCGGACTCCTCATTTGGACACTCCCGTTTATCTGGATTGGAGTGTCGATGATGATGCGCCGCGCTGTAGATGCCGGCCGCTCACCGGCGTGGTGTGCAGCGTTTTTCATCCCGTTTCTCAACTACGCCGCGATGTTGTACCTCGGGCTGCTGCCGTCGGCGCCCGTCACTGAAGAGCATGTGCGAGCGGAGCACGAGGATGCGGGGGAGCGATATCGCAGCGCGCTGATTGGAGCTGCCGGTGCAGTCGTCATCGGCTTGGCGGCGATCCTGATCAGCGTATTCGCCCTGAATACTTATGGCGTAACGCTGTTCATCGCGACTCCGTTTCTACAAGGCCTGGTAGTCGGCTGGGCCTTCAACAGGAAATCGATCAAACCCGATGGTCAGACGAGGGGCGTCGTAACGCTGAGTGTTATGATCGTCGGCGCCGCCATCGCGTTGTTCGCGCTCGAGGGCGTGATCTGCCTGGCGATGGCGTTCCCGATCGCCCTGACTGTGGCACTGCTGGGCGGCGCAATTGGTCGCGAGATCGCCATTCGCAGCGGGCCTGCGACAGCTGGAATCGCCACAGCCCTTTTCATTTTGCCAGCCGGGTCGCTGTTGGACCGCGCAGCGTCAACTTCGCCCGTATACGAAGTTGTAACAACCGTTGACGTCGCGGCGTCGCCCGCCTCGGTATGGAAGCACGTCGTCCAATTCGACGAGATAAAAGACCCGCCGACATGGCTATTCCGCGCCGGGATTGCTTACCCCGTGCGAGCGACAATCGACGGGATCGGCGTCGGCGCGATCCGCCGCTGTGAGTTTTCGACCGGTGCTTTCGTTGAACCAATAACTGTCTGGAACGAGCCGCACCGGCTTGCGTTCGATGTGATCGCGCAGCCGCCACCGATGCATGAGCTCAGCATCTATAGCAAAGTCTACGCGCCGCACCTGGACGGTTTCTTTCGCTCTTCGCGCGGCGAGTTTCGATTGGTTTCGACAAGCAGTGGGACTCGCCTCGAAGGACACACCTGGTACACTGTAGCGATCTTTCCGCAGGCGTATTGGCGGGCGCTGAGCGACTTGTTGCTGCACCGCATTCACCAGCGCGTTCTAGATCAGGTAAAACGTGAGGCCGAGTCGGACATAACAACCGCGGCGATGGACTAAGCCGGTTGGATGAAGCCGTTCCTCACGGCGCAGTGGCGCTACCTGGCGATGCTCAACTTCGAAGTCGATCCAGCGATACTGGCGTCGCTTGTCCCCACGGGAACGCTGCTCGACGACGACGCCGGACGGCATTACGTCAGCCTGATCGGTTTTCTCTTCCTCGACACCCACATCTTCGGCTTGCCGGCGATCTTTCACGAGAACTTCGAGGAAGTGAACCTGCGCTTTTACGTGCGGCGGGAGCTCGCGCAGCAATCGCGTCGCGGAGTGGTATTCATCAGAGAGATCGTGTCTTTACCGCTCGTCACGGAAATCGCGAAGCTCACATACAACGAGCCCTACACCACGGCGCCGACAAAGCACTCTCTCGTTCGCACCAATGACGCCCTGCAAAGCGTCGAGTACTTGCTGGGTTCGTCGCCGCGACAGTGTTGCCTCACTTTACGCGTTGACGGAGACGCGGCGCCGCTCGAGTCCGGCTCACATGAAGAATTCATCACTGAGCGACCATGGGGATTCACCAGGCAGCGCGACGGTGGTACGATCGAGTACGCGGTCGATCACCCACGGTGGAGAATTTGGGGCGACAGTCATGCGAAGCTCGACGGACCGGTCGGGGATTTCTTCCCCCAACCGTTTTCGAGTATACTCACAGGAGCGCCCGCATCGGCGTTCGTTGCTGAAGGTTCTGCTGTGGCAGTCCACCTGCCTCAGCGCATCGCCTAACTCTTCCGAGCATACACATGGCAACCACCGCACATGAGACGGATCTTCGCTATCCCGTCGGCAAGTTCGATTTCGATGCCCCATTCGACGAGGCCGATCGCCCAAAGCTGATCGCCCTCATCGCCGAAACTCCCGGCAATCTGCGCAAAGCCGTCGCTGGATTGTCGCGCGACCAGTTGGAGACGCCTTATCGGCCTGGCGGATGGACTGTTAAGCAGGTGGCGCATCACGTCCCCGACAGTCACATGAACGCTTACACTAGGTTCAAGCTGGCGCTGACCGAAGACGAGCCGACGATAAAGCCATACAACGAGGCGGCGTGGGCGGAGCTCACCGACAGTCGCCGCGTGCCGATCGAAGTGTCACTCGATTTGCTCGATGCACTGCATCTGCGCTGGGTGGCGCTGCTTCGGTCGATGGATTCCGCTGATTTCCACCGCGGACTGCGACACCCCGAACACGGCCGCATCCTGACGCTCGATCAGATGCTCGGGCTCTATGCCTGGCACGGACGACACCACGTCGCTCACATCACTGCATTGAGAAAACGCGAGGGCTGGTAATAGTTGGCCTCACGCTTGCCTCTTTGGTGAGTCCAACTCGAGGGCAGCTGACGTGAAAAAGAAAACCAATTCACAGAAAATGAACCCGCGCCGGGCCACCTGGCTGCTGGTGGGCGCAGGCGCGGCGATGGTGGCGGGAAGACTGGTCGAACGCGGGCTCGACAGTGGCTGGCGCGCGTGGAAGGGTGAGGATCCACCGGATCTACCGTGGCGCAGTGACTCAGGTTGGCCAACCGCGCTGGCGTTTACGGCGCTTTCTGCCGCAGCTGTCGCTGCCACCGAGCTGGTCGCGCGTCGCAGCGCTCATATCGGATTGCGACAGCTGACCGGCAAGCGAGTTCCCGCCGGGCTGTGAAGCACTCGCCGGGCTTCCTCAAGCTGGTCAACGACGCGAAGTCACGCGTGCGCGAGATCAGCATCGAGGACACTCGGCGGAAGCTGGAAGCCGGCGGCGCCCATGTGATCGACGTGCGCGAAGAAAGCGAGTGGGCGGCCGGCCACATCAAGGGCGCGGAATACATCGGGCGCGGCGTTCTGGAGCGCGACATCGAGCAGAAGATCCCGGACAAGAACACCGAGGTGATTCTGTATTGCGGCGGCGGTTTTCGATCAGCGTTGTCGGCGGACAATCTGCAGCGAATGGGCTACCGGAACGTCGCGTCGATGGCGGGAGGATGGCGGGCATGGAAAGATCGGGGCTTTCCAACAGGCTGAGATCTCCGGACTTCGAACTAACTGCTCCGTATTTCGAACTAACTGATCACTCCGCATCGACAACTAATTGAGAGCTCCGTACTAACTACGGATTACCAACAAATGCTCGTCGTTGGATGGTCATACGTGGTTCGTAGTCGGTTCGCCCTAGGCCCCCCCCGGCCGAGTACGGCAAAGTACTTGACAAGACAAAGTGAGTCCTTATGATTATCGATAACTCTTCGCCACGGAGAATCCATGTTGAGGGCGCTGTTTGTGGTTTCCTCGGTTGCCAACTGCGCGGGCGGGGTTGTTCTGATTGCGACCTGGGCCGCGATGTGGCAGCGGGTGCCCATCATCGTGCTTTTCATAGGTGCGTCGCTGCTGATCCAGGGCGGTTACACGCTACTCTATCTGCGCGGAACGCTCGATGGATGGGATGAGATAGCGACCGGTGCGCTATTCGCGGGCGAAGGACTAGCAGGCTTCGTCGGCCTGGGCGGTCTCATCCAGGGCGTCATACACAACATACAGAACGCGGACATGGAGATGGCTCCAGTGCTGGCCGGTCTGCTAATGGCGACTCACGCTCTGCTCGCGCTTTTCTACCTGCTCGCCAACAACAAGCTCCGCCCAGCTAAGAGCTAGACAGGTCCCCGGCGAGGCTGACTGCGAACTGATTGCGAACTACCGCGAACCAGTTAGGACTTCGCAGTTAGTACGTAGCTCTCAATTAGTTATCGATGCGGAGTAGTCTGTTGGTTCGAAATACGGAGCCGTTAGTCCGCAGTCCGGAACCTCATGGCTTAAGTTCGCCGTGATCGACGGGCTCTCTCCCTCTCTGCATGAACAAGTACTCATACAGAAGCGCAGCGATCAAACCACCGACGATCGGAGCTGCCCAATAGAGCAGCTGCGCCTCGTAGACTCCGCTCGCCACCGCCGGTCCGAATGAGCGCGCAGGATTCATCGACGCCCCAGTAAGCGGCCCGATCGCCAGAATGTCGGCGGCAACCACGAAGCCGATCGCCAATCCGCCGATCTTCGGCCCGCGCAGATCGACCGCCGTTCCGTATATCACGAAGACGAGGAAGAACGTGGCGATCGCTTCCAGCATGAATGCCTGGCTGCCAGTAATGTCGAGCGCGACTGTCTGTCCACCGCCGCGCGTCGCTACGAACACCGCGTCGGGGAAACTAGCCTTGAGTGCGTAACCGGCGATTACTGCCCCAAGTACCTGCGCAATCACATATAGCGCCGCCATAAATACTTCGATCCGACGCGTTGCCAGCATGCCGAGGGTGACGGCCGGATTGAAGTGACCCGAGATGCGCATTAGCGCGCTCACCATCACCGCCAGCACCAGACCGTGCGCCAGGGCGACTTCGACCAGCGCGGCGCTGCTTTGGCTGATGCGGGTTGCCATGATCGCGCCGCTCCCCACGAAGACGAGAGCGAAGGTGCCGATGAATTCTGCAACGAAGTGGCGCCACGAGTCGCGCATTACCCGTCCTCGGAAAATGTGACGGGAACCCGGGGCGCGGTAATCAGATCACTCGACGCAAAACCAGCGCGGCGTTGATTCCGCCGAAGCCGAAAGAGTTGGTCAACACATGCTCCACTCTCTGCTTCCGCCCTGTTCCCGGCAGAAAGTTAAGATCGCAGGCTTCGTCCGCAACCTGAAGGTTCACCGTCGGCGGCAGCCACTCCCGCTCGATGGCGAGCGCGCAGATCGCTGTTTCGATCGCACCCGATGCGCCCAGCGCATGCCCGTAATATCCCTTCGTCCCGCTCAGTGGAATGCGGTACGCGCGATCGGCGAAAACCTGCTTGATCGCCAGCGTCTCAGTGCTGTCGTTGAGCGGCGTCGAGCTGCCGTGCGTGTTGATGTAATCGATCTCATCGGCGGAGACCTCGGCGTCTTGCAAAGCGAGGCGCATCGACCGCGCCGCCTGCGAGCCATCCGGACGCGGCGCCGTCATGTGATATGCGTCGTTCGACATCCCGTAGCCGAGGATTTCCCCGTAGATCGGCGCGCCCCGCGCCTTGGCGCGCTCATACTCCTCGAGAATCAGGACAGCCGCACCCTCACCCATCACGAAGCCATCGCGGTCCTTGTCGAACGGACGTGAGGCTTTTTCCGGATCCTCGTTGCGCGTCGACATCGCGCGAATCAGCGCAAACGCGCCGAACGTCAATGGCGCCAAAGGGGCCTCGGCGCCGCCCGCAATCATCACGTCGGCGTAACCATCGCGGATCTGCCTGAACGCGTCACCGATCGCGATCGTGCCCGACGCGCAGCTCATCGCATTGGTTGAGTTCGGTCCCATCGCGCCCAGCTCGATTGCGATGTTGCAGCTGGCCGCACCGCCGAACACCGCGAGCGCCAGCGTCGCATCGACGCCCCTCAGACCCTGCGTCAGAAAATTCGCCAGCTGACCCTCGGCGTAGCTCACGCCACCGAGCGCGGTTCCCATGTTGGCACCGACCCGCTCACGATCTTCCTTCGACAAGTCGAGATCAGCGTCTGCCAGCGCCATTTGCGCCGCCACGACCGAGAACTGCGCAAAGCGGTCGAGTCTCTTCGCACGCTTGTTCTCAAGATGATCCGTCGGCACAAAGTCGTTGATCTCGGCGGCGTTGTGACTGCGAAATATTGACGGATCGAAGCGGCTGATCGATCTCACTGCGGACCGCTGACGCTGAAGCCCGTCCCACAAACCATCACGGGTCGTACCGATCGGCGTGATCGGGCCAACTCCAGTAATCACGACTCTGCGCTTTTCCACGTTTACCTCAAATCACCACTGTTGATGCGGCCGGCTCTCCGCTTTCCTCGCCAATCCTGCCAGCGTACGGGAAGCGATTCCGTGAATGAAGATCGGACCGATTACGTACGTAGCAGCCCGGATTCCGATCAACGGAATCGGCGGTCCGTCCCATAAATGCAGGATTCGTACGTGAGTCCCACCAGGCGTCGTTGCAAACGTCCACTCGACGTCCATTCCCCTGGTAATACCCGCGATGTGCCGGAATCGGATGGCTGGCGCCGCCTCGTTGACCGACATCTCCGACAACCACCACGTCCGCCAGTTCACGTGCAACGGCATGAGCGGGACCGGAAATGGGCGGTTGGCCGACATTTCGACGATCCCGCCACCGTCTGAGCGCCGCTCTCTGAAGCGGACGAATCGGTAGTGCGAGAGATGTTCTGGCCACGCCTCGACTTTCTTTGCGAGCTCGAAGATTGTGTTGAGCGGAGTCCGGACCAGCTGCTCGTCGACAGTCTCCATCGGCCGGCCGAGCGGCATTGGACCGAGCTCGAACGGACGCGCGAGTTGCTGAGTCACTTGTGCACCGGCGCCCAACTTGTTGTAACACGAAAGCCGGGTCGCCTGTGCGCGACCGGTCTCCGCATCACCGCTGCTTGCACGGTATCGGCCAGTTCACCCGTCGTGAACCCCCGCATCACCGAAACGACTCCATCGTGACGGCTAACGGCATGAAATCGGAGGGGAAAAGAGACCAGCCACAGTCCGGCAGCGGAGATCCAGCTGCGGCGGAGATCGCTAACGATCACGCGGCAGCGCGCGACACGATTCATTTCGCGCAGCAGCGTCAGAGCTTCCTCACCGGCAAAGTGATGCAATAACTGAGAGCACATCACGACGTCGACGCTCCCGTCAGCAAAGGGCAGATGCAGCGCATCGCCGCAAATAGACCATTCCAGCGATTCCCGGCTTGCCTCGACCAGCTCGCAGGCCGAATCCAGCCCGATCGTGGTCAGGACGATCCGTCGTTTCGCGGCAACGGCGCGTGCGCGGGCAGGGATGTCGCCAAGGCCCGTTCCAACGTCGAGCAGCGTCGCATCCCGCGGCAGATGCTCGAGGCATTCCTGCAGTTCGCTAACCAGCGAGCTGATGCCGCCGAACAACGAGTTCACTTTCGCCACGTCGGCAAGGGAGCGCGTCACGAGCCGTGGATCGACATCGGGCGAGTCCAGTATCTCGAATCCGCGCCGGCGCCGCGGCGTCAGCGGATTGCGCATCCTAATGCTCGAGCTGGGCGTACCCGCCGCGATAGTACAGCAATGGTGTCCCTTGCTCGGCGCGCATTGATTGCACTTGCCCCAAAATGATGGTGTGATCGCCGCCGTCGTACTGCTGGTGGCGACTGCACTCGATGATACCGAGCGCGTCATCGAGGACGGCGTAGCCGAGCGATGAGCGGGTGAATCCCACGCCCTCGAACCGGTCGATATCGACGATGGAAAACCGTCGCGCGATCTGCTCCTGCCGCGCGGAGAGAACGTTGACCACGAAACCAGGCGCGGTGGTCAGAGCCCGGTGCGCCGACGCGCTCTTCTCGATGCAAATGAGAACAAGCGGCGGGTGCAGGCTCACCGAGCAGAACGCGCTGACCGTCATTCCCTGATCGGATCCGCCACCGTCGGTTGTCGTCACTACAGTGACGCCGGACGGAAAACGCCCCAGTATTGCTCTGAACTCGTCTTCGCTAACGCTCAATTTCTGAATGCCGGCGAGACGAACAGCGTGAAGAGGAAGCGGGGGCTGAGTACGAGGCGTGGCGGAATGAAGTCACCGGCAACTCCGACCAGCAAATCCGCCAGGTCCTTGCGACGCGACAGAACCTTCGCCGCGTTGTTCAGGAAATACGGGTACGCGATCGCCATACCAACTATCCGCTCTAGCTTCCACTTGCCGCCGAACTCGCGCTTGCGAGCGCGATCATAGCCGGCGAGGATGCGCGATTCGTCGGCGTCAGCGTGGTAGAACAGCGCTTCCGCGACATACGGCGCCAGCAGCTCTCCCCCACGCAGCGCGGCGTAGATGCCTTCACCGGTGAACGGATCGAAGAAATCTGCCGCGTCTCCGACCAGCGCTGCTCCCGGCGCCCAGGCACGGCGCGCAGATGTAGCGAACGGACCAGTCGCTCGCACCGGGGTCACCCGCTCGGCACCTTGAAACCGCTCGGCGAGGTGTGGGCGCGCGGCAATCCAATTCTCGAAGAATTCGGTCTTGTCCTCGATCTTGTTGGCGCGGGACAGCGGCACGACAACAGCGACATTCATCAAGCCGCCGACATCGACGACGCCAAAGTATCCATCGTAGTCGACGTGCATCTCGCCCATATCGCCGACACCCTGCACGTTCTGATAATGTGCTACGAGCGCGATGCGGCGCGGCCAGATGCGGCTCGTCTTCACCAATCCGAGCCGCCGTCCAATCACAGAGCGAAGACCATCAGCGCCCACGACGTAGCGAGCACGAAGAATTCCTTGTTTCCCGTTCCCGTCGAGAACGGTCACTCCCTCGACTCGCGTTGATCCGTTCCGGTAGATGTCAGTAACGCGCACGCCTTCTTCGACACGCGCGCCAGCTGCCCGCGTGCCACGTAGCACTATTTCATCAAGGATGGTGCGACGTATCGCGAGGCCTTTGTCTCGGAAGCCGCGATAACCGTGATTGGCGGCGAACTCACCGTCGGCTACCAGTCCGTTTGGCGCGCGAACTCGCATGCCGGCGAGATGCGCGGGATTGGTGCGCTCGATCTCATCGAGTACGCCCATGTCGTGCAGAATCCGCGACCCCTCGGGACTCAGATATTCCGCGCAGATCTTGTCGCGTGGGAATCGCGCCCGATCCAGCACCAGCACGTCAATGCCATCGCGCGCCAGCGCCCACGCCGTTGAAGCGCCTGCAGGGCCGCCACCGACAACGATTACTTCGGCGTCTAGGTGTTCGCCCACTCTATCCGATGGTGCGGGCTACCCGCTGAAAGAGACCCATGTACTGCCAATGAGGCCGCGGTAGATGCAACAGCGAAGCCGCGCGGGTGAGATAGGGAAGGACAACCGACCTGGAGTCGGCTGAAAACATGAAGCGCGGATGGTCTGTGGCGAAATGTTTGAGACGTGAAACTGTTTCGTCGAAATGAAGCTGACTTGAAAAATAAAAGCATGGATCGAGCAGAGTGCTACCTGCTGCGACCACTCCCTCTTTGATCGCAATGCGGTGCAATGTCGTTCCCGGGTAGATGCGCAGGCCGACCGTGAGATACACCGCATCGCCGCGACGGAGCCGCCAGTCGGCAAACTCTAGTGTTTCCTCTAGCGTTTCGGGCGTCTCGCCGGGCCCGCCAACCAGAAAAATCCAGAGGGCTCGAATCCCGTGCTGCTCGACCCGCTCGGCGACTTCTCGCGCTTTTGAGGCGGTGAAGCCCTTCTCCAGGCGCTCGAGCACGGGGTCGCTGGCGCTTTCGGCGGTGATGCCGAGGGTACGGAAGCCAGCCGCTTTCATCGCGGTCAGCAGCTCGGTGGAAGCGGTGGCGGGCGTAAAGTTGGTGGTATCGAGCTGGACACCGAGGTTGCGGCGGATGATTGCTTCGCAAACCTGAATCGCGTGACCGGGCGGAGAATTGAAGGTGGAATCGACGAAATCGAAGTGCTGAACTCTCGCCCTGGATTTCAGCTCTGCTATTTCGTCAGCCACCAGCTCGGGATCCCGCGTCCGGTATCCCCAGCCTTCGACATTGCGGTACGTGCAGTAGATGCACTTGTAGACGCAGCCCCGCTTGGTCTGGATGGGGATCGTCGCACCATGACGCTGGTAGCGAGCGAGATCCACCCAGCGATGCAGTTGCGGGCCCGGTAACGAATCGAGGTCGGCATCTTCGCCAGGTGGCGTGAACATGACGGTGCCGTTCTGCGCGCGCACAACGCCGGGAATCGATCCCGGTGTGTCGCCAGACATGAGCGCGTCGATGAGTGTAACGCTTGCCCGCTCACCGTCGCCAGCGACGGCGTAATCCACTTCGAGATCACGAAACAGTGCTTCCGGTGCCACACCGAATGCTGCGCCGCCGGCAATGATCTTTGCCTGTGGCGCAGAAGTCCGCAGCTCGCGTAGGACTTCGCGCGCCTCGGGCGTGTAGTGTCTTAGCGCGATAGCATCGCTGTTGTCGATGTTGCGAACCGAGACGCCGACTATATCTGGTGCGAAGCTCTGCGCGGCTGCGCGCGCGCTCGCGACAGGATCCTTCGTGAAACAGAGATCGAGGAATTCCACACGATGCCCTGCGGCGTCGAGCGCGGAGGCAACACACGCGAGACCATTCGGCACCACCGGATACGGTTGCCGCTCGCGGTTGGTGCTTACGAGCAGCACCCGCGCGCCGTTCCTGGTCGGCGTCATTGTCGCGGTCATCGCGGAGACTTCGTGTCGCTGGTCACTGTAGAACTAAAGCTATCAGGGCGCCGATCGCGGAGCAGAGTGCGTTGACTGCGTCGTTATCGAGCCAGCGTATGCCGCCGGTAATTCTCGTGGGTGTTCCGCAATCGTGAACTCTTCGCTCAGTTGGGTTGTTGCAGCGATCGCACCAGCGCCTTGTCTGAAGCGTCGCTCCGATCACCGAGTCTGCAAAGGCTGCCCCAACGCCGCCAATGCCAATCCCGGCGAGTGAGACCGGCCATGCGGCGAACACTGCTTCAACGCCGATGAAAACAGCCCCGCTGAGCGCTGCGAGAGTGCCGAGGACCGAGATGCCGCCGGAAGTTCCGGCTGGAACGCGACGACCGTTGATTATCAGAATCGGATCGTGCCGCGCTAATGTCCCGATCTCCGTCGCCCATGTATCAGCCGCTGAAAACGACACTGCGCCAGCAGCAATCGCGAACCACCCCGTCGCCGGAGCGATCAAACTGCCAAGCGCCGCAATTGTAAAGACAGCACCGTTGGCGATGATTTGCGCTGCGTCCCTCTCACCGCCCTTTTCGATGAGGTCGTTGATGCGTTTCGCTTTCTCACCGGCGCCCAGGCGGGACAACAGACTCACCGAGATGAACAGCGACAGCAGCAGCGCACCCCAGCTCCATCCCGCGGTGAGAGCAATCGTGCCGATGACCCCAGCCGCGAGACTCCCACTGCTGGACAATGCGCGTGCGCGGCGTGCCAGCACGCTCACCAGAATGGATACGGCGGCACCAACTACGGCGCGAACGAGCAGATCAGCCAGTTGCGATCACTCCCGCTTGGTTTGGCGCTGTAGCGTAGGTGTTGCCTGCTTGAAGGGGCTTCGAGCGGCGGTTAGCTTGCGCTCTCCGCCTACCAACTAAATGCCCGGCACCGTAAACGCCATAGTCCCACTCAGTCTCCTCGAGGCCGTTCGCTCGGTCGACATTCCCGAAGGAGGAGACGACGAGGTCGAGTACGTGCAGGAGCATCGTAACAAGCGGTTGGGGCTGAGCGACACGGTCATCGCACAGATCCGTCGCTACAAGGATGCGTTGAAGCGAAATCAACCGATTCCACTTCACGAGGCGAGCGGTATCGCACGGTTGATTGGTCGGCGTCCGGACGCTGAACACATTTTTACTCGCGCCGGCAACATTGTCGCCAACAGAATGTACGAGATGATCTCGGCAACGACGCGTCAGATCATCCATCTGCTCCCCGGTTTCCTGGCGCGACCACTCGCGTACCGGCAGGTCAGGCGCGCCGGCGAGAAATACCTCGGCGCCAAGGTGAGACGCGTCGGCGCATCGATCGTGCTCGGTGTGACCGAGTCGGTCACTTATGGCACCGCGCCCAAGGCGATGGGTTGCCTCTATTACGAATCCGCCCTGCGTGAGATGCTGAAGAAACTCGTCAACGCAGGCGGCATGATCGATCACGTCCATTGCCGGGAGCGCGGCGAGGACATCTGTGAATGGCGCGCGGAATGGCGCGCGGTAAAGGCTACGCCGTAGAGATTACCGTGCTGGACAACAAGACACTCGCATCGATTCAATCGGCGATTGCCGAGGCCGGCGTCGACGGCTGGTTGCTGTACGACTTTCACGGCTTGAATCCCATCGCCGTCGGCATGCTCCAGTTGCACGGGATGACGACTCGCCGATTCTTCGTCTACATCCCGGCGAAGGGCACTCCGACCGCGATCACGCACAATATCGAGCAAGGCCCCTGGAATAGCTGGCCGCCCAAGTGGGGAAAGGAGCGTTACAGCAGCTGGCGTGATCTCGAGTCCCTCGTGCGCGGGTTGGTGCAGGGGAAGAAGATCGCGATGGAGTACTCACCCGGTGACGCGGTCCCGTATCTGGATCGGGTGCCCGCGGGTGTGATCGAGATGGTTCGTGATGCCGGTGGGACTGTGGTTACGTCGGCCGATCTGGTATCGCGTTTCTATGCCGTCTGGAACGATGCGCAGCGCGCGTCTCACGAGCGCGCTGCACGAGCGGTTGCCACAATCGGACAGGAAGCGATACGACTTGCAGGAAGTCGTGCGGACAGCGCGACACCGATGACGGAATACGCTCTTGCCAGCTGGATCAGAGAGCGATTTTCAGCGGGCGGCCTGGAAACGGATCATGGGCCGATCGTGGCAATCGGACCCAACGCCGCTAACCCGCACTACGAGCCGACCTCCGAGCAGTCGGCGACGATCAAGCGCGGTGATGTGTTGTTGGTCGACTTGTGGGCGAAGGAAAAAGACGGAGTCTACGCCGACCAGACGTGGATGGGCTCGCTCGGCCAACCCACTGAGCGCGACAAAGCGATCTGGCTGGCGGTGCGCGACGCGCGTGATGCCGCTATCGCGCTCCTTCAAAAGAAAATATCCGCGCACCAGTCCGTGAGCGGCGGTGAAGTCGACGACACAGCGCGCGCGGTGATCGTTAAGCGCGGTTACGGTGAGTTCTTCGTGCACCGTACTGGTCACTCCATCGATCCGCGCGACCTCCATGGATCGGGCCCCCACATCGACAATCTGGAGACACGAGAGGAGCGAGCTCTCATTCCAGGCATCGGCTTCTCGATCGAGCCGGGTGTCTATCTCGCCGGCGACGTCGGCATGCGCAGCGAAGTCAATGCGCTGGTCGGCGCCGACAGTCTGCTCGTCACTCCAACGGACTATCAGAAGGAGCTGTTGATAGTCTGAGGTGC
Source organism: Gemmatimonadaceae bacterium (assembly GCA_036377095.1). Classification (GTDB taxonomy): domain Bacteria; phylum Gemmatimonadota; class Gemmatimonadetes; order Gemmatimonadales; family Gemmatimonadaceae; genus UBA4720. The sequence continues at coordinate 52,433 of DASUZC010000165.1, forward strand.
GATCAGATCCCACACTGCGGGATCTTCGAGTCCAAGCCGCCACAACGCGAAAGTGGTTACGCCGAGTTGGCGCGCCTCGCGCACGAGAGTCGCCAGCAGCACACCGTCGGCGACCCAGATCTCCCAGCCTTCAGGAGAAATCGCGTGCAGCGTCGACGATGCGTGGTCGCGCGCCAGCGGAACATTCGTCGTCGTTGTAAGTCGTCGTGCATCGGCATAGCTGATTACTTCTGTCTCCGCGCTCCTCCGCCAGCGATAACCGTAGATGGGAAAAGCTGCGACGATGCGCGCCGCGCCAACTTCTGCCACGCGCGCGCCGAGATTCCGGGCGACCCAGTCCGGCGCGGCGATCGGGCCGGGCGGTGAGGCAGTCCAGTGCTGATCGTACAGCACCGGCATGATGTAGTCAGCGGATTGAAGTAGCAGTCCAGCCGGATAGGCAGCGGTGTCTCCGCCCGGTACGGCAATTACCACCGTCGACACTCCATGCGCTCGCACGGAATCAGCAACTGCTCGCGTCACTGTGACGAGCTGGTCGAGATCACGCGGCGTCATTCCCTCGAAGTCGATTACGACGCCTCTGTATCCGCCCGATTCTACCAGCGACGCGATGTTGCCCGCGGTAAGCGCGGCGATCTGGGGGTTGTCACCCAGACCGCGAATTACTTCCGGATGAAACCGGCTGCCGATGTAGGATGTGATGAGCGCTGTCTTTCGATCAGCGATCGCCGGCTGGGTGCCGATCGTGTCCGGATAGAGAATTACCGGCCGAAAACTCGTCGTGTCGAGTGCGATCCATCCGGTGATGACTCTGGCGAGCGATGCGCCACGCGCTTCTACTGAGGAATTACTGCGTGGATCCCACGGTCCGGTGAATCCCCAATAGGCCGGCGGAGTCCGTGGTTGCGAAGGCAGGTGAGCGCACGCCGCAACCAGAACGACAGATAGACAACCGATTGATCGAACTGCACGGATCGCTAGCATCTGGACAGGTGAGCGCAGTCGTTTAAACTCCGCGGTCATGAAACGTCTCTCAACCTACCTCGCGCTTTGCGGGCTCGCACCGGTTGTCGTCGGCGCGCAGGCCGATCTGGTCCTTACAAACGGTCGTATCTACACCGTTGACAATGCCCGGCCGATCGTCACCGCTCTCGCCGTGCGCGGCGGACGAATTGTGTTCATTGGATCCGATGGGGAGGCGAAGTCGCTCGTCAGACCATCGACGCGCGTCGTCGATCTGCATGGCTCCAGTGTTTATCCTGGGTTCATAGACGCGCACGCTCACCTCCTCGGGCTCGGCACGATGCTGCGTCGCGTCAACCTTGCCGGCTCGACGTCGTATGACGAGGTGATCGCACGCGTCAAGGATTGGGCGAAGGACGTCAAACCCGGTCAGTGGATTCAGGGACGCGGCTGGGATCAGAATCGCTGGCCGGTAAAGGAATTCCCGAATCAGGAAGCGCTCTCACGCGCGTTTCCGAACAACCCGGTGGTCCTCACGCGTATCGATGGACACGCGTTGCTCGCCAATGCCAGAGCAATGGAGCTGGCGCGAGTGACTGCAGCCACGGCTGATCCTGCCGGCGGTCGGATCATTCGCGATGCATCGGGCGCACCGGCAGGTGTTTTTGTCGACAACGCCCAGCAGCTCGTCGCGCGGGCGATTCCGGCAGCCACTCGCGCCGAAACCAGATCGGCAATTCTTGCTGCGATCTCCGATGCAAATCGCTGGGGGCTCACCGGAGTTCACGATCCCGGCGAAAACGCGCAGACGATATCGATCTACGAAGAACTGGCGAGGGCAGGGAATTACACGCTGCGTAACTACGTCATGATCAGCGATCCTGGCGAACCGCACTCCGCGGCGGCCCTGGGCAATCCCTATATCCAACGCGGGCCGCAGAGCGCGCTGTACGATGGTCATCTATGGATTCGCGCTCTCAAACTTTACGCCGACGGTGCGCTCGGCTCGCGCGGAGCGGCGTTGCTCGCGCCCTACAGCGACGAGCCCACGAATTCCGGATTACTCGTTTCACCTCCCGAGCACATCGAGGCGTGGGCGGAGGCCGCGCTGCAGCGCGGCTTTCAGGTCAACGTTCACGCGATCGGCGATCGCGGTAATCGGATCGTCCTCGATGCATTCGAGACCGCGCTGCGGAAGTATCCGAAGGCTGATCATCGCTTCCGCGTCGAGCACGCCCAGGTGATCAGTCTGCAGGACATTCCGCGCTTTGCGCAGCTCGGCGTCATCCCCTCGATGCAGGCAACGCATCAGACGAGCGACATGCGCTGGGCCGAGGCGAGGGTCGGGCCGCAAAGGATTCGCGGCGCTTACGCGTGGAGATCGCTGCTCAATACTGGTGTGGTGATTCCCAACGGGACCGACTTTCCTGTCGAGGAAGTAAATCCGTTGCTCACCTTTCACGCCGCTGTCACGCGACAGGATCCGACCAACCGGCCTGCTGGCGGATGGTACCCTGAACAGAAGATGACCCGCGAAGAAGCTCTTCAGTCGATGACGATCTGGGCCGCCTATGCCGGCTTCCAGGAGAAGCTGCTCGGCTCACTGACGCCCGGAAAGTACGCCGACTTCGTGGTGCTCGATCGCGACATAATGCGGGTGCCGGACACAGAAATCCTCGGCGCTCGTGTAGTTTCCACCTGGATCGGAGGAAAGGCGGTTTACGAGGCGAAATAACCTCGGCACATCGCTTGCCCCTCTATCCCGTCTGAAATCACACTCGGCTCGACACAAAATGCTCCGCCGGTTTCTCGGCTTTTCGATAATCCTCGTCGCTGCGAGCGCCTGCGCGCGCGACGACACAGCTTCGGCTCATCCCCGCAAAAACTCGTCGGATGGTGACGGCGTGCCACCGCGGCCGTCGGTCATCACGCCGTCCGCGCAGCCGTACAAGGTCGTTTCTGTTGCCGCCGGCGGAACGATTGTTGGTACGGTCGATTTCGACGGAACGGCTCCAGCACCGCAGATATTCCGTCCCACCAACGACGCGAACGTCTGCGGGAACAGCGTTGTCGCCCGGAACGTGACGCTATCAGGGACGCGTGTTACCGGCGCGGTCGTCTGGCTGACTGACATTCGCAGCGGCAAGGCGTTTCCGCTCGAACGCAGGTTCGAGCTTACGAACGACAGCTGCATTCTCGATCCGTTCGTGCAGGTGATGTCGACCACGGGCACGCTGAACGTCAGCAACGACGATCGCGCGCTACATACAAACCGATTCATCAATGTTGGCACCGGCCAGGTCGCGGCCGTTGCGCCGTTCAATGACGACGGTGAGGTGGTGCCGGTAGATCGGTTCAAGGAACCGGCGGAGATCGAGGTGGTCTGCGAGCAGCATCCGTGGACGCACGCGTGGATCGCCGTCCTCGATCATCCCTATTTCGCGCAGACATCGAATACCGGCGCGTTCAGCATCGATGGAATTCCGGCCGGGAAATACCGCGTGCGCGCGTGGCATCCCAGCCTTGGCTACGCGGATGACAGCGTGACGGTCAACGCCGGTCAGCAGACCTCTGTGGCGTTCCACATCAAGAGCGGTGCAGCGCAGCCAACAACCGTGACGACGCCGGTTCCGCCAGCTCCCTCGAGTACTCCGGCGGCGTCGAGCACTCCTCCCACCGCCTCCAGTACTCCGAGCGCGTCGAGTACGGTTGATACGATCAGGAAGTAAGTCTCGGCGTCTGGATCCCGATGCCTATCCAGCTACCGGCAGAGTTATCGACGCCGAGATGTCGACGAGATGGTCAGTCCGAAATCAGTACCTCGCCCGGCCTGAACTGCCCCCGATACAATCGCGAGTACACACCTTCAGATGCGAGTAGTTCGGAGTGCTTGCCCTCTTCGACGATGACGCCGCGATCGATCACGACCAGCCGGTCGGCGCGCAACACCGTGCTCAGTCGATGCGCGATGATGAGAGTCGAGCGTCCCCGCAGTAAATCCTCCATCGCCCGCTCGACCAATCGCTCGCTCTCGCTATCGAGACTGGAAGTCGCCTCGTCCAGAATCACCAGGGCCGGATTCTTGAGGAAAACCCGGGCGATCGCGATGCGTTGACGCTGGCCGCCGGACAGCTTGACGCCGCGCTCACCAACTCGCGTTTCGAAACCGTCGGGCAACCGGTCGATGAACTCCATTGCGTGCGCCGCTCTTGCAGCAGCGCGAATGGACTCTTCACTTGGCCGTGCGCCGTCAGGGCCAATGCCCGCATAGGCAATGTTCTCTCTGATGGTTCCGCTGAAAAGCGTCGGCTCCTGAGGAACGATGCCGATCGCGCCGCGCAGCTCCGCCAGCGAGAGGTCCCTGACATCGAAGCCGTCGAACGTAATCCGTCCCGTGCTTACGTCCCAGAAGCGCGGCAGCAGCGAGGCGATCGTCGTTTTGCCTGCGCCGCTCGGACCGACCAGTGCTACCACTTCGCCGGCGCCGATCCTGAGCGATACACCTTGCAGTACTTCGGGCAACGCCGGGTTGTATCGAAAGACGACATTGTCGAGCACTACTTCGCCACGCAGCGGTCGCGGCAGTTTCAGCGGGCGGACTGGATCTTTCACATCGGATTCCGCAGCCAGCATGTCGAACACCCGGCGCGCCGCTCCAACCGCTTCCTGATACGCGCCGAAGAGCGATGCCAGCGAGCCGACGGCGCCGGCTACATACAGCGCGTAAAGCAGGAATGACACGAGCGCGCCCGCCGTCAGACTGCCGGCGAGCACCTGGCGGCCGCCCTGCCACAGCACGGCCACGACGCCGCCGAAGCCGCAGAACGTCAAAACTCCGAAGAAAGTTCCGCGAATCCGGGCGCGACGAAGCGCGGCGGACACCACTTCGCGAAGATGCGAGCCGTAGCGGCGGACTTCTTCTGCTTCGGCGGTATAGCTCTGAACGGTTTTGATTTGAGAGAAAGCTTCGTCGGCCGTGCCCGTCGCTTCGGCGATGCGATCCTGCACGCCGGTGCTGGCGCGGCGCAGCGCACGCCCAAACAGAAATGCAGCCCCAACGACGATCGGTACGACGGCCAGTGTAGTCGCGGTAAGACTGGCGTCGGTGAGAATGAGCAGGATGATGCCACCGATGAGGAATAACGTCTGTCGCGCGAACTCCGACAGGTTGTAGCTCAGTACGGTCTGCAGAACTGTGGTGTCGGAAGAAAGACGGCTGGTCAGCTCACCTGTTCTGCGCTCGGTAAAAAAACCGGGAGAGAGACGAACGAGGTTGGCGAAGAGATCTTCGCGCAGCCGCGCAATCACCAGCTCCGATGTAGAAGTGAGCAGATAGACCTGAACGAAGTTGAGTAGCGCCTGCACTGCGAAGAGAAACAGCAGACCGGCGGCGATGCGATTCAGCAGGCTCTCGTTCGCCGAAATGAATGCGGCATCGAGCAGGTGCCGGACGATTTGTGGAAATGCGAGCGCGATACTCGCGCTGAGGACCAGGCATACGAAGGCCAGCACCAATCGCCAGATGTACGGGCGAATCCGCGGAAGGAGTTTGCCGAGTGGTCGCGGTGACGCCACCGGTGCCGATTCTCGCGGCGTCGGTCGCTGCGCTGACACCGCGTACGGCGGTGGCGACGTCACGCCAGCAGTACCTTGCGGTCGATCACCATCGCCAGGAACAGCAGCGCGAGGTATAGCAGCGAGAACTTGTAAACCTGCCACGCCGGCTTCGTCCATTCCGGCGTTCTCATTATCCTCAGAATTCCAGCGAGCAGCGTCCCACCCAGCACAACAGCAGCGGCGAGATAGATCACGCCGAACGCGCCGAACGTGAATGGCAGAAGCGTAAGCGCGATCAGAATCACGTTGTACCAAAGCATCTGCCGCATCGTTTCCCGCTCACCCCATACCAGCGGTGCCATTGGAACTCCCGCGCGGCCGTAGTCCCGCTGCTTCAGCAGCGCCAGCGCCCAGAAGTGCGGCGGAGTCCAATAGAACACGATCAGAAAGAGATAGACTGCTGTGAGATCGATTGTGCCCGTCATCGCCGCCCACCCGACCAGCGGCGGAAAGGCGCCGGCTGCGCCTCCGATAACGATGTTCTGCGGCGTGGTTCGTTTGAGCCAGCGAGTGTAGACGAAGACGTAGAAGTAGAAGCCGGCCAGTGCGAGGACCGCCGTCAGCACGTTTACGAAGCGCGCCAATATGTAAGTAGCGGCAGTGGCCAGCGCGATTCCGAATGCGAGCACGGACCTCGCGCCCATTCGGCCGCTCGGAATCGGCCGCAGCCGCGTACGTGACATGCGCGTATCGATATCGCGATCGAGGTACATGTTGACCGCGTTTGCTCCGCCCGCCATCAGGTAGCCTCCCACTGCTACGATCAGGACTGTCAGCCACGTCGGATTGCCTGCGACGAACATCGGCGCGATGGTCGTTACCAGTAGCAGCGAGATGATGCGCGGCTTGGTCAGCATCACCATATCGCTGAGAAGCGACGGCTGGGCCTGCTCGTGCGTGCGGGCGTGACTCACGTGCTGACGCCCTCCGGCGTCGCAAACTCGCCGCGCGATGGCGACTCGTAAACGATCCGTTCGATTTCTGTCGTGGCGTTGCTACCGGACGCCAGCGCCGCCAGCGCAACTACAGAGATCCAGAGCAGCGTTCCGACAGCCTGGTGCAGCGAGCGCAGACCAGGCGGGAGGTTGAGCTCGACCATCGCCGCCGCGATAACTACCTGCAGCAGCACGACACTGAGCGCCGCGGCCGCCGCGCGTCGAATCACCGGCGATTCACCGCGCTTTCGTACGGCGAAGAAAACTCCCGTGAGATGGCCGACCAGCAGAAAGGCGACGATCCGGTGAGTGACGTGAATCCAGAATGGCGATCCGCTGGCTGCTGCAACCCGGCACCACGGAAAACCCAGACAGGCCTGCGGTGCGCCCGGAGTGTTGGCAGTCAATGCACCAAACACGAGGGCGAGGAAAGTCAGGCCTGCCGCTCCGCGCGCTGAGCGGAACGTCCTCGGAGATCGCGCCGCTATCCGTGCCGCACCAAATCCGCCAGCTCGCACCACTACTATCACGAGAACCGCGAGTAGAGACATGGCGATCGCGAGGTGCGCGACCACCACCATCGGATTCAGCTCCATCTTTACCGTGACTGCACCGAAAAGCGCTGCCACGATCACGAGCAGAACCGCCAGCAACGCCGGCCGCAGCGCGCCCCCTGGCCCTGCGATTCCGTCGACGCGTCGTTGACGCAGCGCGACAACAGTCAGTGCGACGATCGCGATCGAAAGCGCCGCTGCTCCGTAGCGGTGTGAGATCTCGACCAGCAGCGACTGCGCATTGTTCGCCGGAGTAAACGCACCGTAGCAATCGGGCCAGTGATCGCCGCAGCCGAGTCCGGATCCGCTGATGCGCACGATCGCTCCGAATACGACCTGCGCGAAGCCAACCAGGAGCGCGACGTAACCGACCCTTCTGACGGTGAGCATGTCAGTCCGCGCCCCGCGTCCGGATTCCCGCGTCCCGCTCCCCGCTTCCCGCTTCCCGCACAGCCGTCATCTCGTGACCGCCGTGGTGCATCTGCGTGTGATTTTCGCGGGCTTCGATTCTACGCCATGTCGCGACGAGAAGCAGCGAAAGAGCGATCGCGGGAAGGATTGCCCAAATGAGCTCGGATACCGGGGAGCCTGCTCGAACGAGACTGGGATTTTGCGCGCGCTTTTGCGCGATTGTCGATCGCAGAATCGCGATCTCGGCGACCGCGCAGGCGAGCGCGGCAATCCAGAAGATTGTCTCAGCCAGCGGCTGATTCATTGACTCGAAGTGAAGTGTGCGGCGGCGGAAGGGATTCGCTGCGCCTAAAGCTACTCGCGCATCATCTACCTTTGCACTAGCGTACAGAATGGCAGACCCGCTTCGCGTCGAGAGATCCTCGTCGACCTCGCGCACCGACAACTTCGAGCGTGCATCAGCGTTGCCGCGCCAGCTGGGGATGTGGAGCGCAGTCGCGGTGCTGGTCGGCTCGACGATCGGATCGGGAATTTTTCGGTCGCCGGCCAGCCTCGCCGACAAGCTGCCGGGACCGCTTCCGCTCCTCGCGATCTGGCTGACCGGTGGACTGTTCGCGCTCTGTGGTGCCCTCACGCTGGCGGAAGTCGCCAGCGCCTTGCCGCGCACCGGCGGCGTTTACGTCTTCATTCGTGAATCGTGGGGAAGGCTGCCGGCGTTTCTGTTCGGCTGGTCGGAGCTGGTGATCATTCGCGCCGCTGCGCTCGGTGCGATTTCAACGACGTTCTCTGAATACCTGGTGAGGGTGCTCGGGCACGATCCGCGAATCATGCCCTATAGCGGATACGTCCACTACATCGCGGCAGCGGCCATCATCTTCACTGCAACGTTCAACTACGTGGGACTGCGCTGGGGATCCCTGGTGCAGAACGTCACCACGCTTGCGAAGACAGGCGCGCTGATATTGATCATCGTGCTGGCGTTCGTGCTCGGTCTCCCGCGAACGGGCGGATACTACACTCCGGCGTTTCCCGCGGGGAGCTTCTCGCTCGCAAAGTTCGGCCTAGCTCTCGTGTCAGTATTGTGGGTCTACGATGGTTGGGCGGACGTGAGCTTCGTCGGCGGCGAAGTGAAGGATGGTGAGCGCAACCTTCCCCGCGTTCTCATCCTCGGAACAGTGATCATCATCGTGCTCTATCTACTGGCGAATGCCGCGTACCTGGCGGTTCTGCCGATCGAGCAGATCAGGCATTCGAAGCTCGTCGCTGCTGATGCCGCAGAATCGCTGATGGGAACTGCGGGAGTGGCGTTCGTGTCGGTCGCGGTCATGATCTCGACGTTCGGCACGCTCAACGGTTCGGTGATGACTGGTTCGCGTGTTTTGTTCGCGACAGCTGCCGACGGATTGCTTTTTCGTCCAATCGCCCATGTCGATCGGCGGTTTCGCACGCCATCGGTGGCAATATGGCTCAGCGCGACCTTGGGTGTTGTTTTCGTGCTCGCCGGCACCTTCGAGCAGCTGGCCGACACTTTCGTCACCGCGATCGTTCCATTCTACGCGCTGGCTGTCGCTGCCGTCTTCGTGCTGCGACGGCGAGCGGACTATCACCCGACGTTCAGAGTTCCGGGTTATCCAGTAGTACCTGCCATCTTCATTGTTGCCACCATCTTACTGCTGGGCAACGCTCTCATCGATCCCAGCAGTCGTCTCGCCACGCTCGCCGTCCTCGGCGTAATTGTCCTCGGAATTCCGGTTTTCTTCATCACAAAAACACGTCGCACGGCGAACGACATCTAGCGAACGGCGAGTGTCGCGACCGTTGCGGAGCGGTGACAAAACTCTCTTGCAGCGGACGAGATCCCGACACTAAGTTTTGGCTTCCCTCCACCTCTTTTTTTCCGAGAAAACATGCTCAAGACACGTCTATTTTTGACTGTCGCCTCGGCCCTCGCACTGGTGACTGGAGCTTCAGCTCGTCTCCATGCGCAGGGCATCACGAGCGGCGCGGTCGGCGGTACTGTGACTGACCCAAGCGGCGCACCGGTCGAAGGCGCTCAGGTCCAGCTGAGAAATGCACGCACCGGCGCCAGCGCCGGCGCGATCACTCGCGCCAACGGCCAATACAGCATTCAGGGAGTCGAGCCGGATCCTGGATATTCGCTGACCGTCCGCCGCATCGGCTTCGAGCCGCAGACCCAGAACAACATTCTCGTCAGCCTGGGTCAGACCACGCGCACCGATTTCCAGCTGAAGCAGCAGACCACTGTGCTCGAGACGGTGAGCATTTCGGCGGAGGCGACACCGGTCATCAACCCGAGTAAGACTGGAACGGGAACGACGGTCGGTGATTCGCTGCTTCGTCGCCTGCCGACGTTGAACCGGAACTTCGCCGATTTCGTGCAGCTCGTGCCGCAGGTTTCGACGTCGACTGGCGTGGGACTCTCTGGCGGTGGCGTCAACCTTCGTCAGAATGCGATCCAGATCGACGGCGCCGCTTCCGGCGACCTCTTCGGCCTTGGCACAACCGGACAGCCGGGTGCCCAGGCAAACGCGAAATCGATTCCGCTCGATGCCGTGAAGGAGTATCAGGTTCTCCTTTCGCCGTTCGATGTCCGCCAGGGAAATTTCGGCGGAATGCTCATCAACGCGGTGACGAAGACGGGAACCAACGAATTCCATGGCGCGACGTACGGCTATACACGTAATGAGAACCTCACGCGCAGTCGGCCCTATCTCGCGGAGTTCAAGCAGCAGCAGTACGGATTCTCGCTCGGCGGCCCGATTCTCAAGAATCGCCTCTTCTTCTTCGTGAATCCCGAGTGGCAGAAGTTGAACACGCCGGCAACCGGCGCGTTCCTCGGCGGCTCTGATAGTCTCGTGTCGACTGCGACGGTGAAGACATTCCAGGATGCGTTGATTGCGCAGGGACTCTCTGAACCGGGTGGCGGGGCGCGCGTCCTGAAGCAGAACCCGCTGACAAACGTATTTGCCCGAGTCGACGCTTATCTGCCTGGTTACACGCGCCTCGTCCTTCGCCACAATTATGCTGCCGCGGACAACCAGACCTTCAGCAGAAGTTCTTCGACGTCCTCGAGTCCGCTCTTCGCTCTGACCTCGAACTCATACTTGTTCAGCTCGAAGACCCACTCCTCGGTCGCGGAACTGCTCACGAACCTTCCGAACGGCGTGTTCAACGAGCTGCTGTTCAACCTGACGAATATCCACGATTTCCGCACTGTCCCAGTGACTTTCCCGCAGATCACCGTGCGCCAGTTCGCGCGCGCCAATGGCGTGACCGACGTTGCAATGGTAGCGGGAACGGAAGCTTCGTCGCAGGGGAACAAGCTTGATCAAAGGACATTTGAGTTCACCGAGAATCTGACCATCCCGGTCAGCAGTCACCACTTTACCTTCGGCACCAAGAACCTTTTTTACAGGCCGATCAACCTGTTCGGTCAGAACTCGATGGGCAGCTGGACGTTTGCAAATCTCGCAGCCTTCAATGCGGGAACGCCTGTCCAGTATCAGGTGAGCGCTCCGTCACCGACGGATCCCGCCAACGGTCTCGCCACGTTCCGCGCGAACATGTATTCGTTCTATGTTCAGGATGCGTGGCAGAAGTCTGAACGGCTTTTGATCAGCGCAGGCGTTCGTTACGAGAAGCCTCGTTTCCTGGACACGCCGCCGGAGAACGCACAGATCCTCCAGCAGTTCGACCGCAGCACGTCAGCGGTTCCGAGTCGCGCCACGATCTCTCCGCGCTTCTCGTTCAACTGGGATGCGACCGGAGATCAGCGCAATCAGGTCCGCGGTGGTCTCGGATTGTTCACCGGAACACCGCCATTCGTGTATCTCTCGAATGCATTCGGTAATTCCGGCTTGAGCGGTTATGCATCGTTGAATTGCAATGGCACTTCAGCGAGCACCGGACCCCCGCCGTTTAACGCGGCAAACATCGCGACCCCGCCGACATCATGCGTTGCGACCGGTACCGCGACCCCCGCGACAATCGCCAACAGCGCCAACATAGCCACAATCGATCCCCACTTCCGCTTCCCGCAGTATCAGAAGATCACGCTTGGTTACGATCACCGTTTTGCGAGCGGATTGGTGAGCACGATCGAAGGTCTCTACACCAAGGCGATCTCCAACGCCTTCTATCAGAACCTCGCGCTAGCCGGCCCACAGGGAACCGACCGAAATGGTCGCGTCCTCTACGGCACGCTGACCGCGAACGGTGGCAGCGCCGCCCTGAAAGTTCCCGGCCGCCAGCAGGTGATCGACGTTACTAACGTGCACGGCGACTACGCCTACAGCCTCACTGGACAGTTGCAGAAGACATTCTTCGACAATTTCCAGGGCTCACTGGCTTACACCTACTCTCAGGTTCGTGACGTAGCGGCTACGACCAGCAGCACCCAGGGCTCGAACTACCGGTATCAGCGGGATTGGGCCGGCTACCTCGAGGATCGGAGCCGAACGCGCGGCAAGGAAGACATGCCGCACCGGATCGTGGCCACCGGTACGTGGAGGCTGAAGACGTTGACTGACTTCTCCGTGATCTACGTCGGTAACTCCGGCGCACCTTACGATTACGTCTATGCTGCCGGTAGCCCTGCCGGTTCGGGCGACGCCAACGCAGACGGTCAGACCCAGAACGACCTCGTTTACGTGCCAAAGGATGCGCACGATCCGAACGAGATCCTCTTCAATGGTTTCAATGCCGCACCTGGATCGCCGGCCCAGCTCAGCGCGGCTGCCCAGGCCGATGCGTTCGATCGGTTCATCGATCGCGTGCAATGCCTCAGAGAGAACCGCGGCAAAATTCTCGGCCGTAACATCTGCCGCAATCCGTGGCAGAACGAAATCGATGTCAGTGTCGGACAGAGTCTGCGCGCCTTTGGTCAACAGAACCTGCAATTGCGCCTTGACGTCATCAACTTCGCCAACTTGCTCAACAAGAGATGGGGCTGGCAGAACTTCTCGGATCAGAACAACACCTGTGGCCAGATCTGCAGCGCAACGACCTTGCTTACGCACAACGGCAACTTGCTGCCGACTGGCGTTACCACCAACAGCCCGCTTGCTCGCGGGATCTACACTTTCAACACCTCGATGAAGCCGTGGAATGCGGACAACGCATCGTCCAACTACCGCATGCAGCTTTCGATACGGTACAGCTTCTAAACAGACTCGCGGGCCCCAGCGCTCCACGTTTCTGAATCGTAAGAATGCCGGCGGAGAAGACCCCGCCGGCATTTTCGCTTCCCGCTTCCCCCTTCCCGCTTCCCGCTCTATGACATGACCGCCATTGAGCTCTCCAGCTATTTCGGGCTTGCAGCGATGACGCTGCTGACGCTCAACCTACTCGTCGGGCTCGTGATGTCGGTCAAGTACAATCCGGTACGCAATTGGCCGCATCGCCGCATCAACACGTTCAAGATCCACAACTGGACGGCCTACATCGCGCTCACCATCGCGGCGATCCACCCGCTGATCCTTCTGTTCTCGTCGACGGCGAAGTTCGGTCTGATCGACATCGTCTATCCAGTGAACGCGCCCAAACAACCATGGGTCAACGTCCTCGGCGCGCTCGCTCTGTATTCTCTCGCGTTCGTTGTGCTGACTTCATACTTCCGACACGACCTCGGTCGCAAAACCTGGAAGTCGCTGCACTTCACGGCGTATGGGACGGCGCTGCTGTTCTACATCCACGGGATCCTGACCGATCCCAACCTGAAGGATGCGCCGATCGATTACCTCGATGGCGAGAAGGTCTACGTCGAGCTGTGTATGCTCGCTGTGCTAATCGCCATCGCCTTCCGCATCCGCTGGCAATTGCGGCAGCCAGCCCCGCGCGTACACCGTCCCAAACCGCAGCGCACGCAAAGGCTCCGCGAAATCAAGGCGCGGACATAGTCCCAGTCCTCAATTAATCCGCGATTATCAATGCCGTTGGTCCTGGGCCCTCAGTCCGCGCGCTAGAAGATCTTCACGTTGATGTACCGCTTCGGATTCTTCTTGATGTCAGCGAGTAGAGAATCCATTCGCTGCAACAATCCTCGTACATCGTTGTAGGCGCCTGGATCGTTCAGCAGCTTGGACGCGCTGCCGCCACCGCTATCCACCTTCGCCAGGATCGCGTCCAGCTTGCTCGACGTTTCCTTTACCTGCGCGCTCAGCTCGGCAAGGTTGGCGCTCGTCGTGCGGAAATTCGCCAGCGTCGAATCGACTTTAGCGGGATCGATTGCCGTCGTGGCGCGTCGCACCGACGTCATCGTCGCCGTGAGCTGACGCGACTGCTCGTTGGCGATCGCAGAAAAGTCGTTCACCAATCGATTTGTCGCGCCGATTGTATTGCGCAGATCGTGAATTCCGCCGGTGCCCACCAACTCGCGCTCGAGCGCAGTCGTGATCAGGTTCACCGATCGCATTACCGAATCTGCCTTTGCCGTCAGCTCGGCGATGCCAGGCGTCGAAGGACCGATCGGCACAGTATCACCCGGCTTGAACGAAACCGGATTCGGTTTCGACGGTGTCAGCGCTACCGCCATGTCTCCAAAGATTCCGTTGGGAATCACCGTCGCCTTGCTGGTCACCGGCACCTGGTAATTCTTCTGGATGCGCAATGTCGTCACCAGCGTACCATCCTGATGTAGATCGACGTTGTCGAGATAGCCAACGTTGACACCGACGAGCAACACCGGCTGTCCCTGCTTCAGCCCCGCGCCCCACGGAAACTTTGCGTACAGCGGATAGCCTTTCGACAATCCACCGCGCGCCAGCCACAGCGAGCCGAGGATGGTTACGACAATAGCAGCGGTCGTAATCAGACCAACGAGAACTTCGTCCCTTGTCTTCATGCTTGCAGGTATGGGGCGAGGAGAACAGCCGTCAGCGCATCGAGTACCAGGATCGCGACTGATGCGATGACCACCGCTTGTGCCGTGCTACGTCCGACACCTTCGGCGCCGACGTTGGCGGTGTAGCCCTCGTAGGAGCAGAAGAAGGCTATCGCGCCTCCGAATATAGTCGCCTTGATGAGGCTGTACACTATCTGAAACGGCGTGAATGACAACCGAAGACCTGCCGTGAAATCGGCACTCGTCACATCGGTTGCCGTTACCGCGGTGGCCATTGCCGTAACGACGCCAATTGCGTCGGCCAGAATCGTCAACACCGGTAGCATCACGAGCGCCGCGATCAGCCTCGGCACTACCAGGTACGCCACGGGGTCGTACGCCAGCGTCTCCAGCGCATCGATCTGCTCGGTGACGCGCATCGTTCCGATCTCGGCGGTGATCCGCGCGCCGACGCGTCCCGTCAGCACGAGTCCCGTCAGCAGCGGACCCAGCTCCAATATGATTGACTGGCGCGAAATCAAACCGACGACGGATAGCTGCACTCCACCGAACAACTGATATCGTGTCTGAATTGCTGTCACCGCGCCAATGAAGGCAGCGACGATCGCGGCCAGCGGCAGCGAGTCAACGCCAATATTCCGCATCTGACGGATCGTTTCCGGACCGTAGGTGCGGGCATCCTTCAACGCGCGGCCGATGTCGCGCATGAAGTACGCGCGCTTGCCCACGTTGCGGAATGGCTCCAGCGGGTCGCGAATCAAGTTCTAACGCGCGCGAAGAGAAATAACCCCACTATTCCAAAGATGATGCTGGGGAGCCAGGCTGCGAGATCGGCCGGGATCATCCCCTTGCCGCCGATTCCTTTGGTTAACTGAATCAGCATCAGGAAGATCACCGTCGTCGCCAGGCTGAGGCCGACGCCGTATGCCGCGCCCCCACGCTGGGTGCTTGTTGCCAGCGGTGCGCCGAACAAGAGAATCACCACGCACGTGATTGGAATCGCGATCTTGAGCATCCGCTCGACGCGCAGCTCGTTGACGTCAGCGCCTGACCTTTCCATTGAGGCGATGAACCGACCCAGCTCGCGAAAGCCCATGTCGGCAGGAGCCTTTTGGGCGAGTGTCAGTTGCTTGGGCGCTTCGGTGAAGTGCTTGTCGATCAGGGAGTCGAATGCAATGGTGAGATTGTGCAGCGTATCGGGAATGATATGCATCGCTCCCTTCTTGATCAGCCATCCCTTACCCTGTCCGTACTTCGCGCCGCTTGCGGAAATTACATACGAAGGATACTCGGGACCTTTGCCTTTGCGCTCGATTACCATTCCCTCGAGCGAAGAGTCGAGCAGGTGCAGCGCGCCAATCTTGTACACGCGCCCGCCATCGGCCGCATAGGCAAAGTTGTATCGATCATTGCCAACGTTTGTCGTGTTCCCCTGCAGGATCTCCAGTCGCTTTTTGTTGGTGATCGGCGCCAGCTCGCCGAGGATGAGTCCCAACACCGTCGCAATGACCGCTCCGGCGAAAATAGGCGCGATGAAGCGATAGAAGCTTATCCCCGACGCCTTTGCGGCGGTGATTTCGGAATGCCGCGTTAGTGCGCCGATGGCGAAGACAGTCGCGAACAAGACCGCGGCCGGTAGCACCATAAACATCGAGTCGGGCAGCCAATAGAGATAGCTGAGTGCGATGCGCGCCGGCGTCAGCTTCTGCCCCAGATATTTATCGAGATTGTCCGTCAGATCGATGATGTTGACGAGGATCGGAAACCCGAGCGCCGTCGTAACGAAGATCTTCCAGAATTCGGTGAATACGTAGCGGTCCAGCGCCCGCACCATTTTCTTCAAGCGGCGAGCCTCTCGCGCTGCACCCGACGATCCTTCCAGCCCAGCTTCGAGCGGATGGCGCCCTTGATTGCGCCGATCATTTCCTTCATGTCACCGCCGCGAGCCGTGCTGCCCTCCTTACCCATCTTGGCCAGCAGCCACAAGGCGATCAATCCGAAGATCACATTCGCCATCCACATCGAGACGACAGCCGGCATCAGTCCCCGCTTGGCGATGGATTCGCCCGCGATCAGACACACGTAATAGAGAGCGAACACGAACAGGCTCACTCCGATGGTGAGACCGACGCCGCCGCGCGGGAATCGCAGCGCGATTGGCGCTCCCAGCAGCACGAACACGAAGCACGCGACGGCGAGCGCGAATTTCTTGTGAATCTCCACGCCATAGGAGTTCATGAGTTGCGAGCTGTCGATCAGACGCAGGCGCAGACCCTCGAGCTGGGACAATGCCGCGGCGTCAACCGCCGGTGGCGGTTTCTGCGCCGCGGGTGTTGGGTTTGATGGTCTCGCCGGCAATCCTTGTTGGGTAGTAGCGGTCAGCGGCCGCGGGCTGGTACTGGATGCGGCGTGCGTCGGCGCGCGCGACGGAGTGGATGAAACCCCCTGCGCTTGCGCCTTTTTCGGGGTGAGAAACGAGAAGATTTTGCAGTAAGCCCGTCCCAGCCCCACGTCCCAGGGCGGATCCAGTTTGACCTTCAACAAATCCTCGGCAAGTATCGTTTTCATGCCCTTGATCTCAGGCACTCGCTGCAGAAACTCCCTGCGCGCGAGATCGTGATCGCGGCGCGCTCGGTCCTGCGCCGCCTGCATCTCGCACACCGTCATCTCGCGATCGCTCTTGTAGGAGTCCGCTGTCGTCTTCTGGAACTGATTTCCTACTCCGCGCACGCGAATGAGATCGACATCGTAATAGAGACGCTGTAGCTCGTCGGGACTGTTGGTCGGTACGTCCTGCATGTTGCCGTTGTAGAGCGTGAGCTCCAGATCGGTCATGCCTCGCGTCATCCTCATATTGCCGCTGTCAGCGTAGATGGTGCGACGGCGGGTCGGATCTGCCATGTCGTAAATCGTAACTTCGCGCATCAGATTCGATGCTTCGTCGATGTGGCCGGCGCGGAGATAGAACTTTCCCGGGCTCACCTCGTTGATGACCTGCTCGCGCAGCCCGAATGTTGGCTTCTTCTGTGCGATGTCCCGCTGCAGAACCGCCAAACGGTGATTTGACCGAGGCAGTACCTGGTCGTTGAAGCCGATCATTACGACCGTCACACCTAGCGCGGCCCACAGAACGGGCTTCAGCACGTTCTTGAGACTCACTCCGCTCGCCTTCAGAGCGGTGATCTCGTTTTCGGCGGCCAGCCTGCTGAACGCGTACAACGTCGCAACGAGCACCGCCATTGGCAGTGTGAGCGCCACCGTCAGCGGAATCGATAGCGCGAAGAACTCCGCGATGACGTACGTAGGCAGCCCTTTGCCGACCAGCTCACCGAAGTGTTTCCCGATGTACTGCAACAAAAGAATCGAGGTCAGCGCTGTGAGGGCAAATGTCAGCGGACCCACATGTTCCTTTAGCACATAACGGTGCAGTATCTTCACAGAGTGAAATATACCGTGCGCTCGCGGGTAAGCGACACGCAGACAACGAGTTCCACGCCTGAGCGCGGTTGCTTGTCACGAGCGATCGGGTCCCTGTTTGGGCGAAGAAGCGGTTCCGCTCCGTCTGCCTTTTGTGTCGCGGTTCTGCTGCTGCTGGCAGCGGTCGCTCCCGCGCACGCGCAGGATCCGAGCGATACCACCCGCAAAGTTACTCCAAACCCGCCGGTGTCTCCCCCAACCGGCACTCCCGGCACACCTGGAATCCGCTTGAGGTTGGGGCGCGACACGCTTCCGCTGGTCCTGCCCGCGGTCGTCTCACGAAGCGATCGCGAGGCATTTCGCCAGGCTCAAGCCCAGATCGAAGCTGCGCGCGCGACGGCGTTCCAGCAGAACATGCGCACCATCATGCAAGCGGTGTGGGGAGAGGTCGCAACGAGCAACTTCGCGACGTCTGTGCCGACCCCTGGCTATCCGGGAGAGCTACCGCCAAAACCAAAACCGACCGTATCGCCCAAACCGTTGCCGATCCTCGGCGAGTACGCGGACCTCGGACTTCAGCTCGATGGACGATTGGAGGTTCGCGGGGAGAAAAATCAGACCGCGCTTTGCTCCCAGACCTTTGCCTTCAATCCAGTTGCCGACTGCCGGAATTTCTTCGAGCCAATTGTCGACTTTCAGTTCGCCGCGAAGTCCGGTGGCATCGTCGCCGAGCGAGTGCATGTCAATCTCGACTATGACACCCGCCGGGAATTCGACGCGTCGAACAACATCTCGATTTATTACGAGGGGAAGGGCAACGAGCTCCTTCAACGGCTCGAGGTAGGCAACGTGACCTTTCAGCCGCCCGCATCCCGCTACATCACCGCCGGCATTGCCAGTGGGAACTACGGCTTCCAGGCGCTGGCGAAGATCGGCTCGATGCGCCTGAAGACGATTCTCGCGCAGCAAAAGGGAAACGTCGTCCGCGATCGCGTGTTCACCGTAGGCGATCGAACGCTGCAGGCGATCGATCGCAAGATCGAGGACTACCAGTTCGAGGCGCGGCGCTTCTTCTTCACCGTCGACCCACGGCTGTTCGGCAGCGCGTATCCCAACATCGACATTCTCGACTCTCGTCGCATGTCCGCGCTTGCGGCTTCGCTTCCCGATACGCTGCGTCCGACGAAAATCTTCATCTATCGCCTGCTGATCGGTGGTCAGCCACCCAACCCCAACGGACCCCAATTCCGACTTCTCGGTAACCCCAGATCGCGTCGCGGTCAGGTCTACGAATATCTGCGCGAGGGCGTCGATTACTATGCCGACCCATCTCAGCTCTGGATCGCACTCGTGCGTCCGCTCGCGCTCAATAACGAACGGCTGGTTGTGGCCTACCGGGTCCGCATCAACGGCCGCGATACCACTTACGTCACAACCGGTGGTACGCCTGATCTCCAGTTCACGTCGAATCGCGAGCAGTTCGCAAATCTGATTTGGGATCCCGATGTTCAGCCCGGCGATCCGGCTTTCGATCGCGAGATTCGCAGCGTTTACCGTCTGGGCGGATCCGACCTTCGCCGCCAGAGCGTGACGCTCAAAGTCGTAACCGGCAGCAGCGAGGACCAGGAGAAACCAGTCGCCGGTAACGCGGACACTTATCTGAAGCTGTTCGGTCTCGCCCAGTCCACCAACAGCTCGAGCTTCGATCTGGAGAACCGCGTGTGGCCGCGACCGAGTGATCCGAATTTCGAGCTGAGTCTCGGTTCGCCCGGGGCGCACACGATTCAGGATCAGTTTCTGATTTTCCCGTCGGCGAAACCATTTTCATCCGCGGGTCTGGCCGCCGCCGGGAATCCGACCAACGACACGATCTACACGACGCCACCTGAATACGTCCGCTCATCGCAACGACCCGAGGCCGTCTACCACATTCGCATGCGTGCGCAGTCCGAGGGCAGTGGCGACGCTGGTGCGCTGATGCTCGGCACGGTGCAGATCAGGCCCAACTCCGAGCGGCTCCTCGTCGATGGCATCCCTCTCATACGTGGCACCGACTACTCGGTGGATTACGATCTTGGTCGGGTGTCGTTCAATCGTCCGGACTCGCTGTTTCCGCGCCCGCGACAGGTGATTGTCCAGTATGAGGAGAATCCCGTTTTCGAGGAGACTCCCACTTCTATCTTTGGCGCGACTGCCGAATTCCCGTTCACCAACGGTCAGCTGAACTTCACAGCGATCTCGCAGAGTCAGCACACCAACTTCACGCGTCCGCCACTCGGCTTTGAGCCTTCCGCGTCTCTTGTCGCCGGGGTTACCGCTCTGTTCAACTTCGAGCCGGAACCGCTCACACGTCTCGTTTCGAAATTGCCTTACGGCCCCACAACCGTTCCGTCGCGCATTGCGGTATCCGCGGAGCTGGCAGCAAGTCGCCCGCAAACCAATGCGTCGCAGCAAGCCTACCTTGAGTCATTCGAGGGCGAGGGCGGCTTTCCGATCGCGCTCACCGATCCACAGTGGTATTTCAGCAGTCAGCCCGCGCTGGGTACCAGAGTGCCCGCGCGATTCGGCGCGAGTGTCTTCGATCTGGATCGTGCGGCAACGCTGGCCTGGCAGAGCAATGGCTACGACGCGCACGGTGACCTTGTCCGATACCCAATCGAGCAAATCGATACTGCAGTCACGCAGAGCGGCGCGGGCAGCTCGGCACCGGAGCAACTGTTGTGGCTGACGCTGTATCCTTTGGCGATAGGTGGGCAACTGGATAACGCGACGGCCAGGTTTAGGTGGACCGTTCCGAATGCACCGACGGGCCGGCGCTGGCGCTCGATCAGAACCGTGTTGAACCCCAGTGGCGCCGACATCTCACACGCCGAAAATCTGGAGTTCTGGGCGCAGATTCCTACCGGGACCGATCAGTCCAAGAATCCGATTCTCATCTTTGATTTCGGCGACATCTCCGAGAACTCCGTCTCCTTCGGGCCCGACACGCTCATCCTTCGTCTCGGGTCTGCGCCCGGGCAGATCGATACCACCTATCACTCCAAGAGTATCCAGGGGCTCGATACGCTCAACAGCGAGCGCGATCCATTCTCGCGCGCGTTCAACGTCGCATCGAATGACAATGGACTCCCGGGAGATGTCGTTGATTCACTGGTGATCGAGATCGACACCATTCCTGGCCAGGCTCCGACGTTTACGACCGTTCCATTTGCGCGCACCTGCCGCGGCGGCTACGGAATTCGGCAGATCCTCGGCGATTCGAAAACCAATTGTACAATCAACAACAACCGGCTCGATGAAGAGGATATCGACGCCGATAACGTTCTCAATCTCACCACCGCCGAGCGCGACCAGGAACAGTGGTATCGCTACATCGTAAATCTCGCGGATCCCGCAAAGCGGACTCGTCTCGGGCAGTGTGCGGCCCCGAAGCAGCTCACCGGTCAGCCAACGGGGCCGCGCAACAACGTTTGCTGGGTGTTCTTCCGCGTTCCGTTTCATGCACCTGATGATTCGCTCGGTCATCCTTTGCTGCGACGCGCGCGAGCGCTTCGTATTACGATGATCTCGGGCGATGCGGAAGGGGACAACGAGTTCAGCACCGTTCCACTCGCGCGCCTTCGTCTTACCGGCGCGCCGTGGCTCAAGGTGAGCGATCGCACTCTTCACGGGATTGCGGACAATCAGACGTCAATCGGCTTCGTACAATCCGGTGTCGTCGGGACCCAGGACAAGCGCGTGCGCGACGGTATCGATTACGAATCGCCGCCTGGAGTGACCGATGCGCCCACCAGCAAGACCGTCGCATATCAGCCGGGTCGCGTGCAGATCAACGAGCGATCGCTGCGATTGCTCGTTACCGACCTCGCGCCGATGGATCGTGCGGAATCGTACTATCGGTTCCCCGAGGGCGAGAAGAACTTCATGACCTACAAGCAGCTGCGCGTCTGGGCGCGTGGATTGAGCAGCGGCTGGGGGCCGGACGGTGAGCTTCAGTTCTACATCAAGATCGCCCGCGACGAGAACAACTTTTACATGTATCGCACGCCGATCAATTCAGGCAGTGCGAAGGCTGCTTGGCTCCCCGAGATCATAATCGATTTCTCACGGCTGTTTGCTCTGCGTGCGAAAATCCAGAACGCTTACCTGCAGGGCGGACAACGCAACACGTGCAGCGGCGTCGATTCTGTATTGATCGCGAATACGCCACTGCCGGTTGGAGCAACGCCGGCGTCGCGCTACGCTGCGTGTGATAGCGGATACATCGTCTATTCGGTCGACCCGGGAACCAGCCCACCGAACCTCGCTGCCGTCCAGGAGCTCGCGGTCGGTATGCTGCGACTCCCTCTGCCCCCGGGCACCAGCCCTGTTATCCCGGGTGACACCCTCGAGCTCTGGGTCGACGACATTCGACTCGCCGGCGTCGTGAACAATACCGGCTTCGCCGGTCAGGTCGGCCTCAGCATCCTTGCCAGCGATTTCGCCGACATTCGCATCAACGCCAGTCGACGAGATCCAAATTTCCGTCAGCTCGCTGAGGCACCGACCTACCTTACCGACAACAACTGGGACGTCAGCTCCGCGTTCCGGCTGGAGAAACTGCTGCCGGCATCGCTCGGCATCTCCATGCCCTTCACTATCAACTACACGTCTGCATCGGAGCAGCCGTTCTTCGTCTCTCAATCCGACATCCAGGGCGACGCAGTGGACGGTTTGCGCACGCCGCGATCCGCTGCGGCATCGCTGACCTTTGGGTTGCGCAGGACCAAGCAGTCGAGCGGATCGTTCTGGTCACCACTGCTCAACAACCTTGCGCTCAACTCGTCCTACACGACGGGTGTGTCGCGAAGTGAATATCAGGACGGCAAGGCGAAAAACTTCATAATTGGTCTCGATTTCAACCTGTCACGTGCGCTGCTGCCTGATCTCGCCCGTTGGTCACCGACGGAAGTCCACCTCACCAGCGCGTACACCAACGGCCACGACGACCGCTCTTCGTTCCTGAAACCGGCGCTGGCGCCCGACGACACCGCACGACTGGTGAAAGGAAGAACTCGAACGTGGCGCAACGGCAGCAGCCTGGTATTCAGACCATTCAAGGCGGCATCCGTACGCTGGGACATTACGTCGGTGCGAGATCTTCGCGGATATGGCAGCGACTCACAGCTCGGACTGGTCGCCACCAGCGACCGCGATCGCCTTCTTGGCGCCGATGCGGGTCTCGAGCGTGAGCGCGCCATGCAGGCCGGCATCAATATTTCGCCACCGATCTCGGCGTGGTTCCGGCCGCGGCTCGATTTCGGTACGTCCTACAACATGCTGCGCGATCCGAATACGCTCGGGTTTGCGCGCGAAGACAGCACCGGTGCGTTGCGCATCCCGCGCCGCCTCGGAAACTCCCAGACTACCACTGCGGGCCTAACGCTGGACCTTCCACGAGCGGTGAAACTCCACACCGACAGCGGCAGCTTCCTGCGCCTCATACTTGGAGGATTCCAGCCGATCGATCTGAATTTCAACCGTAGCGTCCTTTCCGTTTACGATGGCAGTGCCGCCGGAGCTTCACTTGCTTATCAGTTTGGCCTGGGCGGTGTAAGCGGTTTTCGACGCCTCGGCAGTGAGCTCGCGACCAGTGTCGGACTCGTCACCCAATTCTCCGTCAATCAGTCGCTCAACCTGCCGCTCGGCGCCAGCCTCGCCACTCGCTATCAGCGAATCAACACCCGCAACTGGACTCGGCGCCTGCTGGAGACACAGGAGATCGTCGACGGCACGCAAACCGTTTTCCCGGATGTCTCTTTGCGATGGGCAGGCAAGCCAAGGGGCCTGCAGTGGCTAATCTCCAGCCTCGGCGCCAATGCCCGCGTGCTGGAGACTCGCCAGCAAAATGGAACACAACCCCTCTTTGGAGAGGTATTCAACGATCGTGGCGTGATGCGCGTGCGCAGCTATCCACTGAGCGGGTCTGTAGTGTTCGTTGGACAGCGGCCCCTTTCCGCGACCGTCGGCTATTCGCTATCGAAACGTCTTGACGACCGGCCGGGACTAACCAGCAACGGCGACAACTCCGACTTCAGCATCGATGTTTCCAAGCCATGGAAGTTGCCCGCCGATTGGAAGCCGCGCAGCGATCTGCGGACGCGCGTCAGCTATCAAAGGAGTCAGGGACAGAACTTCGTGTTCAACCCGCTGGCTCTCACAGGGGAGAGCAGGTTGACCGACAATGGCAGACGCGCATTCAGCATGAGCGCGGACACGGATGTCGCAGAGAATCTGTCGTCGAGCTTCGTCATCTCGCGCGTGGAGAGCTTCGACCGTAACCTTAACCGGCAATTCACCCAAACGGTTCTGAGTGCAGTGATGCACTTGCAGTTCTATGCCGGGGAGTTCAAGTGAGAGCGATGCTGCTCATTCTGACATTTTGTTTGTTCGTCGGCTGTAAGGGCGATGCCAACGATCGCACCGCCGCTGCGGCGACGGGGGGCGGTAGCAACGCGTCGGAGAGCGGAGACAAGACAGCGACTGGTTTCAGCGGCAGCGCTGCCTACAACTATGCCAAGGCGCAGGTCGACTTTGGTCCGCGCGTGCCAGGCTCGCCGGCGGCGAAAAAGGCCGGCGACTGGATCATCAGCCAGATGCGAGCGCGCGCGGACACGGTGATCGTGCAGTCCTTTACGTACACGACGAAGGACGGAAAAAAGCTTCCTCTGCGAAATATCATCGCGCGCTTCCGTCCCGACCTTTCCGAACGCGTCCTCTACCTCACCCACTGGGATTCGCGGCCGGTCTCGGAGTCGGCAGCGACCGAGGCGGAGAAGAAAATGCCGGTGCCCGGCGCGAACGATGGCGCGTCGGGAGTCGGAATGTTCGTAGCACTCGGCGACGTCCTCAAGAAAACGAAGCCCAACGTCGGCGTCGATTTGTTGTTTACCGACGGCGAGGATTACGGCAACTTCGGGCCGCCCGAAGAAGACGTGCTGATCGGATCGAAGTATTTCGCCAACCATTTGCCGTCGCCGGGATACAAACCGTTATATGGCGTGCTGTGGGATATGATTGGCGACAAGGATCTACGCATCCCGTACGAGATGAACTCCTTCCAGCAGGTGCCGGAAGTCGTCTCGCGTGTTTGGCAGACGGCCGCCGACATGGGATACGGCAACGTGTTCGTGCAGGAAAGCGGCGGAGCGGTCACTGACGATCATATGCCGCTGCTCAACGCAGGGCTGCGCGTCATCGACGTCATCGATCTTGTCTACGCACCGCATCACACTCCGCAGGACACGATGGACAAGATCTCCGCACGCTCACTGGCAATCGTTGGAGATGTGGCAACCGCTCTCGTGACGCGCAAATAGAAAAATGAAAGGGAAGCTGACGGTCCTCATGATCACGGCATTCGTGGACATGCTGGGCCTGGCGATGGTCATCCCTCTGCTTCCCTTCTACGCGACCAAACTCGGCGCATCCGCGACGATCGTTGGAGTTTTGATCGCCGCCTTTTCCATCGCCCAGCTCGCCAGCGCTCCGTTGTGGGGACGCTTCTCCGATGGCTATGGCCGGCGACCGGCTTTGCTCGCCGGTCTTCTGATTTCGGCGGTGGCTTATGTGATTTTCGCGTACGCGTCGACGCTTTGGTTGTTGCTGCTCTCTCGCGTCGTCCAGGGTCTCGGTGGTGGAACGATCGGAGTCGTGCAGGCTTACGTTGCGGACGCCAGCGATCCGAACGATCGGGCAAAGAGCCTGGGTTGGCTATCTGCAGCGACGAGCCTCGGCGCTGTCGTTGGCCCGGCGATCGGATCGGTGCTCATTCACTGGGGCCGCCACGCACCAGGAATCGCGTCGGCAATCTTCTGCGTGTTGATCAGCGTCTTCGCGGCTATCTACCTGCGCGAGTCCAACGAAGACGTGCTCACCACCAGTGAACGCCAGATCCCGCACCAGACGAGTTCCGCTGCCCTGTGGAGTGTCATTGCGCATCCAAAAGAGCCCGCGCAAAGGCTGATCTGGATTTACACCATTGGAATCGGCGCCTTCTACGGCACCGCACCCACGCTTCCGCTAATCCTTGCCGACCGCCTTCCGATCACCGAAGCCAACGTAGGCTTTTTCGTGATGTACCTCGGTGGAATGGGAGTGGT
>DASUZC010000166.1:0-6959 GCA_036377095.1 Gemmatimonadaceae bacterium
CTCACCAATCTCAAGGCAGTCGCCAAGATCGATGATCGGAGGAAGCAGGTTGAGGCGTCCTCCCGTCGCACTACACAGTAGTTCGAGTTTCGAACTAGCTGCTCCGTATTTCGAACCAACTAATCACTCCGCATCGACAACTAATTGAGAGCTCCGTACTAATTCCGAATTACGAACTGGTTCTCAATAGTCCGGAGTTGGTCGTAGCTCTTTTTGGGAAGTGCAAAAACACAAGAGGTAGGCAGGTTGCAGAAGCACAGGAGCTCTCTGCGACGTGCCTACCTTTTTTTGTTATTGAATCCTGCGAATCGATTACGAACTGACTCCGAACCGACCGAGAACTAGTAAGGACTTCGCAGTAGGATCGGAGCTCTCAATTAGTTGTCGATGCGGAGTGATCCGTTGATTCGAAATACGGAGCAGTTAGTTCGAAACTCGAACTACTGTGTAGTGCGACGGGAGGACGCCTCAACCTGCTTCCTCCGATCATCGATCTTGGCGACTGCCTTGAGATTGGTGAGAAACTCCGCCACTCGTTGCCGCCGTAACTGCTGCACCGCCTGACCGCGCAATGTCGCGGTCTGCTTAACGAACGCGGCGCTGTCGGCCGGAACTCTGGCGTCGACCCGCTCGACCACCACTTCATTCATCGAACGAATCGGCTCGCTCACCGTGTTGAGCGGCAATGAGAATGCTGCGCCGACTGCCTCCGGCGCCTGTGCCAGCTCCGCCGTGCCCGACACCCGCGTGAAGAACTTCGTGCTGGCGAGTTGCATGTTGAGCAGCTTCGCCGCCGACTCGAGATTACCAGCCGCCGCGACCTTGGCGAAGTTTCGCGCCTGCGGCAGCAACGCGTCGATCTTCTTCTGGCGGACGAGATAAGCGCGGATATCGCGCTTCGCGTCGTCGAGCGACTGTGTTCCGCCCGGCGTCAGTGAATCCAGTCTCGCGAGATAGTATCCATCCTCGGCGTCGAATAGCTCGCTCGTCTCACCCGGCCGCGAACCCTCGAACGCCCACGGCCCGACGCTGGGGATGAACTGTCCGTTGATGGTCAGCGGATTTCCTTCGATGACCGCCGACCGCAAAATCGGGATGTGCAGCTCGCGCGCTGCTTCGTCGAACTTCGCCGGCTGATCGGTCGACGCCGCTATGCGCGCCAACGAATCGGCGCGCCGATCGGTGCGCGTCGCCGCCGAATCGCTTTGCTGAATGCGGAAGAGAATGTGGTGCAACGTCAGCGTGTCGCCCTTTCTCTCGTCGAGTCGAATGAGGTGATAGCCGAACTGTGTGAGCACTGGCTGGGAGATCTCGCCCGGCTTGAGCGCGAACGCAGCGGTCTCGAACGCCGGGATGAACCTGCCCTTCGGATTTTTTCCAAGGGCGCCGCCGTTGGCGGCGCTGCCGGAGTCGGCAGATTCGGTGCGCGCGATGTCCTCGAACTTCTCGCCGCCGACGATTCTCGAGCGCACCGCCAGAGCGTGATTGCGCACCGCTGCTGAATCGGCGGACGTTACCGCGCGCGGGATGATGATGATCGAGACCTTCGCCGTTCCGGGACGCTCGAACTGCTTCTTGTGGGTGTCGTAGTAAGCGCGCACTTCATCATCGCTCACCCGCACCGCCGAATCGGAGATGCGTTCGGGCTCGAACGCGACGAAGGTCACTCGCGCCGAGTCGTTGTTGTCCCGGAAGCGGCGCCAGAGCTGCGCGTCGGTGAGGTAGACATCGCTGGCGATCTGGTCGAACAGCTTTTCCTTGGGGATCTCGGTGCGGTAGTACGCCTCGAGCTGGGGCAGCAGGCCCTGCTGCTTGGCGATCGGGCTGGCCAGAAAGCGCTGATACTTGGCCGGATCGAAGCGTCCATCCGTCTGCAGGTCGGGCGCTTGCATCAGTTGCGGGGGCGGGCTGTAGCGTGCCGCCTGGAGTATTTCGTCGTCTGTTACAGTGATACCGCGCCGCTTGTACTCCTGGCGGAGGAGGGCGTCGGTCACGAGCTGGTCGTACGCCTGGTCCATCAATCGCTGTCTCTCGTCGAGCGAGATGCTTTGATTGCTGCGCTGAGTGGCTTCCTGCTCGAGATTTTGTGTTGCCTGGTACCAGGTTGTCGCGAGAATGTCTTCGCCGTTCACGGTGGCGACGGCAGTGGTGCTCGTCACCGGCGCGCGTCCGAGCAGACCCGATGTCTCAGCGAGGAGGAAGCCTCCGACGAAGAGGATGACGATGATTATCCAGATGTATTTTGCGGAGGCCCGCATCGCTTGCAGCAAGGCACTACTCCTGAATTTGGGAAGCGGGAAGCGGGAAGAGGGAAGCGGGACCGCCTGCGCTTCCCGCTTCCCGCCTCCCGCGTCCCTCTGAAGGGCGTACAGCCTTGTAAGCTATGGGTTTAAGTCATGCATATGCAAGTCGCGCGAAAGCGGAGAATGATGCATCTTTCAGCCTTCCGGCGAGCGTGAAACCGGAGTTCACGCAAAAAACGCCCGAATTGCGAACTGGAGTGGCTATTTTGGCAGCAGAGACCGCGGGGATCAGGGGCCTCGAGTGGATTACGATCGGCTAAGAGAGTTACAGGAAAAATTCGAGGAAAATCCCCGCCGCTATTTCGCGCCGCTCGCCAACGAGTATCGCAAAGGCGGTCAGCCGAAGCGCGCGATCGAGATTTGTCGCGCTCAGTTGGCGAACATGCCCGGACACATGAGCGGGCAGATCGTATACGGCCAGGCGCTGTACGAAGCGGGTGAATTCGACGAAGCGCGGCAGGTCTTCGAGCGCGCACTCACTCTCGACCCGGAGAATCTCATAGCAATGAGAACTCTCGGGGACATGTCGCTGCAGAGCGGCGACACAACGCAAGCGCGAAAGTGGTATGTCCGGTTGCTCGACGCGGATCCAAAAGACGTCTCTGTCATCGCGCTCGTTTCCGAGATCGATGCATCAGCCGAAGCAGTCACGCCGGCCGTGGAAGAAATTCCGGGCGTCGATACCGACGCCGGTGATCAACCCATTCCGTTTATCACGGATGACGCCGGCGCAGAAGTCGGTCACGGGCCAACGACTGAGTCCGCTTCGCCTCCCGCAGCGGCCGCCCCCGTCGAGGCTCCGCCACCTCCACCGCTCGGCGCGACCATTGGACGCACGACCGTCGCACCTCCTCCGTCAGCCGCGGCGCCACCTCCGCCCGACGCTGCGCATCCCCCAGCGGCGGCCGCACCCGCCCCGTCATCGACGGCAGGCAGCGCACCGCCGGAAGGACTCGAGCGACATTATCCAGTTGAGACTCCTGCGCCCCAGCGGCCGGCTGCAGAGGATTTCGAGGCGCCGCTGGGAGCCGAAGGTCTCACGAGCTCGCTGCCGGCGCCCCACACCGGACTCACCGGCAGGCACGCCCGCATTCCGACGCCCGAAGCGATCGAAGGTGTGCAGGGCAGTGCGCCGGACGCGGAGCCCGTCGGGACGGAGGGATTGGAGGGCAAGCCCGTTCCGCTTCCACTCGAAGGCGCGCGCGTCTCACGCTCGGACGATGAAGAAGCGCTCGACACCTGGACTCCGCCGCCCGCTGCCGAAGTTCACGAGCGCGCTGAGCCACCCAAGGAAGCGCAGATATTCGGCGGCACCTCTCCCGAACCGTTCGTCAACGAGACGATGGCGCAGCTTTATCTGCAGCAGGGATATCGTCAGCTTGCGCTCAAGGTTTATTACCAGCTCGCTGCATCGCGTCCCAACGACCAGGCGTTGCGCGACAGGATCGCGGAGATAGAGGCTGCTGATCGTGCAGCACATCCCGAAGCTCCCGTCGCACGTGGACCCGAGCCTTCGGTTGAAAGGCCGACTGCGCCGCCGCCTTCACGCTCGCCGTCGATCGAGACACCGACGCCGTCGACTGGACCTGAGTCAGAAGAGGCGCCGAGCTTCGACCGCTCGCCGGTAGATTCACCGCCGACATCGCAGCCCTCGCGTCAGCGAGAATCGATTGAGAGTCCGGATCGGGAAGAGCCACGCGCCGAGCCGGAGGGAATTGCCGCGCGACAGCCGTCGATCAAGGAATTTTTCGCCACTCTGGGCAGACGCCGTCCCCCGCGGGCGGCCACCGCGCCAGCAGGTCGCTCCGGCGGCGGCGGAAACTATGGCGGTAGCGCCGGGATGACTTCGCAAAGCACGTCCGGTATGTCGGCAAGTGGTTCTGGAAGTGCATCGCCGAGTATGAGTGCCCCGACCAATCCGTCACTTGATGCGGCGGGAGCGATTGGCGGACCCGCAGCGAGCGCATCTCTCGACGCTGTGTTCGCCGGCGCGCAGGTGAATCCGGCCGATAGTCGCGCAGCGTCGCGATTGGCTGGCGCATTCAGTGGGACTCCCGGGGCCTCGCGCACTCCTCCGACGCCCCCGATGCCAACGCCGCGGGTGAATCCACGATTACCGCAGGCACAGGAATCGGAAGAAGACGTTGCGAAATTCCGTGCCTGGCTCGATGGACTCACGGGCGAGTGAGAATCGCTGTCATCAATGGGCCAAACCTCAACCTGCTCGGCACGCGTGAGCCCGAACTTTACGGGACTGAAACGCTGGCCGACATCGAGGCGCGTCTGTTGACCGTCGCCCGGGAGCTGGGCGTCGATCTCACTTTCTCTCAGCACAACGGCGAAGGCGAGATCGTAGACGCGGTGCACGCACTGCGCGGCCGCGCCGACGGTGCGCTGGTCAATGCGGGCGCGTACAGTCATACCAGCCTGGCAATCCGCGATGCCCTCGCCGGCGTGAAAATCCCGTTCGTCGAAGTGCATCTGACCAACATTTACGCGCGTGAGCCCGAGCGCCGTCGTTCCGCCCTCTCAGACGTTGCAGTGGCGGTGATCTGTGGATTTGGCTCGTACGGCTACGAGCTCGCGCTGCGCGGGTTGGTGAAGCGACTGCCGGTCGTCGCCAATGGTTGATCGCCGTCCCGCTCGCATTGCCGCGCTGCGCGACGCGATAGCTGCGGCGCACATCGACGCGCTCGTCCTCACCAGTCTGCCAAACGTGCGCTACCTCACCGGGTTCTCGGGAACCAGCGCGCTGGTGCTGGTGACGCAGCGCGATCTGCATTTCATCACTGATTTCCGCTACGACCAGCAGCTGAAGGAAGAAGTCGGCGACATCGTCACGCCGCGCATCGAGGCGCAGAGCTTGTGGACCGGCTTGTGGAACCTCGGCGCAACGCTGAGCGGAGTCGAAGTTGTCGGATTCGAATCCGCACACTTGCTGCACCGCGATTTCCAGCGTTTGCTGACTGAAGGCGCGCGCTGGCAGTGGCGCCCGCAGGTCAACCTGGTGGAGGCGTTGCGCGAATCGAAGGATGCCGACGAAGTCGCGCTCATTCGTCATGCCGGCGAAATGGCCACCAACGCGCTCAGGAAAACCCTGCTCGAGGTGCGGCCGGGAATGACGGAGCTCAACGTCGCCGGCATTCTTGAGCACGCGCTGCGCGACCAGGGGAGCGAGGATTTTCCGTTCGCCACCATTGTCGCGTCGGGTGCGCGCGCGGCGCTGCCGCACGCGCGTGCATCGTCACGCGTGATCCAGCGCGGTGAGCTGTTGCTGCTCGATTTCGGCGCGCAGTACAAAGGCTACTGCTCCGACGTCACGCGCACCGTGGTCGTCGGCCATGCTACGGCGGAACAGCGCGAGATTTACGAGATCGTCCGCCACGCCAATGCTGTCGCCGCGAATTCTGTTCGCGCGGGCATGAAAGGCCAGGAGGCAGACGGGCTGGCGCGTCGCTACATCGAAGAGCAGGGATACGGCGACGCGTTTGGTCATAGCCTCGGTCACGGCCTCGGTCTCGAAGTGCACGAAGCACCGCGGCTGGCGAAGACGGTCGAATCCACTCTCGGTGCCGGCGCTGTCGTGACAATCGAACCGGGGATCTACAAGCCGGGATGGGGTGGTGTTCGCATCGAGGATGACGTTCACCTTGCCTCGAGCGGACCTGAAATACTGACGGATTTCCCTCGAGAACTTTTGGAAGTCGCATGAACACGCTGCCCGCTCCCCGCCTCGCGTGCCCCGCTGCCCGGTGCCCGCTTCCCGCTTCCCGCTTCCCGCTCCCCGTCCGATGCCCGCTTCCCGCGAGATGACGATGATCGACCTGCGCTACGTGAAGAAGCTGGTGGAAATGCTCGACGAATCGAGTGTGGACTCGATCGAGATTTCGTCCGACAAGGGGATGAAGATTCGCATCTCGAAGACGCCACAGCAGCGGGGGGCGGTGCAGATGGCGGCGCCGATGGCGATGCCTGCTCTGCTCCCAGCGGCGTCCCCGGCGCCCGTTGCGCCCCCCGATTCGGGCTCCACGGGCGTAGATGTTCCCAAATTGGAGCCTCCCAAGTCTAAATACCTGGAAGTGAAGTCTCCGATGGTGGGGACTTACTACGGCGCGCCCGAGCCGGGCGCAAAATCCTATCTCGCCGTCGGTGATCGTATCAGCAAAGGCCAGATCCTTTGCATCATCGAAGCGATGAAAATCATGAACGAGATCGAGTCGGAGTTTGACGGAGTGGTGAAAGAAATCCTCGCGCAGAACGCCCATCCCGTCGAGTACGGCCAGGTCCTCTTCCGCATAGATCCGAATGGCTGAAAAACTGAGTCCTCCGCCGGCTAAGACGGCTACACCATCCGCGCATTCAGGCGCGGCGTTCGACTACAAGGGCGTCCTGCAGCACATGATCCAGGCGAACGCGTCGGACCTTCACCTCAAAGTCGGTCGTCCGCCGACATTGCGTGTTGACGGTCAGATGGTCGCACTCGATCTGCCGGCGCTCAAACAGGAAGATTTGCGGAGCCTCGCGGAACAGATCATGGCGCCGAAGAACATCAAGGAGTTCTCGGAGCAGAAGGAGTCGGACTTCGCTCTCGCGGTGCCGGGCATCGGCCGCTTCCGCGTCAACGCTTATCAGCAACGTGGAACGATCGCCTATGCG
>DASUZC010000167.1:0-17673 GCA_036377095.1 Gemmatimonadaceae bacterium
CCGGTGCAAAGTCCGCCAGCATGACGCGCAGCTTGCTTCTCGCCTGAAACAGATGCGACTTCGACGTCCCTATCGGGATGCTCAT
The DNA here is from genome assembly GCA_036377095.1 of Gemmatimonadaceae bacterium. Taxonomy (GTDB): domain Bacteria; phylum Gemmatimonadota; class Gemmatimonadetes; order Gemmatimonadales; family Gemmatimonadaceae; genus UBA4720. Next base: position 86 of record DASUZC010000167.1, read on the forward strand.
TGCCGCGCTGATTTCTTCGTGTGTGTAGCCTTCCACGTCGTGCATCACGAACACTGTTCTGTATTTCTCCGCCAGCGAGTCGATTGCTCTCGCCAGTCTCTCTTTCAGGTCCGGCTCCGCTTCTACCCTCGCGAAACCGACCGTTATCCCTTCTTCCATCGGCGCTTCCCGGTGGCGCTGACGCTTCGTTTTTCTCAACCCATTCAGCGTCACCGAGAGGCCGATCGAGTGTAGCCAGGTCGACAAAGACGATTCCCCACGAAAGCTGCCAATCTTCTCGAACGCCCGGATGAACGTCGCCTGCGTGAAATCACGCGCCAGCTCGTCGTCACCCGCCAGTCGAAATGTCAGGCGGTAGATCCGATCAACGTATGTCTCGTAGAACTCACGCTCGGCGGCCGCATCGCCAGCAACCACACGCGTGACTAGTTGGGTATCGTTCACCGAGCTCCGAGACTCGTAAGCAACCAGTTGCATTGTCGAACTTCTGACAACGGATGCCGGTAAAGGGTTGAGCCGAGGGCTAAGGGTTAGCGCGCCGAGGGTTTGCGCGGAATCCTCCCACAATCTGTGTGAATTCGAGCAGAGGCGCCCGGTCTGGAACATGCGCCGCCATGGGGCTAACCTGGGGCCGCACATGTTGCCACCTGATCCAGCACCTGCACCGGATGATTCGTCGGCAACCCCTCCGGACCTGTCACGTCCGTCGCCGTGGAGGATGCTTGGACGCGCGATGCTGCTGCGGTGCCCGAACTGTGGCGGACGCGGCATCTTCACGGGGTTTTTCGACCTTAAGGAACGCTGTCCGACCTGCGGGATTTTGCTCGAGCGCGGAGAATCCGACACCTTCATCGGCGCTTACACCGTGAATCTCATCGCTGTCGAGATCCTGCTCGCCCTCGGCTTCCTGATCGTCATGATAGCGACATGGCCCAATCCGCCATGGGATGCGATCCAGTACGGAGGCTTGGTGCTTTCGCTACTGGGTGCGGTTTTCTGTTATCCGTTCGCCAAGACGACCTGGCTGGCAGTGGATTTGACATTCCGCCCCCAACGCCGAGAGGACTTCATCACTCGCGTGAAATGAGAGGGAAAACGCGCGCACGGAGCTGCCTGGTAGTCGTTCATCCCCCAACCCGCAACCAGGAACCGGCAACCCACAACCAGTTCTGTTGCAGTTTTGCCTATTCCCCTCCCTGAACCTCGGAAGGCGAGGGCAGCATGGCGACGTTGACGTCGATCGGCAGCCTGACACCGTTGTGCGTCTCCACGACATCTAGCAGCCCCTGCCACACCTGCGCGAACGAATGTCCGACGTCGGTTGGATCCTTGTCGGGCGCAAAGCCGCGCGCGCCGGCAATCCAGAACGGCGGCTCGTTTGTATTTCCGGCAGTAGTGTAGATCTGCTTGACGTCGCGGTAAATCAGATCGGCGTTGTAGCTGTGTGCGTAGTAGCCGGGTCTGAAGCGGGCGTCGGCGAGGACTCGTGATGTCCAGGCGCGATAGTAGTCGCGCATCGCCTTCGGCACAGCGTCCATTCTCTCGATGTCGAGAAAAATCACGCTGCCGTTGGAGAAGCCTTCGGCGGCGGTCTTTTGGATCGCGTCGTTGGCGTCCGCTGTTCCGCGCGCGGCACTTACGAATTGACTGGAGCAGCTGGCGCCCGGTGAAGCGCGCGGCGCGACCAGCACTCTGACGGGTACGCGCTTGTTGACATAGCGAACGACTTTACGACCGCTCTTCAGTTTGACGGTCGTGCGGACTCTTTTCGAGACATAGCGAGTGACCGCCACTTTTTGCCCGGGCGTTTTGCCCCAGGTCTGCTGGCCGACGTAAATCACCGCCATTCCCCAACCCATGTCGGAAAGCGTCTGGCGCTTCCCCTCCCACGTGTCGTCATTGTGACAAGGCGCGGAGAGATAGTAGCCCACCCAACTGTACGGCTTGTCGGCCGTTAGCCACGCCTTCATGGCGTCGTCGCCCGGATACACGAAGGTATCGAAGCCGAGGTGCGGACCGGCGTCCGAAAGCTCGTCGGCGATTTGTTGCGTCGCAGTCGCTACCGCCTGACCGAGGGAAGGGGTCTGAAGCGGCCTGCCCGTGCTCACTACCAATCCGGCGGTGAGTAAAGCCAGGATCGATCGCCAGTCAATTTTTTTCATTGCAGGCTCCCGGCTTTGGGTGAAGGGCACGCGGAACTACCGCGTCTCCCGTGAGGAGAGCACGTCGGGCTATACCCTCTCAATCGAGATCGTTCCGCTGACCTCTCGCAATGTCCCTGGCAGGTGACAGCTGAGCCCATCCCGCCGGATTGTTGGATCGTAACTCCAAGTAATGCAATGAGATAGGATTTTGGCATGGCTGGTACCTCAAATGCCAGATAAGGCGCCAACCTCTTCAGTGGAGTCGCTTATGCACCACCTGCGACACTTGTTGATAGGTCTCTCTGGAGTCCTATCGTATTTGGCAGTACCCGCCACCCTGCCGGCCCAGGTAGCCGGTGGCGTCGAGCTGTTTGGAGCCCTCGACAATTCGGATCCCATCACGCGGACTCTTGGTGGATTGTCGCTTAGTCTCGGCACACCGTACGTCGGAATTCGAGGCAGCGGAGCGATCGGGCAGTCAACCCTGACACCCCAGCCCGGCACGGTGAGCCAGGGACCTTCCGACGTGGTCTGGTCATCGAACGCCGATCTCCTGCTCGGTCCAATGAACGCCGGGCTCGGCGAAGGCTTCATGCCCTACACCTTCGTTGGACTCGGTCTGGAGAGCTCCGCGCAGCCGACAACTTTCACCGACGCAATACGTACATGGAGTTACGGCGGGGGAATTCAGCTGGGAATCGGTAGCCTGGTCTCGGTAAACGGTGAGGCAAGATTCAAACGCCTCGCGGCACCGGCGACTTACGCCGACTCACAATTTGTCAGAGGGATCGAGTACCGCGTTGGAATCGGGTTCCACTTCGGTGGTGGGCGTTCGCGGTCTTCCGTGTACACACCTCGTCGCACCGCGGGATCTTCTCGGACTGTCGATCGACCGCCAAGCGCACCAGCCCCTACACGTAGCTCACGCACTACGTGGCCGGTTATCGGTACAGCGTCTCGCGGCGCCGGGGCAGCGCGGAGAGTTGTCCCGACGGCGGAACAATACATCGGCACGCCGTATCGGTATGGCGGAACGTCCCCCCGTTCGGGCTTCGATTGCTCAGGGTTTGTGCAGTATGTGTACGGGATTCAGGGAGTCGATCTGCCGCGGACGTCTCGTCAGATGGCGGGTTCGGGCGTCGCCGTTGAGCCCTCGACACGAGCGATGGCGGTTGGCGATCTAATGTTGTTCTCGCAGGGCGGCCGAATCAGTCACGTGGCGATCTACGCGGGGAACGGACGTTTCATTCATTCTTCGTCGAGCGGCAATGGCGTCCGGTATGACGACTTAGGCACCCGCAGAGGCCACTGGTTTGCGGAACATTTGGTTGCTGCTAGACGAGTGGCGGGCGATGGACGCATATTGGTGAATGCATTCGCGGGCGGCGCGGGCGTATCCGCTATCGCCTTCGACCACCTCGATCCACCCGACAGCGCCCCACCGCCTTCCAGATGAGCCGTAAAAAGTCCGATTCGCGCGCGTTCAGCGACCTTGAAAGGCCGTATCCGGTAGTTGCCGACTCGCTTGGCGACACACCGGGAGCTCAGCCGCTGGCGGTGCGACTTGGAGATCTGTGGAGTGATTTCATCCGGGTCGCTGACGAAGCCCGCGACCCGGACGCGCCGAAAAAACCCGGTTCTGCTGTCCCCCTTCTCGACGACATGAAGGGGATTCTTCAGTGGGACTAGCTCGGCTCGCGCCGGCGGCGACGCCGGCGACGTGATCCATTAGGCCCGGGCGGGTGGCCGGGGTCGTCCTCCAGCGACTCATCGTCACCTGCCCGGAGCCACTCCAGCACACTCGAGATTGCGGCTTCATCAGTCAGCCTGGTGCGGACTCGCGCAGGTGTCTGACCGAACACGCTCACCCAGTGCTGCGAAAAAATTCGAGCGGTCTTATAGCCCAGCTTGATGGAGACATCGAGCACAGAGTAGCCGGGATCGCGGAGATAGCCAAACCCACGCAGCACTTTCGCAGCGATGAGCAATCGCTTGGGCGAGCCGAGTCGGGCTGAATCGAGGTTGCGGTAAACGCTGACGATCGCAATTCCAGCTTCCATCGCCAAGTCGAACGCGCTCGTGTAGCGATGCGGCTGCTCGAACAGATTCTCGATGGTGACTGAGAGCTGCCGTGGTATCTGCGACAATCGTCCGCGCAATGCTTCGATCACATCGTGTGTGAGCGCGTTTCCTTCCAGTCGCTCAACCCTCTCCTTGAACCCTTCGGGCTCGTCGTCGAAGCGATGCAGGACGACTTCCTTCAACCCGAGCCGGCCTAGCTGAGCCACTGCGCTGAACTGCGGCGCGTGGAGAGTGACATAAGCGATCAACGGTAGCGACGGATAGCGCTTCAGCAGTCCGGCGACAGCACTGACGTTCATTATCCCGTCGGCTGCCGGGTCGAGGATCACGACCGTTACGGGTTTGCGCCGAATAAACGATTCCAGTTCCTGCCAGGAATCGGCAATCAACAGCTCGGGCTCCTCCGCGAAGACGTGCTTGACGTGAGCGAGGAGTCTGGTGGGCAAAAACGCCGCAACGCTCACGAGGCGGTGGAGCGCATGGTCTTAGGAAACTGGCGACCAAACCTCTTCAGCGCGAGGGGAGGTGATAAGAAAAGTGCTGTTTTGGATAGGAAACAGGCATTTTCTGATAAGAAACTGGCATTTCGGCAACGGCGATGGGCCGTACGTTGAGCGTTGGTCAGTACGGCAGGAATTCCAACCCAACCTCAGGAGTAACTCCAATGATCCGCCGCCGCCTTCTCATCGCCGCCACCGTCGTCGCTTCCGTCGTCCTCGCCGCTTGCTCGGACATGACCGCACCCAAGAACGACGTTTGTCCGATCATGAACGGCTCATCGACCTGCAGATAAGACAGCTCAGGCCGGCTGCCGCGCTGATTACGCGGCAGCCTCCGCTGTCTTCCGAAGTTCCGAGATAGCCCGGACGACAGCTCCAACTTCTTCAGGTACCCACTCCGAACGCGTAGGCAGTTCTGGAGTCTGGGTGCGTGGAAGCGATCGCGCCTTCTGCAAAGCAGATTGTGCTTTGAACGCGATCTGGTGGATCTGATTCGCGCTGGCGAACTCTGACGCTTCTTTGAGGGCGTCCTCCGCGGCTTCGATTCGACCGAGACGCGCGAAGCCCTCTCCGAGGAACAGCAGGTAGTGTGAACGCACCCACGGATTAAGAGGCTCCGCGGCGAGCTCTCGCGCGTAAGCATCGAAGGCGGTTTCGTGGCCTTCGAGTCCAGCGAGCTCCATAAGGTTCACGGTGGCAGACCAGCGCACCATTTTTGTCTGCGCCGTCGCGGTGAGAATGAGATGCGCGTCGCGCGCCGAATCATACATGCCAAGTTCGGTGAACAGCGCACCTATGTCGCCGAGTACCTGATCACGATCAGCTGGTCTCTTGGTGAGGCGAAGAGCGTCGTAAGCGAGCTTGAGACCCTCCGCATGCTGGCCCCGGGTTCCGGCAATTACAGCACGGCTATGCAGTGCCATTCCCTCGACGTCATCAAATCCCTGGTCGCGTGCCTGCATTACGACGTCGTCCAGAATCGATTGTGCCTGAGGGAAATTGCCCTTGAAGAGGTAGTTGTTCGCAATGCCTACCTGCACCGTCAGCACACCCTGGCGGTCTCCCATTGTGTCGGCGACGTAAGCAGCCTGCGAGTATGCGCGCGCTGAAGTCTCCCAGTCGCCATTTCGACGAGCCGCGCCACCGACTGCGACATTGGCTTCGATCGCCAGCTTCGCGTTCTTTTCCGGACGCGTCAGCCTCGCCACCGTCTGAAATACATCAGTAGCTAATGACCAGCTCGCCTCGTAGTCGAGCGCCCGACCGTACGCGAGGAGAGACCGGCACACGACCTCGTCAATCGTGCCCCGCGCGATCGTCTCCTCGAGTACGGTGGTAAGGACGCCACGAATCGGATCACCCGCGCTTACGTCCTGAATCGAACTGCGAACGCTGTGTAGCTGCGCCCAATTGGCCGGATCCACCGACGCCGAATTGTCGGCATAGGAATCCACCAGTCGCAGGACAGAAAGTCCGGCAAACACGGAACGCCAGGAGGCGGAATCCTCCCTTAAGGAACCAAGCGTATCGAAGTAAACCTGATGCCGGATCATTATCTGGACGGGTTTTGAGTGCCTCTAAAATGTCACTCTGACACCAGTTCCGAAATGCCTGTTTCGTATCACTGGAGGGGCGTTTTCGTGTCATTTAAGCCTCGTTAGCTGGGCTTAACGACCCCTAAACAAGGGTGGAATGCGGTCACGGGCTATCCGCTCGCTGGCGGGGATAAACCAGTCCGCGAGGCTGAACCACCAGGCATCCGGGCGCATCACGTTTGTGTGGATGCGGCGATGAACACCGATGATTTTTCGGGCCTCGTAGAGCCAGACGGCAGGGGCATCCTCATTGATGATCGCGTAGGCACGCGAGAATGCGTCGCGGGACCGCACGGAATCCGCTTTAAGGGCGCTATCGAATGCAGCATCGAACGCCGGACTTGCGTACCGCCCGAAGTTTGCCCCGTTGGGCACGAAGCCCTTGCTGCTCCAATAATCCCAGGTCCCGTCAGGGCTAGCCGCCATGGAAGCTGGGTCCAGTGCTGCGTCGAATGCGCCGACTTCTTCACGCGCGATCTCGGTGTTCACCTCAAGCAGCTCGAGGTTTACTTTCACTCCTGCGCGGCGAAGTTGACTCTGGATCACCACCCCCGCCCGCTGCCTGTTGAGGCTGTTAGTGGGGATAAGGATTGTGAATGCGAGATCCCGTCCGTTTTTCGCGCGTATCCCGTCCGCGCCGCGTCGAACCCAGCCCAGCGAGTCAAGCAGTCGATATGCGCGCGCCGAGTCGTAAGGCAACTGAGAGATGGTTGGATCAGTCGTCGGATAGGGGCGCACCACCGGACCCACCGGTACCAGCGCGAACGTATCGAGCAGATTCCGCAAGAGAGCTTGGCGATCGATAGCCAATGTGATGGCGCGCCTCAGCTCGCGCTCATTAAACAACGGGTGCGGTTTGGCCGTGTCGGTTGGATCGCGGAGGTTGAAACGAAGAAAAGCGTATTCCATTCCAGGCAGAATGATCGCGCGCAAACTGCGATGACGGGCAAGATCGGATAAGTCCTGCGGGCGCAACCCGTCGTAAACATCTCCCTCGCCAGCCCACAATCGAGCCAGCGCCGCGACGACGTCTGGAACGACGGACCAGATTACGCGGTCGACTATGGCGCGGCCGCGATAATTCCCCGTATCGGCGACGATCTCAATGCTGCTTCCCTTGTTCCAGTTGCGAAAGCGAAACCGGCCGCTGCCGACCGGGGGCGGAGGTGTTTCGCGCAGTGCTGAGGCGCGAATGTTCTCCAATTGATGCGCCGGTAGAATCAACAATTGCGCAGCGGCATCGAGGAACCGCGTCGGTAACGGGCGGTGAAACCAGAACTTCGGAGTCAGCGAATCCACGACAGTGACAGAATCGATGTTGGTGAGCGAAGAGGCGTAGTACGAGGCCAGCTCCGGGTTCCGATTGAGAGCGAAAGTGAAGGCGACATCGCGCGCTGTCACACGCCGCCCGTCGTGCCAGCGAGCCCGCGGGTTTATCTGAAAAGAGATCTGCAGCGAATCAGGGGACCATCGCCATGATTCGGCGAGCTGGCGCCGGAATCCGCGCTCGTTGCGCGTGTTGAGGTCCGGCCCCACGTCAGCGAGGTAATCGTAGATCTCCTCAGCGATCTGCTTTCCCTGGATTCTTCCTATCAATGGCGGGAACAGCGTTCCGGGATCCGCGCCGGTGAGGATTACTATTGTCCCACCGCTATCTACGCGCGCGCGCGATGCATTCTCGTCGCACGCCGCCAGCGCTGTCACGATCACAATCAGCGCGAGTTTGTTCATGCTGGTGAAGCTACTTCTCTTGCGATAAGGCGTCAGCAGTCAATTTTGGTTGATAGAAAACCGACATTTTGAGATACAGAATCGACATTGACCTCCTTGTGTTCTAGTGGGAACCTCCATGATACATGGGAGAAGCCGCAGCGAAGCGAATGGATGCGATGCCAACATTTCCGGTGGCGCATCTGCGACACGGTGGTCAGGACGTGATCATCGTGCCGGTGGATCGGTCGTTCGCCAAACGATCACCCAACGAGCAGGCTCGCATCCAGGAAGCTTTTCAGAAGAGCGCACACTCCGCGAACATACCGGGAGTTGTCGTTCCGGTGTGGGAAGACCCATCCGGAAAGATGGCATTCCGCGCTCCCCCTCTCTGGCACGAGTTCCTGAAAAGCATCGATATGGTCTACGTCGCCACGGCGATCAATCGCAATTTGAGTCTGGAGTCGCGCTAAGCTCCGCGCGTCCCGCTAGGGGACGCGAGTGACGTTCAAGGATCACTTCTCTCAGCGGGCGGCGCTCTATGCAGCTTGTCGCCCACACTATCCCGATTCGCTTTTCAGATACGTTGCAAGCGTCACTGCCGCGCACGATCTGGCAATCGATTGCGGGACCGGCAATGGCCAGGCAGCAATCGGACTTGCAGAGCACTTCACTCACGTCATTGCCATCGATCCCAGCTCGGCACAAATCGACAAAGCGACGCCGCGAGCAAATGTCGAGTACCGCGTCGCCCCCGCGGAGCAGACGGGAGCGGAGTCACATTCAGCGGACCTCGTTACTGCCGCCCAGGCACTTCATTGGCTCAATGCGCCGGCGTTTTTCGCCGAAGCAACCCGACTGCTCAAATCCGACGGTGCGATCGCGGTGTGGGGCTACGGTGATCCTGTTCTCGATACTCAGCATCTCCAGAACCTTCTTCACACCTTCAATCGGGTCAAGCTTGAACAGTACTGGTTCGCCGAGCGGCAACTACTACTCGACGGTTACCAAACGATCGATTTCCCGTTCGTTGAGCTGACACCACCACCCTTCGAGCTGCGCGCGAGCTGGACATTGGCGGAGCTGCTCGGCTATCTGCGAACGTGGTCGTCGGCCGCAAGATATGCCGAGCTGCACGGAGTAGATCCGGTATCAGAGTTAGAGCCATCCCTCGCGTCGGAGTGGGGTGATCCCGCCACCGCGCGCCCGATCAGATGGCCGCTGCATCTGCGCGTCGGAAAGCTGCGCGCGTGAACCGCCCTCCCGGTTGAATCCGACTGACCTCGCTGTGATACTGCGGTCATGACGAAACGACCCTCGATCGTGCCTGGCGCCCTTTTTCGGACGGCAATCGCTGGAGTTGCGCTGGCGGCCGTTGCCGCAAATGCGGCGGCTCAACACGATCATCACGCGATGCAAATGAGCGCCTCGGATACGTCCGTGAGCGCCCCCACAACGCAGTCCCGACTGGTTGCAGACTCGGGTGTCGTTGCCGATTCCCTGCTCACGCTGTGCAAGCCGCGCGTCTCGAAATCGATCGACGAGTACTCAACCTGTATCGGCGACGGAATCGGCGCGCTGTCAGCCGCAGGCAATATCGCATTGGCGATGGGGACGCTCGACAGAGTCGTGCATAGCGATCCGTTGCTCATCCTGCTCGGACATCCATTGGCGCACGCCCTCGGCTACGCGGTGCGATCGACGCCGGCCACCGCGACGCGTTTGCTGTCGCAGTGCGACGACCGATATCAATCCGGGTGCTACCACGGGATTCTGCAGCGCTATTTCGACGCCCGGATGGGAATGCCGATCTCGCAGAGCTTTCTCACGGCGCCGTGCGACGGTTTGCGCGGAACCAGCGAACAGTTCCGGTTGTTCGATTGCCTGCACGGGACCGGACATGGCCTGATGATGTACCACGCGTACGATGTGAATGCGTCGTTGCATGATTGCGATCGACTCGGCGCCGACTGGGATCGCCGCAGCTGCTGGAGCGGCGTGTTCATGGAGCACAACATGGGCGCGCGAATGCAAGTGTTCGGCGACGGCAAGTTCGGGATGCATCGCCACTCGATGCCGACTGCTTCGGTCGTGCTCTTTCGACGAAACGATCTCCATTATCCCTGCGACTCTACGGCAGCCAGGTATCGATACGCCTGCTACGAGCTGCAGTCGGATTTGATTCTTCCCGCGCTGGCACAGGACTATCGCAAGGCAAGCGCGGTTTGCGATGAAGCCGGCATGCGCGAGCTCGTCGCGTTCTGTTATGTCGGACTCGGCAGAAACGCATCGGGGGCATCCGCATTTCAGTACGACGGAATCAAGAAGCGTTGCGCGCTGGCGTCGCCATTTGGAGAGCCATACTGCTACCTGGGCGCGGTGCGACATCTTTCTTACGCCCGCAGTGAGCTTCCTCGCGGCGTGGGGTTTTGCAAATCGTTCCCCGCAGGAGAGAACCGGATGCGCTGCTGGAACGGAATCGGACAGCAAGTCGCGTCATTCTTTTCAGACGTGCCCGCGCGCGATCGTGCGTGCCAGACCGAATCCGCGGACGACCTCACCGCTTGTCTAGTCGGAGCGGGAGTAGAGTCAGTCGCTCATAAACCGTAAAGGCCTCGTTCAGGCGTTTAACGCCTGAATCGTACCGACGTGCGGTGCGCTAATTGCTTGACCGGTTAACGGTACTTGCTCAACAAACAGAGCCTGGGCTCAACTGTCGAGGCTGGGATGCAGAACGAAAAACGGTGTTCGGTCCGATTGCTGGTGTTCGGCGCCTCGCTGCGCGATGGCTCGATGAATGACAACCTTGCCACGCTTGCAGCGAAGGTTGCGGAGGACAAGGGCGCGACGGTGGACCGCGCGAAGATGTCGGATTTCGAGTGCCCCGCCTACGATCATGACGTTGAGATATCGAAAGGACTACCAGGCGGAGCCCAGGCCCTGCACGACAAACTGATTGCAACCGATGGGTTCATCATTGCATCGCCGGAATACAATGCCTCGATGCCCGGTGTTTTGAAGAACACCATCGACTGGGTATCGCGCTTCCGGCCACAGCCATTCAACGGCAAGCAAGCTCTTCTGATCGCGGCATCGCCGTCAATGACCGGTGGTAGGGTCGGATTATGGGCTCTGCGTCAGCCGCTCGAGCATCTGGGTGCTCGAGTTTATCCCGACATGTTTGCATTGGCGCAGGCGCACCACGCGTTCGATGATGCCGGGCGCATTGCAGACAAGAAACTGCATACGTGGTTCGAGAAGACAATAGATTGTTTCATCGATCTGGCAGAAGCTTCGAAGCATTATCCGCAGCTCAAGAAGCAGTGGGTCGAATTTCTCGGCGAGAAACCGGAAGAGGAGACGACGCGCGTCGAGCTCGGGGAGACCGTCGCGGTCTAGGTGCGGCTCCGCTGAACAAATTCCCGCCGAGGTGCGTACACCAATTGTGAGCTCGGCGGAATAGAATCTCGAGAAGATTGATTCAACGCTCAGCGAAGTAGTGAGAGTAGCGTCCAGGGTGTCTACATAACGTTCTCACCGCCCGGAGAACGGCACCACAAACGAATGCGGGCGGATCAACGAAGGGCCGAACAAACGGAGAAACTATGAAGAACAAATTCTTTGCTTTACTTGCGGTCGGCGGTTTGATGGCCGCTGCGTCAAGCGCGCAGGCGCAGTACGGCTACAATCCGTTCGAGATCGGAGCATCGGGTGGAATCGCATTTCCAAACGGTGATCTAGGGAACGGGACCAACACGGGATACAACATCGCGTTGGCAGTTGGCTATCGCCCGCAGTACACGCCCCTCGCCGTTCGTGCCGAAGCGGCGTACAACCAGTTTGGCTTCAGTGGTGGCGGTGGTAACATCAACATTCCCTCGTTCACCGGAAACATCGAGTACGCGCTCCCGCTCGGGATGTCCTTTTCGCCGTACGTCATCGGCGGAGCCGGACTGTATCGTCCGAGCGTCGACATCTCCGGCGGTGGTAACGCGGCTGAGAATCACTTCGGCTGGAACGCCGGCGGCGGAGTGAAGATTCCGTTCTCGTCGAGCTTCAAGACTTTCATCGAAGCGCGCTACAACAGCGTCAGTGTGAACGGTGGTACGCTGAACTTCGTTCCAATCACGTTTGGCGTGATGTTCTAAGCCTGCAGGCAGAGAAAAACAAAAACGGCCAGCCGACATCGGCTGGCCGTTTTTGTTTTCCGGCTGCGGCTATTGCACAGCGTTGATCATGTCGAAGATCGGCAGATACATGGCCACGACCATGCCGCCGACGATGACGCCAAGGAACACGATCATGATCGGCTCGAGCAGCGAGAGCAGGTTGCTCACCGCGGCATCAACTTCTTCGTCGTAGAAGTCGGCGATCTTGGACAACATTTCGTCGAGACCACCGGTTTGTTCACCGACTGCGATCATCGAGATAACCATCGGTGGGAACACCTTCGACTTCTGCAGCGGCTGCGCAATCGTATCACCACCGGCGATCGAGGCGCGGGAATCCATGATCGCGTCCTGAATGACGCGGTTGCCGGCGGTCTTGGCGGTGATCTCGAGGCCCTCGAGAATGCTGACGCCTGAGCTGATCAGCGTGCCCAGCGTACGGGTGAAGCGCGACACCGCTGATTTGCGGAGCACGTCACCGAGCACCGGCATCTTCAGCATTATGCGATCGATATTCAGCTTACCGTTGGAGGTCGCGTAGTACTTCTTGAACGCGTAGCCGCCGATTACAGCAACGGCGAGCACCATCCACCAATATCCTTTGAGGAAACGCGAAGCGCCGATGACGATGCGGGTCGGCAGCGGCAGCGCGAGGCCGACCGATGCGAACATGTTCTCGAACACCGGAATGACAAAGATGAGGAGTACTATGACCGCGATCGCGGCGACGCTCATGATGACGGCGGGATAAATCATCGCGCCCTTCACCTTTCTCACCAGCGCGTCGTTCTTTTCCAGGAACGTCGCCAGACGCATGAGAATCGTGTCGAGAATACCACCCGCTTCACCAGCGGCGACCATGTTCACGTACAGGTTGGTGAAAGCACGGGGGTGCTTGGACAGCGCGTCAGCCACCGTGTTACCGGACTCGACGTCGAACACCACTTTCTTGGTGACTTCGGCGAGCGCCTTGTTGTCGGTCTGCTCGGCGAGAATGGTCAGAGCCTGCACAAGTGGCAGACCAGAGTTGATCATCGTCGAGAACTGACGGGTGAAGATGACGACATCGCGCGTCTTGATCGAGCCGCGACCGACTTTTGCGCTGGCGCCCTGATCGATTTTGACGACGCTCAGTCGCTGCTTGCGAAGCTGTGCAATGACGTCATCGCGTGAAGAAGCGTCGATCGTCGCGGTGCGAAGATCGCCGTTGAATGCTCTCGCGGTATAAGTAAACGTAGCCATTAACTAACCCTCTCCTAACGCTTCACTGGGGAACCAGTCGCCGGCCTTCCTGTCGCCGGCTTGGTGGGTACGTGCTTGCCTGTTCCATCATCTTCCGTCGGCAGCTGTCCGATCATGCGCTGGAACTCCGTCGGATCTCCGCTGACGCGCAGGCATTCGTCGGCGGTAACTTCGCGCGCCATGTACAGCTGATATAGCGCGTCGTTCAGCGTCTGCATACCGAACTTCTTACCGGCCTGCATGGACGAGTAGATCTGGTGAACCTTGTCGTCACGAATCAGGGCGCGAATGGCCGGGGTGACGACGAGAATCTCCGCTGCCATTACGCGACCACGACCAGTCGCCTTCGGTAACAGTGTCTGGGTGACGATTCCCTCGAGCACGAACGCCAGCTGCGCTCTCACCTGTGACTGCTGGTGAGATGGGAAAACGTCGATGATACGGTTGATTGCTTCGGCGGCAGAGTTGGTGTGCAAGGTTGCAAACGCGAGGTGACCTGTTTCGGCGATCGTCAGCGTGGCGGCGATCGTCTCCAGGTCGCGCATTTCGCCGACCAGGATGATGTCGGGGTCTTCACGCAGCGCGTACTTGAGTGCGTTGGCGAATGACTTGGTATCGCTCCCGATCTCGCGCTGATTGATGATGCAGCTCTGGTGCTTGTGAATGAACTCGATCGGGTCTTCGACGGTGATAATATGACCTTTGCGCTCGCGATTGATCTTGTCGATCATCGCTGCAAGGGTCGTCGATTTACCGGAGCCAGTGGGGCCGGTGACGAGGACGAGACCGCGCGGCTTCTCCGCCATCTTTGCTATCGAGCCAGGCAAGCCCAGCTGATCGAAGGTCTTGATCGCGAAGGGAATCTGTCGGACGACCATCGAAACGCAGCCGCGCTGCTTGAACACGTTGCCACGGAATCGGGCCAGGTTCTGGATGCCGAAGGAGAAGTCGAGCTCGTCTTCGAGCTCGAACCGCTTCTTCTGCTGCTCGGTGAGAACCGAATACGCGAGCATGAGCGTGTCTTTCGGCGTCAGCTCGTATTCGGCGGTCGCGTTGGTGATATCACCATCTACGCGGAGCTTTGGCTTCTCACCGGCGACGATGTGAAGATCCGAGGCATTGCGCGAGACCATCTCTTCCAGCAGTGCGCGAAGGTTGATTCCAGCCGCCGGCTTGGGAGGTCCGGAAGGGGAGGACGTGTCAATGAACGGTAAAGTCATCGGTTAGTGGTGCGAGGGGTGTGAATCAGCCGCGGTCTCACGGACGACCTGGTCGAGCGTAGTAATTCCCTTGAGGACTTTCAGCCAGCCGTCCATGCGGAGCGTCAGCATTCCTTCCTCGATCGCTGCTTTCTGAATTTCGGCGGCGCCTGCGCTCTGCATGATCAACTTTCTGACGCGCGGCGTCATGTTCATTACTTCGTAGAGACCTTGTCGTCCCCGCAGTCCGCTGCCCTCGCATTGCTCGCAGCCCTTGCCGCGAAAAACAGGAATGTCGGCCATGCGGGTGTCGAGGGTCATCTGCTCGACGAATGGTTTGGCGGCGTCGGTGGCGCGTGCCTTCGCATCACTGAGCGCCATGTCGGTGAACTTCATATCACGTAGCGTGACACCGCCGCCGACCTTCGCCGCGGCGATCTCGGACTCATCCATCTTGTAGGCCTCACCGCAGTTCTTGCAGACCCGGCGCACGAGTCGCTGGGCGAGTACAAGATTGAGCGCCGAAGCTACGTTAAACGCCTCGAGCCCCATGTCCAACAAACGTGTCACCGTCTCCGGCGCCGAGTTGGTATGCAGGGTCGAGAGGACCAGGTGACCGGTGAGCGCGGCCTTGATGGCGATGCCACCAGTCTCGAGGTCTCGAATTTCTCCCAACATGATGATGTTGGGGTCCTGACGAAGGAATGCTTTGAGCGCGGCAGCGAAGGTCATCCCGATGTCGGTGCGTACAAGTACCTGATTAATGCCGAATAGGTTGTACTCGACCGGGTCCTCAGCCGTCATGATGTTGACGTCGATGTTGTTGATCTTCGATAGTGCGGAGTAAAGAGTCGTCGTCTTACCGGAACCAGTCGGACCGGTGACGAGCACCATGCCGTAAGGATTCGAGATCGCTTCCATCAGCTCGCGCTCGGCGCGGGGCTCGATGCCGAAGGTGCTCAGGTCGAGCGACAGGTTGCCCTTGTCGAGAATACGGAGCACGACCTTCTCTCCGAACAGCGTGGGCAACGTCGAGACACGGAAGTCGATGACTTTGTTGCCGATCTTCAGTTTGATACGGCCGTCCTGCGGTACTCGACGCTCGGCGATGTTGAGGTTCGCCATGATCTTGAAGCGGGAGATTAGCGCGGGCCGCATTTTGATCGGAGGCTTCATGATCTCCTGCAGCGCACCGTCAATACGGTAGCGCACGCGAAGCTCTTTCTCGAAGCACTCGAAATGAATGTCCGAGGCGCCCTTTCTGAGCGCGTCGGTCATGATGGCGTTGATGAGTTTGACGACTGGTGCTTCGTCGACCAGCGCCTGTCCTGCCAGCTCGTTGTCATTCTCGCTCTCGAGGATCTCGATATCGTCGTCATCGTCGATCTCGGCGAGAAGGTTTTCCATCTGCGCCTCGCCCGACGAGTAGAACTTCTCGATCGCGTTGCGAAGCGTGAACTCGCCGGCAATAACCGGGAAAATGTCGAGACGGGTGATGAACTTGATGTCATCGAGCACCGACATCGTCGCCGGGTCCGACATCGCGACGGTGAGCGTGCGACCATCACGCTTGAGCGGCAGAACGTTGTGCTTGAGGGCGAGCTCGCCGGGAATGAGCTTGGCAATGCGCCCATCGACCTGGAATTTGGTGAGGTCGACGGCGGGCATTTTGTGCTGACGCGCCAGCATCCTGGTGAGATCGGTCTCCTTTACGAAGCCGAGCTTGACCAGGTTGTAGCCTACGCGAGTGCCGTTGTGTCTCTGCTCCTGAAGAGCCTTATTGAGCTGATCCTGCGTGATCAGCCCTTCTCTCAGCAGCAGATCGCCGATCCTCGGCGTTTTTGCGGCAGGTGCTGTCAAGGACGCGGGTCCCTCCGGTGAGGCTTCCTGCGTGCTTTCGGCACTTCGGATGGCCTGGATATGACTGTGTTGGTAGGACGCGGGACCAAAGAGAAGGTTACGCTGGAGTCAAGTTTTTCTACCATAGAGGGTCCGATCCCTTTTACCCTCTGCAAACCTTCGAAAGAGCCGAACGGTCCGAACGAGTCGCGGTCGGCGACGATGCGTTTGGCGAGCGTCGGGCCGACGTGTCTGAGCGCTACGATTTCTTCAACTGTGGCAACGTCAAGATCCAGCGGTCCAGCGGGTTTGGGCGGGGCCTTTTTCGCCTTTTGCCGCTTGGACTTACGTAATCCGGACTTCCGCGCGGAATCCGCAGCGCGGATCTGCGCTTCGAGCGCCGACCGCGCCTTTGCGTCGGCAGGACTGGCGCTATGGAGTGAGCGAATCGTCCGTTCGGAAGCACCCAGAACAAGGACGATCGAGAAGAACAGAAGGGCTTTACGCTCGGCGGGGGTCGGCATGATGCGACCCTAGCCGAGTAGTGGGAGCTTATGTCACCGGTGCAGCGCGGCTGGGAGCGTACTGTTCCATCGACGTAGTCAACAGCAGTGTGGAAAGAACCAGCACCCCGGCGACAACATATGGAAACCCGAGTCCGAGGTGGTCCATGGCGACGCCAGCGGCCAACGGAAAGACGACCCGTGACACGCCGCCAAATGTATGCTGGACGCCCATATAGAGGCCGCGGTGACGTTTTGGAACCACTCGCGAAAGCATAGCGGTGACGCAGGGAAAGACAAAGGCGGTGCCGAGCGGCATCAGCGTCAGGGCAATGGCGAGCGTTAGGTAAGAGTGTACCGCTGCTATTAGCGCCAGGCCCGTTGCCAGCAGAAGGAGTCCAAGTCGGGTAAGGCGCACCTCTCCCAGCCATTCGATCATCCGTCCGAGGATTCCGGCGCGCACCACCACTCCCATTCCACCGAGGTACATCACGAAAAAGCCTACGTTGGCTTCGGTGATCGGAAGGCGGTCGGCAAGGATTAGCGGAAGCGTGGGTGCGGTGCCGTAGAAGGCGCCGATTCCAATGGTGTAAATCCAGATCAGC
>DASUZC010000168.1:0-4159 GCA_036377095.1 Gemmatimonadaceae bacterium
GCGTCGAATTCACCGGCCAGAGTATTCGCGCCGGTAAGCAAGTCGTCTGCAGTTCGAACGGTTCGATAAATCGAGTTGAACACGTTCTCTGCGATACCGGTTCCCGGCGGCACCGACCCCTGCTCAGCGTCGCTGATCGAAATCAACGCCGCCGTCGTGGACGCGAATTCGTCGGTCACCAGCCCCGCCATGTAGGCGTAATTGCCGTACGAAACAGCGAAGCGGCCCTGAAGTCCTGTAGCGAGAGCGATCACTCCATCCGGAGTGCTCGTCACCTGGCCCTCGGTAGGCTGATTCGGATTCTGAAGATCCAGGTTGCATCCGACGAGCGCGATCGCGGCGACGGCGCCCAGAATTTTTCTCATCGTTCGCATGACTGAGAGTCTCCGCGCGTCAGAAAGTGACCCGCGCGCTGAGCTGCCAGACGCGAGGAATTGGATAACCACCGAAATCAAAGCCGCGATCGGCAGCTGTTGTCTGCACCGACTGCAGGCCGCCTGCGTTGGTGCCAAACAGGTTGATCTCCGGATCATATCCGCTGTAATTCGTCCAAACAGCGAGGTTCCGCCCGGAGAGTGTGAGATCGATTCCATCCCGGAAATAGCGTCGCACCGGTGTCGCGTCGAGCGTATAGCTGGCGCTCAGCTCGCGCAGTTTGACGAAGCCACCGTCTTCGATCCAGTACTCGAAAATTCCCTGTGTGCGCGAGTTCCAGGTGGGCGGCAGCTTGCGCGGGTCACCGTACGGCAGCAGCTCGCGCTCGTACGTCTTGGAGTTGCTGGCGATGCCCGCGTTCTGGGCACGCGTGGAAAGGTTCATGATCTTGTTGCCGAAGACGCCGTCGAGCAGCGCACGTAGTCGAATTCTTTTGGCGAGCGTGACCTCGTTGAGAAATGACCCCATCCATTTGGGATTCGGGTCGCCGATCACTGCGTTGAGCGAGTCGTTGCAGTTGCCATGGCTGATGGCCACTCGCTGAGCAGCGTTGCCCATGTCCGCCGTCTGATTGCTGCGACGATACCGGCCAAGCGAATCGGTGAGCAACGCGCCGGTGATGCAGTCGCGCGCCGCATAAGAGCCGTAGAACACGCCTGCCGGCTGTCCGGCGCGAATGCGATTCGGATAGCCGCCCGCCGACTGAAAGTCCTGAATGGTGAGTGTGTCGACGTTGTTCTTGTTGTGAGCGTAAGTGAACGTCGACGTCCATTGCAGGTTCGGCGCATTGACGTTGGTAGTTCTCAGCAGCAGTTCGATGCCCTTGTTCGACATTGTGCCGATCGGATAGAACTGCCGGGAAAACCCGGTGCTGGTGGGAAGCGGACGGAAGAAGAGGAGGTCGAAAACGCGCCGGTCGTAATAAGTCAGCTCAGAGGCGACGCGGCCCGACAGGAATCCCATGTCAGCACCGAGCTCCCATTCACGTGCGCGCTCGTTGCGAAGAGTTGGATTGCCGAACGTAACGTCGTTGACGAATCCCGGACGACCGGCGAACGGGAGCTGAGTGTAGGTAATGAATTGTGAATAAGCATTGAGGATGCCCGGCTGACTTCCCGCCCAGCCGAGCGCGCTGCGCAGGCGCAGATTGTTGAGCAGGCCCGGCCTGTTGTCCACCGCAACGAAGGACGCCGAGAATTTCGGAAATGCCTGCCACCGCTCTGACGGCGCAAAAGTGGATGACGCGTCCCACCGTACCGCGCCGGTGAGGAACAGCCGGTCGCGGAACGAGAGCTCCTGCTGTCCGTAGAAGCCGAGGGTTCGCAGCTGGACATCCGATTGAAACGCCGAGAATACGGATCCGGCGCTCACCAGATCTCCGACTGGCGCCAGTCCATTCGCGCTTGCCTGGGTAATTCGAACCCGCTGCGACGTGTAATTGACGCCGGCGGTTGTGCGGCCCTCGAACGAGCCCATCGGTCTCCAGGTGAGACTGGACACTGCATCCTGATTGACGATGCGGTTGTTCTCGAACACGGACTGCGAGCGCCCCGTTACCAGCGGCGCGGTACCCAGTACAGCGTTCCGCGGTACGAACTGACGTTGCTCGAAACCAGTGTTATCAACGCCGATGGTGTAGTCAAAGAGAAGATTCGTTAAAGGCGTCCACGTCACCTTCGTAGATCCGATGAAACGCTCGATCGACTGCGGATTACGAATGCGATCGATCGCGAGCAGCGGATTGGTTCCGAGCGCAGGTGGTAGAGGATAAACGCCGTTGACGGGGCGGAAATCGACACTGGTGGGAGCAAAGAACAGCGAGCCCATGATACCGTAGTCGTTCTGCTCGCCGAACGCCTGCAGCTGGTTATTGGTGTTGATGTAGTTGGAGGTGACGTTCGCGACGAGACGCTCACTCAGTTGCTGTTGAAGGTTGAGCCGCGCACCACTCCGCCGCGACGAGGTCGAGCGCATGATGCCGTCTTCATTCGCGAAATTCCCACTCATGAAGTAGCGCGTCTGGTCGCTGCCTCCTTCGACGGTGAGGTTCTGCTCCCACGAACCCGCGCGATGGAAGATGTCATCCTGATAGTTGTAGCGCGCGACGGGAAGCCCGTTGACGTCGAAGGGATAGAAATTGAACGGCTGCTGTTCGCGCAGCTCGCTGGTGCCCCAGCGCGTCGTCGACGTGAACCGCGGCCGGCCAGTGGTGCCGCGCTTGGTAAAGATCTGGACGACGCCGTTGTTGGCGCGCGATCCGTAAAGCGCTGCTGCCGCAGCACCGCGGATGATCTCGATGTGCTCGATGTCGTCCGGATTCAGATCGGCGAGCCGGTTCTGTGGATTGGCGCGCGTGCCGAGATCGGCCAACTGGCCGGATTCATTGTCGACGATCACCCCGTCGACGATGTACAACGGGTCTGATCCGGAAATGAACGAGTTCACACCGCGCAGCCTGACTGAAATTCCACCGCCGCCCGGGCTGCCGGAGTTCTGCGTGATTTGAGCGCCGGGAATTTTCCCCTGCATCGCCTGATCCACCGTCACTGCCTGCGCTCTGCTGATCACTGACGAATCGACGGTGGCGATACTGGTTCCAATCTTCCGCTTCTCTGTCGCCGTTCCGGTTCCCGTGACGACGACCTCGCTGAGGTTCACTGCGCTGACGTTGAGTGCGATGTCGACCGTCGTCGATCCGAGTGCCACAGTTACCGGCCGGATCGTCGGTTGATAACCGATGCGGCGCACAGTGAGCGTCCGGGAGCCGACCGGAACGCCGACGAGTGTGTATTCCCCGTTAGGACCGGTCATGGCTCCGATACGCGTGCCCGTTACGAGGATCTGGACGTCGGGCAGACCTCGACCGAGCGAGACGTCGGTCACGCGTCCAGTGACTGTTCCAGTCGGCTGCTGACCCGTCGCCGCGATTGGTAAGAGCGTAGCGAGCGAGAAGACAAGCGCTCCGCGTCGTACGAGACTGGGCGTCATCAGAAGATCTCCGATTCGGAGCCCTCGGCGTGGAGGGCGGCGTGATGGTGAACGAGTTGCCTACGATACAGGTGTGTACCGAGTCGAGCAAGGAGCATCTCTGTTGACCGGTTCGGCTCCTGCACGAGCTCATGGACTCGTGTGGAGCGCCTCAGCCGGGACTTTGTGGCTCGCCGATGAAAATCACTGATGCGGGCAGCTGCGTGTGGGGATTGATCGGCTCGCGGGCTTCAACGCGGCGCAGTCCACTTTCTCTCAGAAGCTCGAGCCAGCTCTCCATCGTGCGGAAGTACCAGGGCGCTGGATCTGAAAAGTCGTCGTCAAATCCAGCCCACGAGCCGGCGCGCCAACCATCAGCGTAGGGCAAGTCTCCAGTTGATATCAATGGATGCAGGGTCTGGATGATCAGCGCACCCTTCTCATTGAGCAGCTGCGGTGCGCGGCGAACGACCCCTTCTACTGATTCCTTGCCCAGCATGGAAAAGTTGGCGATCACCGCATCGACACGAACATCGAGCTTGCCGGCGGCGATTTCCTCGTAGGACGCGACGCGAAAATCTCCGCCTCCCGCTCGCCTGGCTGCCTCAACCAGGCCCGGGACTACATCGACGCCAATGACATCAACGCCCCGCTTGCCAAGAGCACGCACCAGCCATCCCTCGCCACAGCCGATGTCGAGTGCGGTACCCGGAGCGCGGCTCATTACTGCATCAATGATTGCGTTGTCGGTGACGAG
>DASUZC010000169.1:0-11865 GCA_036377095.1 Gemmatimonadaceae bacterium
ACGTGACTCAGATCCTGCGGTGCGATTGAGAGCCGCCGCGCCAGCGTGGCGTAGGTAGGTCGTGGAGTACGACCAGTCGGACAGCCGAGGACGAATCGACGCCCCAGCTGTCGCGCGCGCTCAAACTCCTGGAGCAGGCGACCGGCGAGGTGCAGCCCGATCTCTTCAGCGTTCTCGAACACACGTAACTTCGCCATTCAGCCGCTTCTCTCTACGATGCAAGCCGCGACAAACCGAGCGCGTCGACGATCACGTGCGCCACGACGGTCGGCCAGAGGCGTCCGGTGCGCACGTAATACCAGGTCAGAACGATCGCGATCGGCAGTACCGAAACCAATGCCAGCTTACCCTGATACAGGTGCACAGCCACTCGCAGGATGATGCTCGCCGCGCAAGCAAAGCCGAGCCCGACGCGCGAGGTGATGGCCGGGATCGCATAACCGAGCCAAAGGAATTCCTCGAAGATGGGATTGAGTAGAGATGCCGTCACGACAACAATTGGCGAGACGCTCCCGGAAAACTGGCGCGCGCGCAAGAACGCCATCGTGTCCGGCACAAACACGTAGAGCACCAACACCGAGACGTAAAGCGCGAACAGCATCGCTACCCAGACAAGCAAACCTCGCAGTATGTCTTTTGCCTCGGGCGCGGGAGTCACTGTCAACGGATTCCAACCCCGGCGCAGCAAATAGGGCAGCACCGCCGCGGTGATGGCAGCCTCGAGCCCAAGCGTCATCAGCAACCGTGTGTCCGTGAATATCACCGTCCCATGATGGACCAGACGCCACCGGATTGACGACGAGAGAAAGATTACGGTCGGAACGCCGAGGACAATCGCGATCTCGACGAGACTCGCACGCCGAGTGGTCGAGTCCCCGACAGCAGGCGTCTCTTCCACTTAATCGTGAGGGGAAAGGGCGACACTGGCAGCGCCGACGATGCCCTCCCAACCCTCGAACGTGGAGCAGACGATCGCGACGCGATCACGAAAGTCGTCACCGGCGTGTGCGCGAAAGCTCTCGCGTGTCGGCTCGATGAGAAGATCGCTTGCAGCCGCGAGCCCACCTCCAATGACAATCCGTTCCGGCGCGAAGATCTGCACGAGCGAAGCGAGCCCAAGCCCGATGAACTGCCCCGTCGCTGCGAGCGCGTCTCTCGACGAAGCGTCCCCACTCTGGGCGGCGGAGATTACTTCACGCGGCGTTCGTCCCTGGGCCCGCTCCGACAACGCGGCGGAGTTTGCGACTGCCTCGAGACAGCCTCGAGCACCGCATGTGCAGCGTCGACCACCGGGCTCGACGATGACGTGACCGATGTCGCCAAGGCACTCACCGGTGAATCGAAGAAGCTTTCCGCCAACGATCGCGCCGCCGCCGACTCCCGTACCAAATACCATCCCAAGTAGATGGGTAACCCCGCGGCCCAATCCGAATCTGTACTCGGCGAGCGTGCTGGCATTCGAATCGACTTCCAGGTGGCAACTGAGCTCGAACCGTTCCTCGAACGCGCGTCGGAGCGGAAAATCGCACAGCGAACTGAGATTCGCGTTAGCCACCATCATCGTGTGCTCGCGATTCAGAAATCCGGCGATCGCAACGCCGATCGCTGCAACCTGATTTCGCTCGTCAGTTACAGAGTCGATCATCGGCCGCAGCTCGTCTGCGATCGCATCAACGAGGCGATCCGGTTCCGAACCGGCGTTGGTGGGAATCGTGGCGCGACGGAATACTCGTCCGTCCTCGCCAACGATGCCGATCTTTGTGTTGGTTGCGCCAATGTCAACTGCTCCAGCCAGGCGCATCAGAGGCCAGCCTTTGCCAGCTCCGGTTTTTTCCAGAGATCGATCGGCTTGGCGATCCCCTTTGGTCGAAAGGGCATGTTGATCTTCCTGCCGAGTCCTGCTGAAGCATACGCAGCGTAAAGGATCTCCTGCACTACTCGCCCCGTCTCCCCATCGGAGATCGGCGTTTCCTTTCCTCGAACGCACCGCGCGAAATGCCGCATCTCCTGCGGAAATCCATAATTCCAATGCTCCTCGAACACCGGGTACGTCCAACCTTTGGTGGTAGATGCTTTTTCGACCGCGTAGCCGAAGCCGACCTCGGAGTAGGTTGGCAACGCGTTGCCCATCAGCATATCGGCATACGTCTGACCCTTGTCGCCGAACACTTCGATGCTGTCGTCCATCCCACCGGGGCGATTCCAGCTGCTCTCCACCATCCCGATCGCGCCATTCTCGAACTCGATGATGGTGATTGCCTCGTCTTCGCCGTCGGTACGATCGCGATGTACCAGATTCGCGACGTGAGAGTAAACGCTTTTTACTTTCTGCTTGCCGAGGAACCACCAGCAGAAAGCAATCCCGTGACAGCCGAGGTCCATCAGCGCGCCACCTCCCGATTTGTTGACATCCCAGAACCAGTCGGAGTGGGGACCCGAGTGCTTCTCGCCTTGTTTGACGAGGTGCACCCGGCCGAACGCTCCTTCATCTGCCATTTGCTTCGCCTTGACGTACTTCGGTGCGAAAAAGAGTTCTTCTGCATAGAGCAGTAGTACCCCAGCCTTTTTGCAGGCCTCGATCATTGCGTCTGCTTCTTCCAGCGTGACGCAGAGCGGTTTTTCACAGACCACATGCTTGCCCGCGCTGGCGGCATCGATCGTGATTTGCGCGTGAAGATTATTGGGCGCCGTGATCGAGATCATTTCGATCTCCGGATTGCGCAGCATTTCGCGATAATCGGAATAGACGGCTTTCACACCGTGGCGCTTGGCAAAGGACTCCGCATTGCCGCGCGTAGGTGAGGCGACAGCGACGACTTCAGCCTCCTCCGGCATTGCGTTGACGGATGCCGCGATGCAATCCGCCTGAAACCTCGACCCAACAATTCCGATTTTTACTTATGCCACACGCCCTCATTTGCGTTTTGTTGTTAACCCACAACCCGCAACCAGGAACCGGCAACCCGCAACCAGTTCAGTTGGTGTTTCCCAGGTGTCAGCCCCATGCCGGCTGCCCCGGCGTCATCTGCACGCAACCCACCCAACGGCCGGGCGTCATCACGTATCTCAACGCCTTCGTCAGTCCGATTTCCGATGTGAAGTAGGCGCGCAGAGAAAGCTCTCGCACCAATCCGAAATAATGCGTGTCCCCGGCCGTCTTAGCCTCGGTGGCAACACGACGCACCCAGTTCTCGCGGTTCTGCTGCGACATGGATGCGAAATGATCGCCGACGGTGTCTCTGAACTTCTTCAGTCCAGCTACGACACGTTTCTGGGCGTCCGCCTCGTAGCACTCCGTCAGGAGCAGGTTGATCGTCGGTCCAACCCTGGCGGCTTTTGCTCCGGGTGAACCGGGAGTCGTCGGCAGCAACGTATCGGCGATTTCCTCGATCAGCGCTTCGTCCTGGGCATCGAGGACTTTGCCGGTGTTCGTGTCGCTCCCTCGCTCGCAGGCAGTGATCAATCCACCGGTGGCGACAAGCACGCCTCCCAGCAGCACGCTGGTTGTCATGATTGCTTCGCGACGATTCATCGGATGCATTGTGCGATCCTCACAGAGTCTGCTTGCTCAGCTCGCTGGCGGCGTGATTCACCGCCCGCGCCGTGAGCGCCATGTACAGGATTGACGGACTTTGATTGCCGGTCGATGTCATGCACGCGCCGTCGGTGACGAACACGTTCGGGCAGGCGTGCATCTGATTCCAGTTGTTGAGTAG
This sequence comes from Gemmatimonadaceae bacterium, assembly GCA_036377095.1. Classification (GTDB taxonomy): domain Bacteria; phylum Gemmatimonadota; class Gemmatimonadetes; order Gemmatimonadales; family Gemmatimonadaceae; genus UBA4720. The sequence continues at coordinate 3,717 of DASUZC010000169.1, forward strand.
CGATCGCTTCGGGTCATTGCCCATTCGACAGCCGCCCATCTCATGAATGTCGAGGCCAGGCGCCTGACCGTTGTCGCGCGTCTCGACGTCGTGACAGCCGGCAACCTCGAGCATCGCTTTCGCCTCCGTGCGCCAATCGCGAATCATCTTCTCGTCGTTGTCATCGTAGCCGACGGATGTCACCAGTAGCGGGATGCCCCATTCGTCGGTTTTGGTCTCGTGCAGGCGAACGTGGTTCGATTCCTTGGGAATCGTCTCGCCCTGCATGTACATGTAGATGCCCCACGGGCCCGCGTGTGTTTGCGCGTCCTTGAACGGCACGCCAACGCTATCTGCCGGAGACAGCCCTCGCTCACGGTAGGCCCCGGTGAATGTCGTGTAACCACCGACAAAATCCATCTCGTGTTTTCCGACGTTGCGGTAGTTGACGAGGATGCATTCTGTTGGATTGCGACCGAAAAAGTATTTGTCGAGAAATCCGTCGATCCTGCCGTTCGCCGACGCGCGGTAGTCGTGATGGCAGACGTACTTGCCAAGCAATCCGCTGTCGTTGCCCAGCCCGCCGGGAAACCGCTTCGACTTCGAGTTGAGCAGAATCAGGTTGGTGTTGAGCGCCGACGCATTCATGAACACGATGCGCGCCTTGTAATCGGTGACGGCGTGGGTCTGCGCGTCGATGACACGTACACCGCTGGCCTTTTGCGTTCGCTCGTCGTAAAGCACGGAATGCACGACTGAATGCGGACGAATCGTCAGGTTGCCCGTCTTCATCGCCCAGGGAATCGTGGACGAATTCGAGCTGAAGTAGCCGCCGAACGGACAGCCGCGCATGCAGAGATTTCTCGCCTGACAGGTTCCGCGCCCCTGTTGCAAATGGATTTCCTTTGGTTGAGACAGATGGGCCCAGCGCCCCTGCACGACGTGGCGATTTCGGTAGTGCTCGAGGAGCTTGTCGCGCAGATGCTTCTCAACGCAATTGAAGTCGAACGGCGGGAGGTACTCGCCATCCGGCATCGCTTCCAGGTGATCGGCGTTTCCGCAGACGCCGATGAACTTCTCCACGTGCGAGTACCACGGTGCCACATCATCGTAGCCAATCGGCCAGTTCATCCCGTAGCCGTGTCGCTCAGGAGCTGTGAATTCGTACTTGCTCCACCGCTGGCAGGCGCGACCCCAGATCAGAGACTTGCCGCCAACCTGATAGCCGCGAATCCAGTCGAACGGCTTCTCCTGCACGTAGGGATGATCGGCATCCTTGACGAAGAAGTGAGCAGTGTCTTCACCATAGCCCGCGGCCTTGCTGATCAGTGGATTCTCGTCGATCAGTTTCCGCGGCGAGAATCCGCGATGCGGCAGCTCCCACGGCGCGAGATTCATCGTCGGATAATCCTTGAGGTGGACGACGTTCCTGCCCCTTTCCAGCACCAGGGTCTTGAGTCCCTTCTCGCAGAGTTCTTTCGCCGCCCAGCCGCCGGAGATTCCCGAGCCGACGACGATCGCGTCGTAGGACGTGTCTTCTTTCACCGCTTGCGACCTCGACCTGTTTCGAGAGAGTTCCTAGAAGTTAGAGTCGGCGCTCGGCACTGGCGAGCGACGACTGCGAACAAAAAGAAGAAGGTGGGAGGATCGAGGTGGAGGTCCGAGGACGTCTACTCGCATTCTGGGTCGACGCGGTGAGAGGTAGGAGTAGCACCGGTGCCTGTTGCCAGGTCCCTCACACCCAACCTGGTACCGGACACCTGTGCTACACCCACCTCTCACCGCGTCAACCGAGAATGCGTGTATCGCTCCTCTCACCTCGCACTGGTACCAGGCACCGAATGTTGCGCCCCCGATTAATTTTCTATCATGCCAGATAAATCCCGTATCCCTGTGATTGTCGGCGCAGCTCGCACCCCAATCGGCAAGTTCCTGGGCGGCCTGTCGCCACTTACCGCTCCTGAGCTGGGAGCCGTCGCCATCCGCGAGGCGCTCAAGCGCTCCAAGGTTTCACCCGACGATGTGCAGGAAGTGATCATGGGTCACGTGCTGCAGGGCGGCACCGGCCAGGCGCCGGCGCGTCAGGCAGCGCTAAAAGCCGGACTTCCACCGACGATTTCGGCGGTGACCGTCAACAAAGTCTGCGGCTCCGGCCTGAAAGCAGTGATGCTCGCTTCACAGGCGATCAAGGCCGGCGACGCCCAGGTAATCATTGCCGGCGGCCAGGAGTCGATGTCGAACGCGCCGTATTACCAGTACGGAATGCGCGGCGGCGTGAAAGCGGGCGATCAGACGCTCGTTGACGGAATGATCAAGGACGGACTCTGGTGCGCCTCATGTAACGTGCACATGGGCCGACACGCCGAGTACACCGCGAAGAAGGCGAGCGTCAGTCGCGAAGATCAGGATGTGTTCGCCGAAGCCTCGCATCGGAAAGCCGTCGCCGCGATCGACGCGGGACGATTCAAGAATGAAATCGCGCCCGTCCAGATCCCCGGCAAGAAAGGTCCGACCGTCGTCGATACCGACGAATCCCCGCGGCGCGACACCAGCCTTGAAGTACTCGCCAAACTCAAACCGGCCTTTCCGGGCAAGAACGGCGACAGCGAAGATCTCACGGTAACAGCGGGCAACGCACCGGGCCTGAACGATGGCGCCGCCGCTCTTGTCGTCGTGTCCGAGGCGTACGCAGAGGAGCACAACCTCGAGATTCTGGGTCGAGTCACTGGTTACGCGACCGGCGCGACCAAGCCTGAGGATTTGTTCTTCGCTCCGATCAAAGCCGTGCGCAATTTGATGAAGAAGACTGGAACGCAGATCAGCGATTACGACCTGATCGAAGCGAACGAAGCGTTCGCGTCACAATCGATTGCCGATGGCCAGGAGCTTGGCTGGGACTGGCAGCGAGTGAACGTGAACGGTGGTGCAATCGCGCTCGGCCACCCGATCGGTGCCAGCGGCGCGCGCGTGCTGACGACGTTGCTTTACGCAATGAAGGAGCGCGGCGCGAAGAAGGGCTTGGCAACGCTGTGCCTCGGCGGTGGTGACGCGGTAGCGCTCAGCGTCGAGCGCACCAACTAGAGTTTGACGAGCGGCGCTCCCGTTCGGCCCAGAGCCAGCCGGTCGCTGCGACCGTTCTGGCTTATCCCCGCGTTTTACGTCATTTGCTTCATCGCGCTGGGCATTCTGGAAGGTGTCGCCTCCTTGATTTTAGGTGCGGCCAAAGTCGGGCCGGACAACTTCGTCTTTCAATGGCTCGCGCTCGCCAGCGTCGTAATCGCGACGTGGGTGATGCTGCGAATCGACAAGCAGCCCTGGAGCTTCGTTGCTCTCGATCGCGCGGCGGCGTCGCCGCCGCGCGTGATCAACGGCACTCTCCTTGGTGCCGCAACGATCGGAACCGCCAGCGTTGTTTTGCTGGCGACGCACATGCTCCGCATCGATCCGACGCCTGATGGCAGCTGGTGGGGCGCTGCCGGACGATCCGCGGCAACGTTGTTACCAGCTGCCTTTTTTGAGGAGCTTTTCATTCGCGGATTTGCCTTCGCTGTGCTGCGCCGGGCGGGCGGTTGGCGTCTGGCGCTGATCGTGACGAGTGTAGTTTTCGGGCTGCTGCACGCATGGAACCCGGGGGTTGATGCTGAGTCAATCCTGGCGGTGATCGTCGCGGGATTTTTCCTTGGCGCCATTCTCCTCGCCACACATAGCCTGTATGCTGCCGGTGCGGCGCACTTTGCCTGGAACTGGGTGATGGCGGGGGCGCTGCACATTGCTGTGAGCGGGATCCCGGTTGGAGAACCCGATTATCGAACCGTCGAGACGGGTCCGGATTGGTTGACCGGCGGTCCCTGGGGACCGGAGGGCGGACTCGCGGCGGTGGTGGCGATGTTCATTGCGATTTTCTACCTGTACGGGCGCTACCTGCGCCGGATGGAGCTCAAGGCATGACCGACCGCATTGCGGTTATCGGCGCGGGTCAAATGGGAAATGGGATCGCGCACGTCTTTGCGCAGCACGGCTTCCCGGTGACGATGATCGACGTTTCTCAGGACGCGCTTGATCGCGGCCGCTCGACAATCGCGAAGAACATCGAGCGCCAGGTAAAGAAGGGAACCATTGCCGCCAACGACCAGGTGCAGATCCTCTCACGCATCGATCTCAACATGGAGCTCGATGCAGCGTCACAAGCGTCGCTGATTGTCGAAGCTGCGAGTGAGGACAGCGGTCTCAAGTATCGCATCTTCACCGACCTCGATCGCATCGCCAAGCCAGAAGCAATCCTGGCCACGAATACGAGCTCGATCTCCATCACCGAGATTGCTCGCAGAACATCGCGGCCCGACAAAGTCATCGGCATGCACTTCATGAATCCGGTGCCGGTGATGAAGCTGGTCGAAATAATTCGCGGGCTCGCCACATCGGACGACACGACGAAGAGGGTAATGGATTACGCCGTTCAGTTGGACAAGACTCCGGTTGAAGTCAACGACTACCCCGGATTCGTTTCCAACCGCGTGTTGATGCCGATGATCAACGAAGCGGTTTATTGCGTGATGGAGGGCGTAGGAACGCCCGAAGCAATCGATCAGGTAATGACGCTGGGGATGAACCATCCTTTGGGTCCGTTGGCGCTGGCGGACTTGATAGGACTGGATACTTGCGTCGCGATTCTCGAAGTATTGCGCGACGGCCTCGGCGACCCGAAGTACAGACCGTGCCCACTACTCAAGAAGTATGTCGCCGCCGGCTGGCTCGGTCGGAAGAGTGGCCGCGGCTTCTATACCTATAGTAAATAGCTCGACGTGTCCTGGGCGCTTCATCCTCTCACCGAAGAGCAGAACGAAGTTCAGAAGCTTGCGCGCGAGTTTGCGCATGCCGAGATCGCCCCGCATTCGTCGGAGTGGGATCAGAAGGCCTACTTCGAGCCGTCACTCGTCAAGAAACTCGGCGACCTTGGCTTTCTTGGCATGATGCTGCCCGAGGAGTACGACGGTCTGGGCACCGATACCGGCACCTACCTGATTGCGCTCGAAGAAATCGCTGCCGCCGACGCATCGGTGGCCGTCCTCATGAGCGTGCACAACTCGCTTCCGACGCAGATGATCCTTCGCTTCGGAAACGATGCGCAAAAAAATCGATACCTCAAGAAAATGGCGCGCGGCGAACTGTTGGGCGCCTTTGCTTTGTCAGAGCCCGACGCCGGCTCGGACGCGTCGGCGTTGTCGGCCCAGGCGGTGAAGGACGGCGATTGCTGGGTGCTCAACGGCACAAAGAGCTGGGTCACCAACGGCAACACGGCGGATGTCATCCTCACGATGGCACGCACCGACTCCAGCGGTGCCCGCCGCGGAGCGCGCGGCATCGGTGCGTTCATCATCACGCCCGACTTGCCGGGATTCAAAGTCGGCAAGAAGGAAGACAAGCTCGGCCTGCGCGCATCTCCGACAGTCCAGCTCAACTTCGACAACATGAGAGTGCCTGCCGAGAACCTGCTTGGTGACGAGACTCAGGGTTTTGTCTATGCGATGCAGTCTCTCGATAACGGTCGCCTGGGAATTGCAGCACAGGCGATCGGCATCGCGCGCTCCGCGCTGGAGCACTCGGTCGCCTACGCCGCCGAGCGCAAGCAGTTCGGAAAACCGCTGAAGGAATTCGAGGCGATCCAGTTCAAGCTCGCCGACATGGCGATGCGGGTGGCCGGATCGCGGGCGTTGCTGCACGCGGCGGCAGCGGCGAAGGACCGCGGTCAAAGCATTCGCCAATTCAGCTCGATGGCCAAGCTGATGGCGAGCGAGACGGCGATGTGGGTGACGACGCAGGCAGTACAGATCTTCGGCGGATACGGATACGTGAAGGACTATCCCGTCGAACGGCTGATGCGCGATGCGAAGGTCACCGAGATTTACGAGGGCACGTCCGAGATCCAGAGGATTGTGATCGCAAGGGCGCTTTACGGGCAGTCATAACTCTTCTCTGGAATTCGACAAAAAATGAAGCTGTTCGATACTCTGGCTGACATGGGACACGAAGAGATCGTGATGTGCAGCGACCCTTCGATTGGATACAAGGGCATTCTCGCGGTACACAGCACGAAACTCGGTCCCGCGCTCGGCGGCACGCGCTTCTGGCAGTACGCCAGCGATGAGGAAGCGATTATCGATGCCCTCCGACTTTCGCGGGGCATGACGTACAAGAACGCCGTTGCCGGCCTCAAGCTTGGCGGCGGCAAGTCGATCATCATTGGCGACAACAAGACCACCGACCGTGAGAGGCTGTTCAGAGCTCACGGTCGTTTTGTTGAGTCCCTGGGTGGTCGCTACATCACCGCTGAAGACGTTGGCACCAGCACCAAGGACATGGACTTCGTCCACATGGAGACGAAGCACGTCGCCGGCCTGGCGACGAAGTCCGGCGATCCTTCGCCGGTGACGGCGCACGGCGTGTTTCGGGCCGTGCAGGCCTCGGCGAATCGCGTGTGGGGCTCGGACAGTCTCGAGGGAAAAACAGTCGCCATTCAAGGCTGCGGAAGTGTTGGCACCTACCTCGCCAAAGAGCTGCATGAAGCCGGGGCGAAACTGATAGTCTCCGACATCGATTCGGCGAAAACGGCCCGCGTTACCAAGCTGACGGGCGCGAAGGTCGTCGAGGGTGACGCGATTTTCTCGGCGGACGCTGACATCTTCTCACCCTGTGCTCTCGGTGGGATCATCAACGACTCGACCATTCCGAAATTGAAGGTCCGCATCGTCGCCGGCGGCGCAAATAATCAGCTGCTCGAGGAGCGGCACGGGGATGAGCTCCAGCGGCGCGGGATCCTTTACGCTCCCGACTACGTCGCAAATGCCGGCGGTGTGATTAACGTTTATGGGGAAGTCGTTGGCTGGGATCGACAGAAGGCGCTCGACAAAGCCGACGACATCTACGACACCGTACTCAAGGTTTTCGACATCGCCGAGCAGATGAACATCCCGACTTATGAAGCGGCAGATCGTCTCGCGGAGCGCAGGCTGGCGGAGGTGAAATGAGCGAGACAATTCCGATTGCGTCTGATCATGCCGGCGTGGAGATGAAGGACCGCCTCGTTTCGGAGCTCAAGAAACTGGGCTACGATCCTGAGGATCTGGGGTCAAAGGATCCGAACAAGCCAGATGACTATCCGGATTACGGACATCCCGTGGCAAAGGAAGTCTCGGAGGGGAAAGTGAAGCGGGGAATTCTCCTTTGCGGCAGCGGGGTGGGGATGGACATTGTCGCGAATCGCCATCCGGGCGTCCGTGCGGCGCTGGCGTGGTCACCAGAGATCGGCGCCTTGTCGCGGAAGCACAATGACTCGAATGTGCTCGTGCTGCCCGCACGCTTCATGACCGACGATCAGGCGGTTCAGACCATGAAGCAGTGGCTTGATACTAAATTCGAAGGCGGACGCCACGAACGGCGTGTGAAAAAAATCGATTCAGAGGACAACTGATGCCTCAAACCCAGGCACCACCGCAAAGAAACGTTGCCCGCAGCGCGATGCCGGAAGGGCATCTCGGTCAGTCGGATCCCGAGATCGCGCGGCTCATCGACCGCGAAGTCGATCGGCAGCGGGGCGGACTAGAGCTGATCGCCAGCGAGAATTTCGTCTCGCAAGCGGTCCTCGAAGCGATGGGCACCCCGCTGACCAACAAGTACGCGGAGGGACTGCCGGGCAAGCGGTATTACGGCGGCTGTGAGTTCGTCGACATGGTCGAGCAGCTCGCGATCGATCGCGTCAAGAAATTGTTCTCGGCGGATCACGCCAACGTTCAGGCGCACTCTGGAGCGCAGGCGAACGCCGCAGTCTATCTGGCCTTTCTCAAACCCGGTGATGTGGTCCTGGGTCTGGATCTGTCGCAGGGCGGTCACCTCACCCACGGGTCGCCCGTGAATTTCTCTGGTCTGCTCTACCACGCCATTCACTACGGTGTTGGTGAGGATGGGCGCATTGATTACGCCGCGATGCAGCGCATTGCCCGCGAGCAAAAGCCAAAAATGATCATCGCCGGGGCGAGCGCATACGCGCGGATCATCGAGTTCGAGCCGTTCGCCGAGGTCGCCAGGGAAATCGGTGCGAAGTTTGTGGTAGACATGGCCCATTTCGCCGGCCTTGTCGCCACTGGATTCCATCCATCGCCGGTGCCTCACGCTG
>DASUZC010000170.1:0-17857 GCA_036377095.1 Gemmatimonadaceae bacterium
CGGTCGATCGAGACCGAACCAGACGCCGGCGACGAGATCGGCGGTGTAGCCGACGAACCAGACATTGGTACCGTCGTTGGTCGTTCCGGTCTTGCCGCCGGCCGGATAATGAAAACCAGACGCCCAAACGCCGGCCGCGGATCCGCGACGAATGACGTCCTTCATCATGTCGACCATGATCCACGCTTCTTCCGGCGACATCACCTGCGCGCGCGTTGGCGTGGGCTGCCAGAGAATTTCGCCCTTCTGATTTTCGACCCGCAGAATCGCATTCGGAGTCGCGCGAACGCCGAGATTGGCGAAAGCGCTGTAACCCGAGATCAGCTCGATCGGGTAGACTTCGGCGGCGCCGATGTGAATCGATGGATACGGCGGAATAGGAGTGGTGATACCAAAATTTCGCGCCTCGTTAATGACGGTCTGCTCGCCCAGCTCCATGCCGAGTCGTACGGTCGCGACGTTGCGCGACAGGTAGAGCGACTGCCGCAGAGGAATCTCACCGAGGAATTTCAGATCGTAGTTCTGCGGCGCCCACTCGGGCTGTCCGGGAACCTGAAGCACCAGCGGACTGTCGTTGACGATGTACGACGGCGGACGTCCGTTCTGGACCGCGGCGGTGTAGACGATCGGCTTGAACGTCGAGCCGGGCTGCCGCAGCGCTTGGACGGAGCGATTGAACTTCGAGTCCTCGAAGTCGCGGCCGCCGACCATCGCGCGCACCGCGCCCGAGCGCGGATCGAGAGCGAGAAACGCACCTTGCAGATACGGTGAGGTCCCGCTGCCTTCATCGCCCTCGCGATGGGCGACGTAGTGCTCGTAGGTTTCGTGCGCGTAGGGACCAAAGCGGCCGCCCTCGATCGCCTTCGCCTGTCTCTCCACCGCGCGTTCGGCAGCGCTCTGCATGTCGAGATCGAGAGTCGTAAAAACCTTCAATCCCTGCTCGTAGAGCTGCTTGCCGAACTGGGCGTCGAGCTGCTGGCGAACCCATTCCACGAAATAGGGGGCCGTCTCACCGGTGATCTGCTTGTTGGCAAGCTGCAGCGGATAGGCCTTGGCGCGACTGGCGTCGGCGTCGTTGATGTAGCCGTTCTGGCGCATCAGCTCGATGACTGTGTTGCGTCGCTGAATCGCGCGCTCGGGAAAACGAACGGGATTGTATCGGGCCGGCGCCTTCGGCAGCGCGGCGAGCGTCGCTGCTTCCGCGATGTTCAGATCGCGAACGGATTTGCCGAAGTACCGCTGTGACGCAGTCTCGACACCATAAGCGCCGTGGCCGAGGTCGATCTGATTTAGATAAAGCTCGAGGATCTTCTTCTTGTCGTACTTCGCCTCGATCGCGCGAGCGACTTTGGCCTCCTTCATCTTGCGAATCGGACTTTTCTCGCGCGAGATCTTCTCAGGAAAGACGTTGCGCGCGAGCTGCATCGTGATCGTGGAGAATCCCTGCGAGTATCCGTGCAGCGGCGAGCGAATAACGACTGCGGCTGCCCGGTGCCAATCGATGCCGGCGTGCTGATAGAAGCGCTTGTCCTCGGTACTGACGAACGCGTCCTGCACGATTTTCGGAATCTCGTCGATCTTCACGAGAGTCCGTCGCTCGAGCCCGAGCTCGGCGATGAACCTTCCGTCGATCGCGTAGAGCTTCGAGGTCTGGTGCGGAGTGTACTCGGCGAGAATCTCGATCGATGGACACTGATTGCCGCGGCAGATCAGCGACCATGTTCCGTAGAGCGCCCCCGCACCGACAGCGATCAGGAAGGTGAGAGACAGCAGTACCACGCGAACCAGAGTCGGGTGGCGCTTATGGAACCGGATTTTGTTGGTCGTTGAGGTAGGAATAGGCGTCGGAGCGGCGGCCATGCAGAGTGAAAAAGATAACTGTGATACACCGAAGGTGACACGTGGGTCGGGCGTCCCTATCTTCCCCGCATGAACGCAGGAAAATCACTGCTGGACGAGCTGTCCTGGCGCGGGATGATCTACCAACACACGGACGGTTTGGCGGACGCTCTCGCAACGACCGAAATAACCGGCTATGTAGGGTTTGACCCCACCGCGACGAGCTTACACATCGGAAACCTCGTGCCGGTTATGGCACTTGTGCATCTGCAGCGCTCGGGTCACCGGCCGATTGCTTTGGTCGGCGGCGGAACGGGAATGATCGGGGACCCCAGTGGCCGTAGCGCCGAGCGACAGCTGCTCTCCGAGGAAGAGATCCACGCCAATTCGCGCGCGATCGAACGCCAACTGTCGCAGTTCCTCGATTTCGACGGCCCGCGCCCGGCACTGATGAAAGACAACGCCACCTGGCTGCGGCAGCTCAAGGCCGTCGACTTCATGCGCGACATCGGCAAGCACTTCACGGTGAATTACATGCTGGCGAAGGAGTCGGTTCAATCCAGAATCGAAGGCGGAATCTCCTTCACGGAATTTTCCTACATGCTGATGCAGGCCTACGATTATCTGGAGCTGTATCGCCGCGATGGGGTGACGCTGCAATTGGGTGGAAGCGATCAGTGGGGGAACATCACTGCGGGGATGGAGCTGATTCGTCGTGTCGAAGGAAAGACGGCGCATGCGCTGACGGTGCCGCTGGTGACAACGGCGAGCGGAACGAAATTCGGGAAGACCGAAGCCGGCGCTGTCTGGCTGGACCCGGCGCAGACCTCGCCGTACAAGTTCTATCAGTACTGGATCAACGTCGACGATCGCGACACCGGCAAATTCCTGCGCATGTTCACACTGCTGTCACACCAGGAGATCGAGTCACTGGAGCGTTTGATGGAGGCCGCGCCGGAGAAGCGAGAGGCTCAGCAGGCGTTAGCTCGCGATGTCACCGCGCGTGTTCATGGTGAGAATGCCGCACGAGTGGCCGAGGAAGTATCAAGGGTGCTCTTCGGCAAAGCCGACCCAAATACACTGTCCGAGGATGTTCTCAGCGCACTCAGTCAGGAAGTCCCGTTTGCAGAAGCGTCCGAGACTCCTGGCTTGCTCGATGCGCTGGTGCTGCTCAAGCTGGCGGCGTCGAAAGGAGCGGCGCGAAGGCTCGTGGAACAGGGAGGCGTCTATCTGAATGGACAGCGCGCTGGTGCGGACGCGAACCTCGCAGCTTCGACGCCACTCCCCGGAGGCTACCACTTGCTGCGAAAAGGCGCTCGCGACTACGGCCTGCTGCGCGTAAAACGGTCCTAGTTTAAGAAAGTCGCGCAGTCTTTAGCCGCGGTTGCCGAAGCGGCGCGAGAATCGTTTTTCCTGGATGAGAGCGATTGTAATCGCGCTGTGTTTCGCGCTCGCTTGTCGCAGTGAGAAAGCGGCGACGCGCGTCGGCGATACAGCTGGCGGAACGAGTGCGATGCGCGTTGATGCGCAGCTGATAGCGAAGAGCGCCGGTTTCAGCGGTTTCGGCGACAGCGCGAAGATTCCAGCCGTTCCACGGGAGACAACTCGAACCACTGACAGCGCATCCGGACCCATCGACACCGCCGGCGTTTCATCGACCCAGGTTGAAACGCCAAGGATCCCGACGCCGGAGGAGCTTCGCGATAGCGCGCTCGCTTTTGCGCGGCGAGAGCCGGGCTGTGCCAAAGCTGCTCCGGATTCTGAGGCGAAGTATTTTCACGGCGCCCGTCCTTCGCGCGAGTTCTTTCCGGATTCGTTTTGCTTCGGCCTCGGCGGTTCGATTTACACTGTCACGTCGACCGGAGCGGGTTTTCGCTTGAGTCCCGGCAGCGAACCATACCCGTTCACGATCGCCGTCGACACGGGGTTCGACATGTCTTTCCTGGCCTACCGTATGATCGGACGGCGACTCTACTTCCTGTACGAGATCACGGATAGCGAAGTCGGTGCCGGCCTGCTCGAACCGCTGGACGTCAGCACGTTACAACCTTCCTGGAAAGGACCGGCTCGCGTGTCGTTCAATGTCGGCGATCCGCTGATTACCGATTCCGTCGCGTATATGACAGGGATCAACCAGGTCGGGAAAGTCCGCCTCAGCGACGGAAAGTTCATTTGGAAGCACGTGTTCGATGGGATCCATCAACAGCTGCCTGGCATGCTGTTCAACGCGTTCGATACGCCAGTGCTCGAAAACGGGCTGGTCCGATTCGGCGCAGATCGGTCGACGAGCCAGGCGCCCGATCTGTTAGTCGATGAGAGAACCGGAGTTGTAGTGAGCCCGGATCTCATTAAAGGGCAGAAGCCTGCCTGCACCGGGGACCAGCCGTTTTGCTGAGCGGGGGGAAGCTATGATTTTCGGCACACGCCCTTCGCTCTGCCTAGTCGCGCAAATGTAGGTTTATATCAGCCCAAACATCCAACTGCATTCAAGCGTTAGCCCACGGCACGAGCGAGGCTTCACATGCTTTTCATGGTGATCGAGAAGTTCCGGGATGGTGATGCGAAGCCGGTCTATCGTCGGTTCAAGGAGAAGGGACGGATGTGTCCGCAGGGCGCGCGATATCTCTCAAGCTGGGTCACCACTGATTTCGAGCGTTGCTATCAGGTGATGGACTGCGACGATCGCATGCTGCTCGACGAGTGGATGTCGAACTGGAACGACATCGTCGACTTTGAGGTCATTCCGATCATTACGTCGGAGAAGGCGACGGCGGCGATCGCGCCGCACCTCTGATCAGGACTGAGGACTGAACTGCAACCAAAGGTAGGCGGGTCGCAGAAGCACAGGATGGCAGTTCGCAGCTTCGTTCATGGCATTCGTGGCGCGAATCGCCATTACGCCACGGCCATACGCTGCAAACATCAACCTGCGCGTCTGCCACCTGCCTACCTTTGTTGCAGTTTATTCCTCCGTCCTTGTTCTCCTCCGGGGCCGGACCTCCTGCGCCTGATCGTACCAATTCTCCAGCGAGCGCGAGGCGAGATCGCGGCCGCCGAGTCCGAACGCGAGACCGCACGCGAGGGCGAGCGCGCCGACGAGTCCGGTAAATAGCGTGTTGATCAAATTGGTCGCGATCCCCAGCTGATTGACCGCAACCACGATCGCGAATGCCCACACCGTCGTCCGCACGACGTTGGCCAGCGTCTCCGGATTCGTGAACCCTGCCTCGGCAGTCGCTCCTCTCACGACGTTGCCCAGCGCACGCGCTGCGATCCCGCCGATGAACAACACGAAGATCGCGACGACCAGATTCGGCAGCCACAACAAGAGCTGTCGCATCACATCCGAAACCGCGGGCAGGCCGAGCACGTCGAATGCGACGAGCAGCACCACCACGCGCACCAACCACTTCACGATTCCGGCGACGATTCCCGCTGAATCGGTTCCCGTCCCCATCTTGTTCATGAAATCGGCGAGTCCCGAACGCTGCATCAGCTCGTCGAAGTGAATTGCGCGTAGCAGCCCAAGAACGGCGCGCGCCAGCAACGATGACACGAACCAGCCGATCGCGACGACAACGATGAAGCCGAGGATCCGCGGAATCGCGCCGAGGATCATCGAGAATGCATCGCGGAACGACCCGATCAATGTGTCGGTGAATGAAGGTCGAGCCACCTGCGTTTGAACCGGAACAGTCTGAACAGGTGCTTGCGTCGTTATCTGGAGCAGCATGTCATCCTCCGGTTGGATTAGGCGTCACTCGGCGGTGCCGAGGTGGCGCTTGAGATTCGCGAGCCCGGTACGGGCTCGTTGTGCTACATCGGTCTCAGGGTACTTGTCGATGATCTTTCGCAGCTCAGTGAGCGCCCTTGCCTCCCGATCGGGCCACTGCAGGTAAAGGTCGGCCAATCGATTCGTAGCGTAGATATCGTCGCTGGCGGCGACATCCGGTAATCTCTGTACCGCTCGATACAAAGCTTCTGCGCGATCCCGTTGCCCGTTTTTCACGTAGAGATCCGCCGCCCGCAACTTCGGCTGCGGCTCGTCCGGCGATGCGAGGATGATTTCCTCGTACGACGCCAGAGCGCCAGCGACGTTGCCACGTATCGCCATCGCGTCCTGCTCCGAGTACTGCGGCTCGTAGGGAGTGCGGTCTCCACTCGGCTGAATGAACTCGCCGAATGCCTTGCCGGCACCGCTAGACAGTGTAGTTACGAAGAACCACCACCAGCCGCCGAGCAAGGCTGCGCCGGCAAGCGCGGACAGCGCGACTAATGGTGCCGAGAGATCGTTCTTCGCGCCGAGAGCGCCACCGATGAGAGCGCCGGCGACAACGGGGATGATGAGTGAGCTGAGGATCTGATTGCGATGGGCCGCCTCAGGGCCATGTCGATCGAAGGCGGTCCGCCTGTAGGCGTCGTCTTCGCCTTGGTTCATCGCGTCGGATTACCGAGTGTGCCTGCCATGCTCAGCTCTCCTTGTCCTTTTTGGCTCGATAATACTGCCGTGGGTCGAGCGCATCGCGCAGGGCGTCACCGAGCAGATTGAATCCGAGAACGGCGGCACCGATTGCCATGCCGGGAAAAACCGAAGTCCACGGCGCGCGTCGAAGTTGATCGAGATCACGCCCGTCGGCAATCATCGATCCCCAGCTGGGCGCCGGCGGAGGCACACCAAGTCCGAGGAATGACAGCGCCGCCTCAGCCATGATCGCGCCGGCGACGCCGAGCGTTGCCGCGATGACGACAGGCGCGATGACGTTTGGCAGAACGTGTTGCACCATGATCCGCACATCACCGGCGCCGAGCGCTCTGATAGCCTGCACGTACTCCAGCTGTCGCACAACGAGCACTTGTCCGCGAACGATGCGCGCCATGCCGGCCCACCCGACAAGACCGATAGTGGCAAAGACCACGGTCTCCGAAGGCTGCAGCGCAGCGACCATGGCGATCAAGAGGAGGAGCGTCGGGAATGCGAGCGTAACATCGGCGAGACGCATTACGATCTCGTCGACCCAGCGGCCATAGAATCCGGCGAGCAGGCCCATCGACACGCCCAGTGCCAACGCGATCCCCTGCGAGATCAGACCGACGGTCAGTGAGACTCGCGCGCCGTAAACGAGCCTCGACCAGATGTCGCGCCCCTGAATGTCAGTGCCGAGCCAGTGTTGAGTGGAGGGGCGCTGCAGAATGTGAAGGAGATCGATCGTGATCGGACTCTGCCGCGCGATCAGCGGCGCGAGAACGGCGGCGAGCGCCATGATGACGACGATGCCGATCCCGATTCGCGCGCGATTGTCGCCAAAGAACCTCTGCCGCTGTTTCGGATCGAGCATCTACTCAATGGCTCCTTTAGTCAGCCGATGGATCGCGCAATTCCGGTGGTGTACCCGGCGGCTGCCGTCTCCAGCGGCGATGCTGCCAGAAGTATTGCGCCGGCTCCTCGCGCACCCAGTGCTCGAGTCGCGCGGTGAACTCCGCAACGATTCGGTCTACATCCTGATCCATGTCGCCTGTCGGCCTCGGCTCGATTCGCTCAACGATGATGCGAAACTTGCCGTTCGGCTTGCGCAGCGCGACCATGAAAATAACGGGCACTTCGAATCGCAAGGCGAATACCGCAGCGCCGCGCGGCGTCTTTGCAGGACGCCCGAAGAACGAAACGAAGGTGGACGCGAGACCCAGAACGCCCTGATCGGCGATGAAGGCGACGCCTCGACCCGCGCGCAGAGAACGCGGCGCGCGGCGGACCGCATCGGCGTCGTGCACGATGACCATGCCGGTGGCTTCACGGACGTGCGTGACGTACTGGTCGGTAAGCGGATTGGCCATGCCGCGCGCAATGGCATCCAGCGGGATTCCGCGTGCGGCGACGTAAGCGCCGGCGAGCTCCCAATTGCCAACGTGGCCGGTGACGAAGATGATGCCCTTCCCCTCCGCGAGCGTTTGATCGATGTGCTCCCAGCCCTGCACTTCGTCGGCGATGTCGAGCACTCCCTGCTTCCCCAGCTTGTCGAAGAGCGCCGACTCGACAAAAGTCCGCCCGAGGTGCGCGTATGACTTCTCCGCCAGCGTCTTGACCCCCGCGTGATCGAGGTTGGGAAAGGCAGCGGCGATCTGCTTCTCGACGACGCGCTTGCGAATTCCAAATGGTCGGTAACCCAGCACCCCGAGTCGCTCGCCGACCCTGCATGCCGACTCCCAGCTCATCTTGCGCAATACGCCGAGAATCGCGCGCATCGTGTAGTACTCCGCGCGATGGGCGATTGTGGGTTTCTTGCGAACCTTGGCCGTCGCTGGTGAAGGCGATGCGGCGGGAGCAATGCCGCGCGATCGCTGTGCCGTCGGCGATGTCATTGCGAATGTGCTCCGACAACCTGGTCCGTGAACTCACGCGTGTCACGCGCGACACGGTCCCAATTGTAGTGGGTCTCCACTGCTCGCCGTGCAGCCTGTCCCATCTGTCTCCGCCGCCCTTCGTTCAGCAACAGCGAGCGAATGGCATCGGCGATCCCATCGACGTCAGTCGGAGGAACGACAATGCCGGTGTCGCCATCGCGCACCGCCGAGCGCACTCCGCCTGAGTCGCCGGCGACCGACGGGACTCCGGACGCGCCTGCCTCGAGAAAGGAAATGCCGAATCCCTCGACATTGATTTCCTTGTCGACACGCGACGCGCCGAGGTAGATGGTGGACGTTGCGTACGCCTCGGGCAGCTCGTCGTCGCGCATCGCTCCAACGAATCCGACTTTGTCTGCGACTCCCAGCTCTCGCGCGAGCTCGCGCAAGCGCTGCTCGTCGTGTCCCTCTCCTACCATTATGTAGCGCAGCTCTGGAAAATCATGTGACAGCATTGCCAGCGCGCGAATCCCCATGTCCTGGCCTTTGTGTGGCACCAGGCGGGCCACCGTCAACATGATCGGCGCGTTGCCGACGCCCCAGCGGCGGCGCAGGGCGCCGGTGTCCCGCGATGGATTGAAGTGGACAGGATCGGTGCCCAGATCGAGTGCCGCGACGGGAGGCACTTTCTCGACGCCTACCTCTTTCATCACGTCGGTCGCGAGCTGAGCCACCCATTTGGAAGTCGCCACGACTCCGGCCGCGTTCCCCATTATCGAGCGCGCCGACATTCGCTTCACCGCGCTGCCTTCCGATTTTCTGCGCTCGCGCAGCAGGTCCCCGCCGTTCACATATACAAGATACGGCAGGCCGAGCTGGCGATTCGTCCAGCGAACGCCATAGCCGACCGGGCGAATATTGCCGCAGTGGAGGACGTCGAACTTTGGCGCGCTGGAGGTGAGCCAGCGCGCCCAGCGCAGCTGATTCGAGAATCGGTTCGCTCGCTCGAACGGAAACGGCTGCCGATAGATGCGGTAATTCTCGTGTGAATCGAACGTCTCAGCGCCGCGGGAGGCGACCGTCGACACGCTCATGACCTTCTCTTCGCCATCTCCAAAGCGGCGGCAAAGCTCGACGTGCCGGCGCGCCATGCCACCGAGATCGGGGCCGTAATCCTGGGTTACGAACAGATGTTGGCGGCGTTCCACTGCCTCTACGCTAACGGATTATGAAATTCTTCGCCGGAGAGGAGATTGTGGATCCGATCGTCGAAGGTGTGGTGCTCGGAGACGAAATGCTGGCCCTGCCTCCGCACTCGCTCGCGGTTTTGTGGATTGTTGAGATAATAGCTGCAGCGATCGAGGCATTGCTCCAGATCTTTGTACCACGCGCAGTGATCGCCTTCGCGTAGCAGCGTCGTGATACCGTCCGTCGCCTCGCCGAGATACAGTCCACCGGCTTGAATCACCATCCACGTTCTGTCAGACGTGTAGTTGGTGGCGCCACGCGCGATGATCGGATTGATGCCGAGGACGATCTTCGCGCTGGAGCAAACGCTGGCGAAGGGAGGACCGTATACCGAGCGACCAGTCCAATTGATCTGCTTCCGCCATTCCTCCCATCCCGGCCCCCAAACCTTGAGCTCGAACCGCTTGGCTACTTTGGCGAGAAATGCCGCGCGCGACCGATCGTAACCGCTGCCGATGAACGCGATGTCGGAGGTCATGGTCTTCTCCGGCGTACGCGGCCCAAGATCCCGGTCGGCGGCGGAGGGAAGAAACCTTGCCGGCAGGCCGAGCTTCTTCCACTCGTCGACGAAGCCCGACACGAAAAAGGTCTGCGACATTCTGCCGACCTCCGCGACGTGCGCCACGTCTGGCCGTTTGATGTTGCGGAACGACGGCGGATCGTGATACCACATCGCGTTCGGCTTGCCCGCAATGATCTCGCGGACGGTGTCGAGTGCGAGTGCCTGGCACTTGCCAAGGATGACGCAATCAGCCTTGAAGCTGCGTGCGATCGACAGAATGCGGCGCTGCGTAAAACTCGCTCCGAACAGCTGCTTGTGCCGCTTGTCGTCGAACAAACGGGTTTTATGGCCGGCCCGTTTGAGCGCGCGCTCGGTGCTCCGCTCCATCCGCCACTTTTTGCTGCTGCCGATGATCAGAACTCTCAACGCCGTGCCGTGGATCGAGACCGTTCCCAAAGTCGCGCGTATTTCGCCATCACGCTCGCCGCGGCGAGACAGGCGAGGATCAAGCCTCGACTGCCGTCGCGGAATCCGCCTCTCAGCAGATACATGGAGACGAAGCGCGCGGGAGGCTTGAAAAATACCGCCGCGGCGGTGCTTCGTCGCCCTTTGGCGAAGTTCTGCTCGGCCCACCAGCGGCTGTAACGATCGAACTTCTCAAAGTACTGATCGAGCGATGTGTAGGTGTAATGGAGCAGTGAATTTCTGACTTCCCCGATGGCGCCCTTGGTCACAATGACGTGCTCGTGGACCAGGTTCGCGTTATATCGGACCTCTCGGCGAAAGAGGCGAACCGGTTTGTCGTTGCCCCAGCCGCCGTAGTGGATCTCCTTGCCGAGGAAGTAGTTGCGACGTGGTATGCGGAACGCGACGTTGTCTCCCGGTAGCCGGACCCGCTCCCGGATTTCCGCCGCAAGCTCAGGCGTACAGCGCTCGTCAGCATCGAGGACTAATACCCAGGGCGTTTGCACCCGCTCGATGGCGTTATTTCGCGCCGCTCCGATCGTTGTAAATCTCGGGCTTATCACAGTCGCGCCGGCGCTCCGTGCGCGATCAATCGTGTCGTCGATGGAATCGTTCTCGACGACGATTACTTCACGTGTCCAATCGACGCTGGCGATGCAGGCTTCGATGTTCGCGGATTCGTTGTGAGCCGCGATCACCGCCGTCACGTCGGGCGAGCCGCGGCTTTGCGCCGTCACCCCCGGCGTCCCCGCGTGCGCGCGCTGTTGGCGGCGCGGTCGAAACCTTCGATCATCTCCGTCTCCGGAAACTCGCGCGCCACTCTAGTCCGTCCAGCCCGTCCCATTGCCAGACGCGACTCGTCGCTGAGTAGCAGACCGGCAACAGTCGCGGCAGTCGAAGCCGAATCGTCAGGGGGATACAGCGCACCCGTGATTCCATTGGCGATGTAACGCTCGGCGATTCCGCCCTCACCGGCGACAGCCGGAATGCCGATCGCCATCAGATCGAGAAGGCCGTACGCGCCGGTGTCGGCCTCGGCAACGACCCAGCCCAGATGCGCGTCCTGCATCAGGTTGATGACGTCGTCGCGCTCACCGAGAAAACTCACCAGGTGAAGCACACGCAACGCTGCCGCCTGCATGCGCAGATCTTCGTCATCCGAGCCCGGCCCGACGATGATCAATCTCAGATTGGGATGCCGCGGTGCGAGCATCGACAGACAACGAATGGCCGATGCAGCGCGGCCACGTGAGGTCGGATCGTAAACGCAGACGACATACTTGTGCGGCTCTGCAGGTGTTTCGCTCGCGGAATCGCTTTCGGGAGCCGGCTCCTTCTCACCATTGGTCGGATAGGTCGCGACATCAACACCGATCTTCGCCACCATCGCGTCAACCGCGTTCTTGGGTAGTCCACCCTTGCGGCGATCCTCTTCGCTGGCGAACAGGTACGTCGTTCTCGCAAGTCTGGAGGCAACTCGACCGGGGAAAGTCAAATGCAGTTTTTTGCCGGCGGGTGTCCAGCGCACGACGGATCCGTTTCGGCTCAACCAGCATGCCGTTGCAGCAATCAGATGCTCGCGGTCGGTGCTGACGAAGATCGTGTCGGCATCCCAGCGCCGAAAAATCCGCCGCAGTCGGCGGGCCGCCGCGAGAAACCATCCGTCAGTTGCCAGCGGAATGATCTCGAATGGCTCGGGAATCGGCGTGTGTCGCGGCTGGCCAGGATCCCGGCGCGGTGACACCGCCATATGCACGTTGCTGTCCGGCGACACGAGCAGCGTCACCTTCGCGCCGCGCTCGGAGATTCCGCGACCGGCGCGAGCAAACAACCGGGCGGTTCCTGACCACTCGCGCGCGCTATGCAGAAATAGGACGTGCACTGATTCTTTCTTTAGCCTGTTGACGGAGCGAGCCGATTTGTCATCGTGCCCGTTGTAGTCTCACCCTGACCGTTTGCGTCACCGAACTGCATCGCGTATAAACGCGAATACGCACCGCCAACCGCGAGCAGCTCGGCGTGAGTTCCCTGCTCCACGATCTCGCCGCGATCGAGAAAGATGATTCTGTCGGCGTGCGTAATGGTCGACAATCTGTGTGCGATCACGAAAACGGTTCGGCCCTGGAGCAAACGATCAACCGCCTCCTGCACCAGACGCTCTGATTCAGTGTCCAGCGCAGAAGTCGCTTCATCGAGAATGAGTATCGGTGGATCACTGAGCAAGGCTCGTGCAATCGCCAAACGCTGGCGTTGACCGCCCGAAAGGCGGGTTCCGCGCTCGCCGAGCAAGGTATCGTAGCCCTGCGGCAGCTCCATGATGAAGGTGTGGGCGTTCGCTGCGTTCGCAGCATCCTCGATCTGTTTCTGGGTGTATTTGCCCTCGGCTCCGTACGCGATGTTGTTGCGCACAGTGTCGTGGAACAGGACCGTCTCCTGACTCACGATGCCGGTGAGTCCGCGCAACGACGGCAGTTTGATCTCGCGTGTGTCGATACCATCGAGACTGATCCGTCCGTGGGTAGGTTCATAAAACCTTGGGATCAAGTCGACGAGAGTGCTCTTCCCTGAACCGCTCGGCCCGACGATCGCGATCACCTCGCCTTTGCGAACCGTCAGGTTGACGTTGCGCAGCACCGGCGCGTCGCCATAAGCAAACGTGACGTCCTCGAATTTCAGGTCGCGGTCGAATGTCGGCTTGTCGCGCGTTCCGTGATCGCGCTGAAATTCCGCGGGCGAGTCGAGGATCTCGAACAGTCGTTCGGCGGATGCGAGCGACGACTGGGCAGTGGTGCGCATCTGTGACAGCTGCTTGAGGGGCTGCAGAAGTCGCAGCACCAGCGTCAGGAACGCCAGCAGAGTTGCGCCGGTCATGGTGCCGTCGCGCAGCACCTGCCATGCGCCAATCCACAGCACCAGCACTGCAATCAGAGTTCCGATGATCTCGGTCACCGGCGGCGCCAGCAGCGCGAGACGCGTCAGCCGCAGACTGCTGCGTGCGTATTTGTTGGACCCGTCGGCGAAACGCGCTTCCTCATACTCTTCGGTGCCGCTCGCCTTTACCAGACGAATGCCGCTGATCGTCTCCTGCAGCACGCTCGTCATCTCGCCGTGCACATTGCCGCGGCGGAGATTGCCGCGCCGCAGCTTCTTCAACATCGGCTGGAGCGAGACGCCGAGCAGCGGCAGGATGATCAACGCGATCAGTGACAGTTTCCAGGAGATGCTGAACAGAATCGCGATGTAGACCAGAACGAGTGACGCGCTTTGCAGCGATTGCGTGACGATCTGTGTCAGAATCAGCCGCGTCTCGAAGGTGTCGTTGATCACCCGCGACAGGATCTGTCCCGCCTTCATCTGGGTGAAGTAGCCGAGCGGGAGATGCGCGAGGTGACGGTAGACGGAATTGCGCAGGTCGCGAGTGACGAATTCCTGCAGCGTGGCGCCGAACTGCCCGGCAATCCACACCAGCACGTTCTTTAGCAGCACCGCGGTGAGCACCAACAGGATGACGTTGCGCAGCGAGCGCATCTCATCGCCGGGGATGATCTGCGTTCCCACCGTCGCATCGAGCAGCTTCGCCACCCAGCCCGATTTCAGTGATGTCGACTGCTGGTGAAACAGGATATTGAGGAACGGAATCAGCAGCGCAATCGCGAATCCATCGAGCAACGCCGCCAGCAGATTGCAGGCGATGGTGATCGCCATCCGCCAGGCGTGCGGACGCAGGTACGGCAGCAGCCTCTTGTAGACTGAGGTGCTCATGCGGGAAGCGGGAAGCGGGACGCGGGAATCGGGAAACGGGAAAGCGGGTAGCGGGTGCGGAAAGTGGGTAGCGGATAACTGCGAGCGCGCTTTCCGCTTACCGTACCTGCTTCTCGCTTCCCGATTCCCGCGTCCCGCTTCCCGCCGTCCGTTGCCCGCACCTACCGACGCGGTGTTGGAGTCAACAGCGCCAGCGGGAGAATCACTTCCTCCGGCGTGACGCCGCCGTGCAGGAAAGATCCGCGATACCGACTCTGGTATTCGCGCAGCTTCGTCGGATAAACGAAGAAGCAATCGTTCGTTGCGAGCAGCGTGTTCCCGCCGGCGCCGCGTCGCGGCAGACGCAGCATGTCTTCATTCGGAAAGAGCAGTGCCTGGTCGGGACGCTCCGCGCGCAGATCCTCGCCGAATTTGTATCTGAGGTTAGCGCTAGCATCGCGCTTGGCGTATACCGTTGCGGGGGTGTTGCAATGAATCGAGCCGTGATCGGTGGTGAGCAGCACCGAGATCTTCCGCCGCGACGCTTCCTTCAGCACGCTGAACAACGCCGAGCGCTGGAACCACTGCCTCGTGATCTGCCGCAAGGCGATCTCGTCGCGCGCTACTTCATATAGTATTTGCGACTCGCTGCGGCCGTGGGTCAGCAGATCGACGAAATTGAACACGAACGCGCTGACGCCCTCCGGACCGATGGCAGTGCCGAGATGTCGCTCGAGCTCGTCGGAGTTGGCAGCGGTGGAGATCTTTTGATAGCGCACCGGAGTTTTGCCGCCGCACAGCTCCTCGAGGTGGGCCTCGAGCAGCTCGCGCTCATGCGCATTCAACGACTCATCTTCGCGATCGCCGTTGCCCCACCAATCGGGTAACCGCGCCGCGATCTCGCCCGGAAAGAGGCCGCTGAACAAAGCGTTGCGCGAGTACGGAGTTGCCGTCGGCAGCACCGCGTAATAATGCGTCGTCTCGACATCGAAGTAGGGCGCCAGCAGCGGCTCCAGCGCGCGCCATTGATCGAGCCTCAAACAATCGACGACGATGAATACAGCGTTCTTGTCGCGTTCCAGAATTGGAAGCAGAAATTCACCGACGACGTCGATCGACAGCGGTGGCCTGTTCCCTTCCAGGTTCGCCAGCCAAGACGGGTAATTCTCCTTGATGAACGACGCGAACTCGCGGTGCATGTCGGGATAGAGTCCCTGCAGCGACTCGTACAATCCCATCTCACCGGCGGCAGCGAGATCCACATCCCACCGCATCAGCTCGTCGTAGCGATCGATCCAGGTTCGCCAATCGAGATTGCGATCGCGCTCCAGCTCGATGGCGCGGAATCTCTCGACGAAGCTGCGCGCGATTGCCTGCTGCCGAATGCGCGGGCCCTCCAGAATCCGCGTCACTACCGTCAGCACCTGACGCGGATTAATCGGCTTCACCAGATAGTCGCGCACGTTGGCGCCGATGGCTTCCTTGAGCGTCGAGTCTTCTTCGCTCTTCGTCACCATCACCACCGGCAGCGACGGTGCCAGCTCGCGCACGTCCCGGAATACTTCCAGTCCACGCTTGCCCGGCATCTGCTCGTCGAGCAGCAGGATGTCGAACGGACGACGTCTCAAAAGCTCGATGGCGTCGTCCGCATTGGAGGCCCACTCTACGGTATAGCCTTTCGAGCGCAGAAAGATGCGGTGAGGCTCGAGGAGCTCACCTTCATCGTCGACCCAGAGTATCGATTTTGGGGGGTTAAGTACCGGTGCAGCCATATTTGTGAATGTAGCCGGAGGCCAACTCCGTGCCTAGATTCGGAGTGTGCTCGGCCAGCTACCAAGGTTTGCTCTTGTTACACCCGTTTTTCGATTCCGCTCACTGGCAGCGGCGGCTGGGAGAGCATCCCTGGGCGGAGATCGCGAGACGCTGCTCGCGTGCCTGCAGCTGGGCAGGCTTTGCGCCGGGCTGTTGCCACCGTATGAAATCTCCCGCGAGCTGACCCTGGAGCGCACCGAAAACACCAAGCAATGGCTGTCTTCCCTGGCGATGCCGAGCGGAATCAGGTCGACGGCTTTCGGAATAATCGGTGGATTGACGGGCCACGATCGCGCGCGGCTGGCACTGGCCTTTGAAGATCTTGTCAAAGCCGCGCCACCACAGTTAGATGAGGCAGCGAGGGTGGAGCTCACTCACCTCATTCAGGAGCTCGCCGGTACCACGACGCCGGCGACACCTCGCCCGCCAGTGAGCACGCCTCCTGGTTCGTCACCCCTGCCACCAAGCTGAGATATGGCTGGTCATAGTAAGTGGAAACAAATAAAGCATTACAAAGCAGCAACCGATGCCAAGCGCGGCGCGCAGTTCACCAAACTGATTCGTGAGATCACCATGGCCGCCAAGATCGCCGGCGGTGATCCTGCACATAACCCGCGTTTGCGGACCGCAATCGATGCCGCCAAGGCCAAGTCGATGCCCAAGGAAAACATCGAGCGCGCAATCAAGAAAGGGACCGGCGACCTCGAGGGCGTGACTTACACCGAGGTCACTTACGAAGGGTACGGTCCCGGCGGCGTGGCAATTCTGATTTCCGCGCTAAGCGACAATCCGACGCGCACGGTCGCCGAGATTCGACACAAACTGTCACGACTTGGCGGCAACCTCGGTCCGCCAAACTCGGTGTCGTATCTCTTCGATCGCAAAGGACAGATCTATATCGACGGCACCAAATACGAAGAAGATGTCGTTCTCGAAAAGGCGCTTGACGCCGGCGCCGAGGATTTCAAGGCGGAAGGCGACCAGTATGTCGTGACGACTGATCCGCACTCGATCCACATCGTTGAAGACGCGATCAAAAAGGCCGGCGTCGATATCGTCGAGTCTGAAGTCACGTTCATCCCGAAGTCCACCGTCCGCGTCGAAGGCAAGAACGCGGAATCACTGGTGAAGCTGCTCGACGAGCTCGAAGACCTCGACGACGTTCAGAAGGTCTCCGCCAATTTCGATATGGACGTCGAGCAAATGTCCGGTGCGTGATACGAAACCTGTCGTCGTGCTTGGCATCGACCCGGGCACGGCAGTCACCGGCTACGGGGTAGTTCGCAAGGAAGGGCGCAATCCGCTGACGTTGATCGAGTGCGGCGTCATTCGCACCAAACCGCGCGACGATCTTTCGCAAAGGCTGGCCGAGATCCACGACGGTGTGGTCGACCTGATTCGCCGGCACAAGCCATCGGTAATGTCGATCGAAGACATCTTCTACGCTCGCAACGTCCGCACGACAGTGGTGCTCGGCCATGCGCGCGGCGTGATCCTGCTCGCCGCCGCCCAGGCTGGACTGGAGATCCACGAGTACCCGCCTGCCGAGATAAAGAAAGCCGTCGCGGGCACCGGTGCCGCGACGAAACTGCAGATCCAGTTCATGGTGACGCGTTTGCTGCGGCTGAAATCGGCGCCACAACCGACGGACGCGGCTGATGGGGTGGCAGCAGCGCTCGCCTACGCGCTGATGCCCGACCTCCCTAAAATCGAGACCGTGCGACTGGCGGCAGTCGCCGAGCGCCAGCGGCCGTATTCAAACCCGCCAATCGTTGGTGATATCAGAAGATCGGAGGGCGGCGTTTGATCGCTCGCGTAAAAGGCAAGCTCGTCGCAAAGGACATTGATTCGATTGAAGTGATGACGAGTGGTGGCGTTGCCTATGAGCTGACCATCCCGCTCAACGTATTC
>DASUZC010000171.1:0-11425 GCA_036377095.1 Gemmatimonadaceae bacterium
ACCGGGGAACCTCGCATTCAAGTCCTCGAGGCGCTGAACCACGATCTGGATGCCGAGCGAGTCCATATAGCGGAAGGGTCCGCCGCGGAAGGGTGGGAAACCGATGCCGAACACCGCGCCGACGTCTCCGTCGCGTGGTGACTTGATGATTCCATCACTGAGACAGCGCGCCGCCTCGTTCAGCATTGCGAGAACGGTCCGCTGCTGAATCTGAATTGCCGGCATATCGTCGCGCTGCGGCTCGTCCGGCGCATTCGGCGGAGTTATCGACTTCACCACCGGAATGCTGCCTGGCGCGAGAAATAGCGCGTACACCGACGGATCGACGTCCCCCTTTTTCCCTTCCTTGTCGTAGCTGTAAAACCCCTTCCCGGATTTTCGTCCGTAACGGCCGGCCGTCACCACGGACTGTATCGAGTTCGCCGCGTGCATTCGATCCGGGAATGCTTCCGCCATGATTTTCCCCGCCTTCATCGCGACATCGAGACCGACTTCGTCGATCAGCGTTATCGGTCCAACCGGAAAACCGAAATCAACGAGTGCCTTGTCGATGATCTCCACCGCGACGCCCTGATCGAGCAGGATTGCCGCCTCGTTGATGTATGGCGCGAGAATCCGATTCACGTAGAAGCCCGGCCCATCGTTCACCACAATGACTGTCTTCCCGAGCTTCTTGGCGTAGGAGACTGCCGTTGCGGTCACTTGTGGATAGGTCTGCTCCGTCGTGATCACCTCGACCAGCGGCATCTTGTGCACCGGCGAGAAGAAATGCATGCCGAGCACGCGATCGGGCCTGATCGACGCCTGGGCGATCAAGGCAATCGGAATCGTAGATGTATTGGTGGCGAAGATTGCCGTAGGTTTGATCGCAGCCTCCGTCTCGCGCAGCACCTGATGCTTGACCGACAGGTCCTCGAACACTGCCTCGATCACCAGATCGACGTTGCCGAATCCCGAGTAATCGACGGTACCACCAACCAGCGCCATATAATCGCTGTACTGGACTTTGGTGATCTGCTTCCTGGTGAGCCGCTCCTTGAGTACGTCGCGCACGGCGGCGTATCCCTTCGCGACACGCGAATGATCGGCGTCCTTCAGTCGGACGAGACTGCCGTGTTGTACGGCAATCGATGCTATTCCGGCGCCCATGAAACCGGCGCCAATGATCGCGATCTTGTCGATAGCAAGCGGCTCGAACGCCGAAACGGGAAGCTCGGGATACTGGAGCGGATCGACACCCGGATCCTTCTTCAGCTCGTTCGTCGCGAAGAACAGGAAGATCAGCTGGCGCGACACATCGGTCATCGCCATCTCGCCGAACCTGCGTGACTCCTCGCGGTAGCCCTCAGCGGGACCTTTGTCGTATCCTGTCGCGATGGCGTCGATTGCCGCGATCAGCGCCGGGTAGTTACCGCGCGATTTGGCTAACGTTTGCTCACGGGCACGACGCAACACGAGAGAGCGACCCGCCGGGTTGCCGTCGAGTATTGCGCCTTTCAGTCCGCCTCCGTGGCGCTCGCTCTTTCTTCGTCCCTCCGCGACCTCCCGCGCACGCTGAATCGAGATCGTCCGCAGAATGGACGGATGCACAAGCTCGTCGACCAGTCCCAGCTGCAGCGCTTTTTTCGCGCGTACGTGCTTGCCGGTGAGGATCAGATCGAGCGCGTTCGTCAGACCGATCCTGCGTGGCAGGCGCTGAGTTCCACCGGCGCCTGGAATCAAGCCGAGTTGAACTTCCGGCACGCCGAGAATCGTTTTGGGATGATCCGTCGCAATGCGATAACGGCAGGCAAGCGCGGTCTCCAGCCCGCCGCCCAGACACGCGCCGTGGATCGCGGCAATCACCGGAATGCGCAAACGCTCCACCGAATCCAGCAGCATTTGCCCATCCCTGCTCAAACGTTCGGCGTCGGTTGCGGTCTTGAGCTGGAGGAATTCCTCGATGTCGGCGCCCGCGATCCATACGTCAGGCTTGCCACTGATCAACACCGCGCCGTGCACACTGGTGTCCTGCTCCATGCGGCTGACCAGAGCGACGAACTCGTCCTTCACCGCACGACTCAGCTTGTTGACCGACTCGTTCGGCAAATCGAAGGTGATGACGGCAATGCCATCGACGACTTCTACGGAGAGCGCCGGCTTCCAACGTGTGCCGACCAGTCCGCCGATGGTCACTTCCGATGTCGAGCTCATTCGGTTCTCTCGACTACCATTGCGAAACCCATCCCTCCCGCTGCGCAGACAGTCATCAGCCCGAACTGTCCGCCGCGGCGACGCAGCTCGTTGAGCAGCGTAGTGGTGATCCGTGCGCCCGTCGCTCCGAATGGATGACCGATCGCGATCGAGCCGCCCATCACGTTCAGTTTTGCGCGATCGACCTCACCAACCGGGTCGGAGAAGCCGGCGCGCTCCGCCCAATACTTCGACTCGAAACCCTTGAGGTTCGACAGCACCTGCGCGGCGAAAGCCTCGTGCATCTCTACGAGATCGATGTCCTTCAGTGTCAGTCCGGCGCGCTTCAAAGCCACCGGCGCCGCCAGCACCGGCGCCTGCAGCAGTTGCTCGCCCGGATCGAGCGCGGCATAAGCATACGACCTGATGATGCCAAGTGGCGGATAGCCAAGCGCTTTTGCCTTTTCTTCGCTCATAAGCAGGACACACGCGCCGCCGTCAGTCAACGGCGACGAATTCCCCGCCGTTAC
The DNA here is from genome assembly GCA_036377095.1 of Gemmatimonadaceae bacterium. Lineage (GTDB taxonomy): Bacteria > Gemmatimonadota > Gemmatimonadetes > Gemmatimonadales > Gemmatimonadaceae > UBA4720. The sequence continues at coordinate 2,703 of DASUZC010000171.1, forward strand.
ACTGCCGTACTTCCTGTCGAACACCGGCTTCAGCGCAGCGAGCTGTTCGTAACTCGTGTCCTCACGAATGCCGTTGTCGGAGGTAATGATGTTGTCGAATTTCGGCGGTACATAGACCGGCATGATTTCCGCCGTCAATCTGCCGTCGGCAGTGCCCGCCGCAGCCAACCGGTGCGAGCGCAGGGCGAAGTGATCCTGCTCCTCTCGTGAAATCACATTCAGCTTCGCCATCTTCTCCGCCGACTGGCCCATCGATTCGCCTGTGGACGGCTCGGCGATCGCCGGCGTGATCGGCACCAGATCCTTGGGACGCAGTCGCATCAGCGTCCTGATGCGAGCCGGCAACGATTTCGCCTTCGACGCGAGCACGAGAGTCTCAGCGAATCGCTGCGAGTGAAGAATCGGAATGTTGGAGAGAGATTCCGACCCACCGGCAATCGCGACTTCCATATGACCGAGCGCGATCTGGTCAGCGGCATCGGTGATGGCCTGGTTTGCAGAAGCGCACGCCCGACCGACAGTGAACGCCTGCACCCCCTTGGGAAATACAGGCAGCAGCGAGACCTCGCGCGCGATGTTCGGCGCGAGGATCGACGGAATCACGGTACCGAAGACCAGCCCGTTGACTTCCTTGCCGTCGAGATTCGTGCGCTGCAAAAGCTCGGCAACACAGAGCTTGCCGAGGTCGATTGCTGAGAGCGATTTGAGTGCGGTGCCTGCCTTTGCGAACGGCGTACGTACGCCGGCGACTATCGCAACGCGGCGCCCGTTCCCGAATGTTGCCATGCACGGAACTTAGACGGGCGCCAAAGTTCTATCTAGGACGTAATGCCTTCTCCAGCGGCACGTTCTTTCTCGAGCAGCCGTCGCTTGCGCTCGAGTCCCCAACGATAGCCGCCCAGCTCCCCGCTCTGCCGGACGACACGGTGACAAGGAATCAGCAGAGCCACGCGATTGTTGGCGCACGCCGATGCTACGGCGCGGACTGCACGCGGCGATCCGATCGCGGCGGCGACGTCGCTGTACGATCTCGTCTCACCAAACGGAATGCGCTGTAGCTCACGCCACACTTTCCACTGGAACGTGGACGCCTGCACATCGAGCGGCACATCGGTGGGCGAGGCATTGCCTTCGACTGCCGCAACTACCGCGTCGACCCATGCGTGAAGCGAGCTCGACCCGGCACCGACGCGCCTGCGTTCAGCAGCGGGGTACTCCCCCGACAACGCTTCCTCGAGGCGCGCCTCGCTGTCGCCTAGCGTGACCGCGCACACCCCCCGCTCCGTTGCACCGACAAGCAGAATACCGAGCGAAGTTTTTGCGAGTGCATAATCAATCCGCGCACCGGCGCCGCCTCGTTTGTAAGTGGCCGGTGTCATGCCCAATAGAGTCGCTGCGTCTTCGTAGGCGCGGCTGCTCGATCCGTAACCCGCGCCGAACGACGCGCGGCTCACCGTCTCCCCGCGCTTGAGCTCGGTCTTTAGCTTTTCGCTCTTTCTGGCGCGGATGTATTGCGCCGGGGTCAGCCCCACCGTCTCCTTGAACTTTCGCTGCAGATGGTACGGACTCAGTCCTGCCTGATCGCTCAGCAGCGATAGCGTGATGCGTTCATCGAGGTCACCGATGTGGTCGTCGATGTATTCGCGCGCACGCTGGACCGCGAGGTTTGGAGACTTCGGCCGATTGGGACGGCAGCGCTGACAGGCACGAAAGCCGGCGCGTTCGGCGGCTTCGGTGGAAGAAAAGAACGCGATATTTTCTCGCTTTGGACGCCGTGAGGGGCACGACGGCCGGCAATAGATATGGGTGGTCGTGACGCCGTAGAAGAAGTTCTCGTCTGCAGCGGGATCGCGATTGAGTACGAAGTGCCACGCGGTTGCTTCGTCCACGGCCACCGACCGATTCGGCGCTTTCACTATTGATTCGGTATCTCTCATAGGCTCCGTCGCTGTAAGAATCATAATTGCGATGTAGGATGTCCGCTTTGGTCGGGTCTGGATATCCGAATCTTGCTGTCAAATTCCGGCATTGCCTGCGCAAACCGTCCAGACTGCCTCCAATGAGTGACCTGTTCGACCGACGCTTCGATGTCCTTGTAATAGGTGGCGGCATAACGGGCTGCGGCGTGGCGCGGGATGCGGCCATGCGCGGGTTATCCGTGGCACTGGTCGAGCGCGACGATTTCGCTAGCGGCACATCGGGGCGGTCGTCACGGTTGGTGCACGGAGGCATCAGATACCTCGAGCAGGGCCGACTCCATCTCGTTCACGAGTCGATCCGTGAGCGACAGACACTGCTTCGCATCGCACCGCACATCGTAAAGCCACTGGCTTTTACGTGGCCGGTTTATCGAGGTGCGCGTATCGGCCGGCTCAAGCTCGGTGCCGGCCTCGTTCTCTATCAACTATTGGCGCTCGGCAGATCGCATCGGCCGTCGTTTCTCACCGCCGGAAAAACGCTGGACCGCGAGCCGTCGTTGCAACCAGCCGAACTGAAGGGCGGCGCCGTCTACTACGACGCGGCGACAGACGATTCCCGGCTGACAGTGGCGACGGCGATGTCGGCAGTCGAGAACGGCGCGGTAGTCGGCACCCACACGCGTGTAACGCGCATACTCCGCGACGGTGATAGGGCAATCGGCGCGGAAGTGAAGTCACAGCATTCCAATGAAATCGGCGAGATTCGCGCACGGGTGATCGTGAATGCAACCGGCGTCTGGCAGAACACTGCCGGTTCAATCGACCGCGGCCCACGCTTGCGCGGAAGTAAAGGCGTTCACATTGCCGTGGACAAGCAGCGTGTCGGCAATCGCGATGCAATCACGATGATTTCGCCGGTTGATGGACGCGTGATGTTTTGCCTGCCGGCGGGACCTCATACCATCATCGGCACGACGGACACCTGGACCGACGAGTCCCCCGAGAACGTCCACGCCTCAACGACAGATGTGGATTACCTGCTTCGCTCGGCCAATTCCTACTTTCCACACGCGAAGCTCACATTCGGCGACGTGATCAGCGCCTGGGCTGGCATCCGACCGCTGGTGGCGACCCAATCGAACAATCCATCCGCTGCCTCCCGTGAGCACAGCATCATCGCCGATAAATCAGGCGTCATCAGCGTCACTGGTGGCAAGCTCACCACCTATCGCTCCATGGCCGCCGAGGTCGTCGATCGCGTGCAAAAGGCGCTGGGCCAGCGAATACGGTCGGCGCCGACAGATAGCGTCTCACTCCCCGGTGCCGATCGCGATCAGGAGGTCGCTCGCCTCAATCAGCAGGATGCGCGTCTCGCCGAGACGCTCGTCGAAGGTCTGCCTTACACCGGCGGGCTTCTCGTTTACAGCGTGCAGCGGGAAATGGCCCGGACGCTCAGCGATCTATTGATCCGCCGGACTCACATTGCTTTCCAAACGCGTGACCACGGCCGGATAGTTGCGCCGCACGCCGCCGATATAGTGGGTCCGATTCTCGGTTGGGATGAATCGACCAAACGCGCTCGCATCAACGAGTTCAACGCGGATGTGGAGCACGTGTTCGCCATTACATGACGAACGCTAGTACTGGTTTCCTGTGGGCGCGTGGGCGAGGCGCAGGAACTCGTCGCGCGTCTTCGGATCGTTGCGGAACACCCCGCGCAGCGCCGAGGTGATCGTTTTCGAGTTCTGCTTTTGCACTCCGCGCATCATCATACAGAGATGATAAGCTTCGATCACCACGCCAACTCCGCTGGGATGAAGTACGCTGCACAAGCCTTCGGCGATCTCCTCGGTCAGCCGCTCCTGAACCTGGAGCCTTCTCGCGAAGACATCGACAATGCGCGGGATCTTGGACAGGCCCACGATCTTCCCGTTGGGGATGTAGGCAACGTGTGCCTTGCCGAAGAACGGCAGCATGTGGTGCTCGCACATCGAGTAGAGCTCGATGTCGCGCACCATGATCATGTTGTCATGTTCTTCAGTGAATATTCCGGTCCCTACCACTTCCTGTGCGGACGAAGCGTAGCCCTGCGTCAGAAACTTCATCGCCCGCGCTACCCGCGCCGGCGTTTTAACCAACCCTTCGCGCTCCGGGTCTTCGCCGATCAGCTGCAGCTCGCGATGAACCAAACCTTCGAACTCGCTCGACGCACCCGGCTCCAGCGATTCGTCGTCGTCCTGGGACTCGTCCAATGAGTCAGCTCTATACAATCCAATCGCCATTAGTCATACCTGTTGCGCTTCCACCGAGACCGGCGGAGGCGGTTTCATCAATAATTCCCTTGCCAGCTCGGCCTCGGTCTCGAGGTTCTGCCGGTCACGATTGATCGTCGCCATTGCCCGCCGCTTCCCGCCCACCAGGTAGGAAACTGCGCAATCCATCTTCATCACGTCGCCGTCGATGCGCGTAGCCTCCCAGCGCTCGACGTGACCGGTGTAGCCGATCTGCACGACGTCGTAGTGCGCGCTCCAGAAGTAGGGGATGTCGTCAAAGCGTTCGCGGTGACCGAGCATGTTGCGAGCGACAACCTGGCCCTGCCTTTCGGCGACGACCCAGTGCTCGACACGAATGCGAGTGTCCGAGTACGCGTCCGGCCAACGTGCGACATCCCCGGCGGCGAAGATTCCGCTGACGCTCGTTTCCAGGAACTCGTTGACGGCTACGCCGTTATCGATGGTAAGGCCGGCAGACTCGGCGAGCTTGAGATTCGGCGTCACACCGACGCCGGCGACGACAATGTCGGCATCGATTCGACTGTTGTCGTCGACAGCAACGCCTCGCTCGTCGACTGACTTGACCGTCCGTCCGAGGTGGAAAGTGACGCCTTTGTCCTCGTGAACCTTCTTTATCAGCTCGCCCAGTTCGGCACCGAGCACGCGCTGTAGTGGAAGTTTTTCCGGTGCCACGACGTGGACCTGAAGCCCGCGCGTCACCAGCGATGCGGCAACCTCCAGCCCGATGAAGCTGGCGCCGATGACGATAGCTCTCTTGCCGGCGATTGCCTTCTCGGCAATCGCGCGGCAATCACGCAGAGTACGCAGGTATTGAATTCTCTCCGCCCCTGGAATCGGCAATCGAACGGGTAAAGCTCCGGTTGCGATGAGCAGGCAACCATAGGTGCGACTCGACCCGTCGCTCAGCTGGATGGTGCGAGATTTCGGATCGAGCGAGACGGCTTCGACGCCCGACAGAATCTCGAGGTGCTGGGTCTCGTAGAAGTCACGCGGATGCAGCGGCAGCCATTCCTCAGGCGCGTTACCGGCGAGATAGTCCTTTGACAGATTGGGCCGATCATAGGGCGCGTCCGGGTCGGGATCGATCAATGTCACAGGTCCGCGGTACGCCTCGCGGCGCAACATCTCGGCGCACGCATTGCCTGCCGCGCCTGCACCGAGAATGACGACAGACTCAGGGCCGGAAATCGGCTTGGGCTCGAAGATCACGCGCTCCGGCGAGCGCGATCCTCGCGTGGTCAGCGACCGCTTCTTCAGCTGCCCGTGATCGCGTTTGTGTAACACGCGCACGCGATCGTTCTCGATCACCACATCGTAGGAAGGCAGGTCGTTCAATGCTGGCGCGTGCGTGGCGGCGCCGTTGCGAAGCTCGAAACAGGCATGGTGCCACGGACAGCGCAGAGTCTCACCGGCGACAAGTCCCTGGTCGAGCGGGGCGCCGTAGTGCGTGCACTTGGCGCCGACGGCGAACCAGTTCGGCTCGGCGTGCACTAGCAGCACCGGCTCGCCGAAAGCATGGCCGGTGATGAGTTGACCAGGCGCGAGACTGCTCATCTCAATGCCGCTGGCCAGATCGGGTCCGGTTAGTTCGTCCGAATGTTCGCTCACTGTGATATCAGCCTATGACGTCATCCATTATAAGTCAAGTATTGCTTTGACTTATTCAGCTAACGCCGCTAAAATTCAGGTGAATGCCTGATAAACGACGCCAAAAAAAGCCATCGACTGGAGACCGCACGCGCGGCCGCCTGCTCGCCCTATTGCGTGAAGGCGCGTGGACCGTTGACGATCTGGCTGACCGACTCGGCCTTACCGACAACGCCGTGCGCTTTCACCTCGAGGCGCTCGAGCAGGACGGGAGCGCGGAGAAGAGCGGCGTCAGGCGCCTCGGCGTCGGTCAGCCGGCGGTGTTGTATTCGCTGAGCGCTGCCGGTGAAGAAGCCTTCTCCAAAGCCTATGCGCCGGTACTGATTGCCACGCTCGCGGAGCTTCGCGAGCGAATGGCTCCCTCTGAGCTAATGCGCTTACTGAGGCGGATAGGAAAAAGGCTTGCTCATGGGGCTCAGGATTCCAAAGGATCCATGGCGAGCCGCGTCAACTCCGCAGCGGAGCTTTTGAATAGCCTTGGCGGCTTGACTGAAGTTGAAAAAAAGGGCGACGGGTATTCTATCGTCGGCCGTGCGTGTCCGCTGGCTCGCGCTGTAGAGGCGGACCACTGCGTCTGTGCGGCGGTGACATCATTGGTCGCAGATGTCGTTGGAAGAGAAGTGAAGGAGTGTTGCGATCGCTCGGGCCGTCCCAAGTGCCGGTTCGAGATAAAGCCCGAAACCGCGACCCGAACGATCGCACGCCGTTAGCGGCCCTCTTACTGGACCGTGATGCTTCCAGCCATCGCGGCTCCGTGAACCGCGCAGTGATAGCTGTAGGTTCCGACAGCGTTGAACGCACGCGAGTATGTTCCCTGATCCTGCGTTGGTGAGCCACTGCCGTCGTCGAAGGTCACACTGTGCGATGTGCACGTCTGACCGGAGTAGCCATCACCGGTGCACGAATTCCACGCCCATTGAACGGTCGCCCCTACGGCGACGGACTTGTTCGAGGGACTGAACGAATTGTTGCTGACGGTAATCCCGTTTGAGGGCGGCGGTGTGTTGCCGCTAGGTGGTGGACTTGTCACCTGTGAACCACCGCCTCCCCCGCCACCACACGCGGCAAGACTTGCGACCGCCAGCGCGACTAGAACTGGTCTCATTTGAAACGTCTCCTTGCATCGATGCAAAGTGAGACGCTAGTGCGCGCGATTCACTGCAACAAGCCGAGTAGCGCGATAGAGCGGTGGACGACTTCTATTCGGCGGTGAGTGCCGCCGCGCCCTGGCGCTTACGCTGCGTCGTGGATTGTCTTGAGCCCGACGATCTTCAATCGACGGGTGATCGCAGGCAGCTTCAGAACGACAGTTTCGCCGACGCTGCGGCCGACAAGCGTGCGACCAATTGGCGAGCTCATGCTGACGTGGCCTTCCTCGAATTCCACTGAGTCACCGAAGACCATACTGTAGCTTTCGCGCTCGCCCGTCTTTTCGTCCTGCACTTCGACGTGTGAGCCGAGCCCGACTTTGTCCGACGGAATCTGCGAAACATCGATCTGCGAGAGCTTGCTCAGGCGCTGACGCAGCTGACCAAGGCGGGCTTGCACGAATTGCTGACGCTCGAGGGCAGCTTTGTACTCGCTGTTCTCGCGCAGATCTCCGAGCTCCACTGCCTTTCTGATTTCCTGCGGCAGGACGACGTTCAGCTCGTGTTGAAGCTTCTCCGCTTCCTCGCCCAGTTTTTTCTTTAGTTGGTCGATCATGCTTCGAAATCCGGCTCGGGCCTCTGAAAAACGAGCGCCCGGCCGCGAGAGCTAAGGGCCGGGCGCTACTGCTTCAAACTAGGTGGTCCCGGGACTTAATCAAGGCGGGCCGTGAAGTGTGCTGCGAACTGTCAAGGCGGGCCGCTGATCTCGGCGCTATCTGTCTTCGCCCCGCCTTGATCAGTTCGAAATCTATCGATGCTGCGGCAATTTCGAATCAGTATGATCGCTCGCTACAGGCTCGGCCGACGACTTCTCGTATTCAGTCCGCAGTCGCGCCATCATCTCCTCGCGCCGATCGAACAGTCGCTTCAACGGCCGCGGCTTGTGCCGCGCAAAGGCGTACGACGTCAGTAGCGGGAGCGCGACAGTCGAATCGAGATAGCAAACCACTGCGTCCGGCAACCGATCAGGGTCGATCTTGCCCCAACTCACTGCTTCTGCCGGCGTTGCGCCCGAAAGTCCGCCGGTATCGGGTCGCGCATCGGTGATCTGCAGAAAATAGTCATGACCCTTCTCGTCGATCCCGAGGACTTCCTGGATCTGCGGCTCCGTCTGCAACATGAAGTTCTTGGGGCTGCCCCCGCCGAGGATCATGACACCGCTCCTGCCGCCACCACGCTTCGCATCGAGCACGATCGACGCCGTCTCGTTGACGTCCAGGTTGGGATCGAGGACCAGCTTGTTTCCATCCAGCGCAACAGCGGCGATGTTCATCCCGATCGAGCTGTCGCCTGGCGATGACGTGTAAATCGGAACGGCGGATTTGTGCGCCGCCGACAGCAGGGATTTCTGTCCGATCCCCAATGCTTTCTCGCGTTCGCGCACGTACTTGCCGGCGAGATTGTGAAACTCGGCGCTCGACATCGGCCGCTGAAATTCCTTGCCGGTGATGATTTTCCGGAAGAACGCATCGGTCGACAACAGCACGTCGTAGTCGAAGAAGATGTCGTAAATACGGACGACGCCTTCCTCCCTCAGCACGACGTCCGATTCCTGCGCGTTGCCGCGGTGCATCGCCAGACCCAGCCCGAAATGCGTGTCGTGATAGAGATTCGCGCCGGTCGAAATGATCCAGTCCACGAAACCGGCTTCGATCAACGGAATCAGCGCCGACATACCGAGTCCCGCCGGCGTCAACGCTCCCGTGATCGACAGA
>DASUZC010000172.1:0-30816 GCA_036377095.1 Gemmatimonadaceae bacterium
GGCCTCGATCGCCCCCAGAAGATCAAGGACAACGCGCAGGGCGGCGTGCTGGCCGCACCGGCATGGACCGCGTTCATGACAGAGATCTATCGCCGCAAGCCAGTTCCTCCTGATTGGCCGAAGCCGGCCTCGATCGTGACGCGCGAGATCGATTTCAGCAGCGGACTGTTGCAGACTCCGTATTGTCCGCGCAATCTGGTGGGAAGCGAGTTCTACATCTCAGGAACCGAGCCCACGCGTGACTGCGACAAGCACGGCCCGTACTCGCAGTTCGGCGTTCCGCAAATCGACACCGGACCGCTACCGTTGAATCCACCGTCCCCTCCGCCTGGCGGAAACCGGCCAATTCCCGTGACGCCGCCGCCGGTGCAGCCGGGTTATGAGCCGGTACCATCGAGCAGGCGTGTGCCGACAGTGTTCGATACCTCCCGTCGCGACACTGCCCGCAGGCAGCCGCGGCGCGACAGCGTGCGTGCCGGCGACACGAATCGCGCTCGCACCGACACTGTTCCGGAACCGGATCGTCGTCCGATCCCGACTCCGCGGTAATGCGCTATCACGCGCGTTGGGTGCTGCCTATCACCCAGCCGCCGATTGAAAACGGAACCGTTGTCGAACGTGACGGCCGCATCACCTACGTCGGCCCTCGCGCCAACGCGCCCGCCGGGGATGATTACGACCTCGGCGACGCCATTCTGCTTCCCGGACTAGTCAACACGCACACGCACCTCGAGCTGACTGCGATGCGAGGTTTCCTCGAGGATCTCGACTTCGCTGACTGGATCGACAAGCTGCGCCAGAGCAGAAACGAGATTCTCGATGCGTCGATCCTGCTCGATTCGGCGAAATTCGGGATCATCGAAGGACTCGAAGCGGGAATCACCACTTACGCTGACACCTGTTCGAGCGGTGTCGCGATGCAGGCGATGCGCGAGCTGGACGTGCGGGGAATCATGTATCAGGAAGTCTTCGGTCCCGATCCGGCGCGGTGTGATGCGTCGATGGCCGATCTCATCAGACAGCTCGACACTTTCGAGCCGCAGCGGACGGATCTCGTAACGCTCGGCGTCTCGCCCCACGCGCCGTACACTGTGTCTGATCCTCTCTACGCCGCTGCCGCAAAGCTCGCGGCGAAACGCCGGCTTCCACTCGCGATGCACATCGCGGAAGGTGCAGCCGAGGAAGACATCGTTGTCCGCGGAGAAGGACCCTTTGCCGCGCGTTGGCGAAAGCGCGGTATCGAAGCGAAGAAAAGAGCACGCTCACCGATCACGTTGCTGGAGAAACACAACGTTCTTCAGCCCGGCGCACTTCTGATTCATTGTGTGCGCGTCGATGACAAGGACATGACGACGATCGCTCGCCACGGCTGCTCGGTTGCCCACTGTCCCGCCTCGAATGCGAAATTCGGCCACGGTGTTGCACCGCTGCTGCCACTGCTCGCCGCCGGCATTCCTGTCGGAATCGGCTCCGATTCCGTTGCCAGCAACAATCGGATGGATATTCTCGACGAGGCACGCCTGGCCGTGCTGATCCATCGAGGCGCGGCACGCAGACACGATGCATTCGGGGCGCACCAGGCACTCGAGCTCGCCACCATCGGCGGCGCCCGTGCACTAGGATTGGATGACAAAATCGGTTCGCTGGAACTCGGGAAGGAGGCCGATCTCGCCGCCTTCAGCGTCGACATCCCTCGGACTACCCCGTTGGGCGATCCCTACTCCGCAGCCATCTTCGCCTTGCCCGGTCGCTCAGCCAGATTCGTCGCCGTTCGGGGTAGGGTGCTGGTAGAAAACGGCCGGGCATTAGCGGCAGACCCAAGACTTACCGAACGGATGCAAGAAGCCGGTGCGGCGCTCGCCAAATGGAGCGCGCGGGCGGCATTACCGTAGCGCGCGGGAGGGGCCTCCGGGTATTTTCAAACACCTCCCTCAAGGATCCAGCTCAATGGCGGTCGATAACCACCACCGTATCTGGCGCGACGGCAAATTCGTTGATTGGGAAGACGCGACGATTCACGTCATGAGCCACGTCGTCCACTACGGTTCCAGCGTCTTTGAGGGTATCCGCTGCTACGAGACCCCTAACGGGCCCGCTGTCTTCCGCCTTGGCGCGCACATGCGGCGATTCCAGGATTCCTGCCGGATCTACCGCATGCCTCTCAAGTATTCGATTGAAGATTTGTCGAAGGCCGCAGTCGAAACAGTCGCTGAGAATGAGCTGCCACACTGTTACCTGCGGCCGGTTGCTATCCGGACTGGCGAGCAAATGGGAGTCCTCCCGACCGACACTCCGCTCGAAGTGTTCATCATTCCATGGACCTGGGGCACCTACCTTGGCGCCGATGCGTTGAAGAACGGTGCGGATGTCTGCGTGTCGAGCTGGAGACGCCCTGCGCCGGATACGATTCCAACTCTGGCCAAGGCCGGCGGCAACTACCTCGGCGGACAGCTGTCCAAGATGCAGGCCCGCGTCGACAATTACGTCGAAGGCATTATGCTCGATTCGTTCGGCCACGTCTCAGAGGGAAGCGGCGAGAATCTCTTCCTGGTGAGAGACGGCAAGCTGTTCACATCGACGATTGCTTCCGGGATTTTGCACGGTGTGACGCGCGATTCGGTGATGCAGATCGCGCGCGACATGGACGTTGAGATCGTGGAGACGGCAATCCCGCGCGAAATGCTGTACATCGCCGACGAATTGTTCTTCACCGGCACCGCCGCCGAGATCACGCCGATTCGTTCAGTCGATCGCATACCGGTCGGCACTGGCAAACCCGGCGTCCTGACGCTCGCGATTCAGCGGGAGTACATGGGCATCGCGCAGGGAAGGCTGGAGGACCGTTACGGCTGGCTGACGCCGGTTCCGGCGCGTCAGGCCGCTGCGACGAGCAGTCGCAAGGTCAGGCGGGCGCCAGTTGGGGACATGTCCGCGTCGGCGGTTTAGTAGTAAAGCAGCTCAAAACGGGTAACGATACCCCGTCGGCAATCGTCGCTATATAGAGCGCCAGACGCCCCAATAGCGGAATGGTAGTGTAGTACCAGTTGTATATTTTGGTGGGTTTGCCCAGGAGGAGTGCTTGATCGTTGGTTGTCTGGCACTGAATGCTTCGTTTGAACCGTTGACGATGGTACCGCTACGCCGTGCACTGCGCCTGGTGATCGATGGCAAGGCGGAAATCGTCGAAGCGGATTCGGATCGCGTAGTTCGCTCCGAGAAATTGACGCTGCCACGCCCGGCGGTGATCCGCCTGATGCGCTTCATCCACGTTCCACGCCGCTTCCGCCGTCAGGTCACCAACACGTTCCTGTTCGCGCGCGATCGCTATCGCTGCCAGTACTGTGGTCGCCTGCAGATCGAGCTCAAGCCACGCGAGTCGCTGACCCGCGATCATCTGATTCCGCTTTCGCGCGGCGGCTCGAACGACTGGACCAACGTCGTCACTGCCTGCAGCCCGTGTAACACGCGCAAAGCGAACAACCTGCCGAACGAGATCGGTATGCACCCGCTGCACGCGCCGGTCGAGCCGCACTTCGTGCATTTGAGCTGGGCCGTCCGCCGCCTCACGCCGACGCAGGCGAAGTACATCCGGATCTTCTACGGCGAAGAGACGCTGCACCAGTTGGAAGATCTCGAGCACCGGCACGCGCTGAACCAGCATCCCCACGGGCACACACACCATAAGGCTGGCTCGAAGACGAGCTAGTTCCTTGTTGGTGCGAGGTGGCTGGTGCCAGGTTCCAGGACATCTACAAGCATTCCGGGTCGACGCGGTGAGAGGTAGGAGTAGCACCGGTGCCAGTTGCCAGATGGCTCCGAGCTAACCTGGTACCGGGCACCTGTGCTACCCGCACCTCTCACCGCGTCGACCCGGAAGGCGAGTAAATCTCCTCGCATCTCTCACTCACACCTCCGACCGCGTTGTCCGAGAACGCGAGTAAACCAGTTCTCAGTCCTCAGTCCTCAGAGGCGAAACGTCCCAGTCCGCGCTTCGTAGTGCCGCTTCTCACCCCCGAGCAATCGAACGATCAGCGTCCGCACTCCTCGCCCAATCGCGGTGCCCGGATTCTTTTTTCCGCTCACCGCCGGCTTCAGCTCGCCTCGCAGCCACCGATTGACTTCGTCCAGATCGCTCAGAGAAATCATCTCGACGTCCAGTAGCAGGTTGTAGTATCCACGCTGTCCCTTCTGGGGCAACGAGATTGCTACCCGGTATGGCTCCTCCACCGCATTCTCGGCGTCGGTCACGCCAACGTACTCGCCCAGCGATTGCGGCTTGTTGTTCACCAGGCGTACGACCTGATACTTCTTGCCGAGCACGTCGTACTTCATCACGACATCCCACTCGTAGGCCGCTTTGAGATCGTCGAACCAGCGCCCGGCTTGCCACCGTTCGAGACGATAGTGCAGACGCGCCGGGAATCCGTTCGACAGCAGATCGCGCATCGCTCCATCCGCCAGCAGTCCCGCAGACGTAACTGAAGGCTCGTCGTCACCCCAGGCGTTCAGAGGCGGCGGCAGAATCTCGAGACGAACCTTCTGCGCTTCCAGCGGCGCGGTGAATGCCAGTGCGGCGACGAGAAAAGCTGCCGGTATCACCCGACTCCGATTCGGCGATCGTAGCCGGTCGGCTCGCCCGCTTCCCGCTTCCCCCCTCCCTCGTCCCGCCATTAAAATCGCCGGTGGACTCGGAGGAATACGTTCGCCGGCTCCTTCGGGATCGATACCGATTTTGCGACGTAGACGCCGACGATGCCGAGATCGAGTCCGAGACCAACATCAGTTCGAAAGGTCCCGAAACGCGGGAAGCTGCGTGACGAATACTGAAGCGTCCCCGACGGCTGTCCGACCAGCCATCCACGTCCGGCGTCGACGAATGCCACCACGGTCGGCTGCACCGTGAATCCGATGCCGCGCAATCTGATCGGGCGCGCATTCAGGAAATCGAACAGCGACGAATGGAGCTCGTTCCGGTACTCGAGTTGTGCGAGCGCGACTCTTTCGCACTGGGCAGGGTTACCCGGCGGTGGCGCCCCGCCATCACTGCACTGCGAGACATCGACCGTTCCGGGGTCAAAATCCCGGAAATCGACCCCCGGCACCGTCCCGATTCCGCCGACAGAAAATCTTCGCTGCAACGGCAGTTCATCGCCGTGCAGCCAGCCGCCGAGAACCAACCGCCCGTTGATCCACGTCGTCGGCGACAACCGATTGTAGCGTCGCAAGTCGAGCAACCCGCGTCCATAGCTGACGCGCGGCGATGTGGGAACCCGCGCCATTGGCGACGTCAGCCCGAAGTCGGTGATCTCGCCGGCACCCCGCTCGTACTCCGCGAGAATCAGCCAACCTGTGGAAGGATTGTTTTCGTCGTTCCGCGTGTCGACGTTGGCGCGCAGCACACCGATGTGAAATCGCCCGGCATCCGTCGTCGGATTTGCCCGCCACGACTTTCCGTTGCCGAAGACGGAGAACACTCGCCGCTCATTGGGAGACGCCCACCTCTCGTCACTGAAATCGAAGGACAGGCTGCTGCGCGCGCTCATATTGAGCGATGCGGATGCGGTCGCACCGTGTCTGTTGAAGTAGTCGCGGAAATCGCGATGCCCGAAGAACGCCGCCAATCCGGCATCCGGATCGGGAAGCTGCCACGGCTCGACCGCCGCCATCACATCGTACGACGACAGTGCGAGCGCGTACCCGCGTCCTCGACCGACCCGCACATCGATGATTGCCCGATGCCCGAGATTCTGATTATCCCAGTGGAACGTATCCGCGCTGCGTATGATGCCGAGCACCGATGCGTTCAGTTGCGCGGCGCCAACGCTGTCGTGGAACACGGGTCCGATGAGGACCGGCAATCCTTCGACGCGATTGTATGTCTTGCCCGAGCTGATTATCAGTCCGCTGCTGCGACTCGTCCTCGCCCACCAACCGTAATGCTCGGGCAGTGTGTCAGTAGCCGCCGTATCAGGGATTTGCGCTAACGCAGGTACGGCCAAAACCGACGCAGCGCCTACCGCGCAAAAAACGCGAACCATTCTCCGCTTCATGCTTCCCGCTTCCCTCATCCCCTTTATACCCTCGTCGCGTTGATACCGAGCCGTTTCATGCGCCGGTAAAGATTCGGCCGGTCAGTCTGCAGGCGGCGGGCGGCGTCAGCGACGTTGCCACCCGCGTCCGCCAGCGCACGCGCGATCACGGTGCGCTCGAAAGTATCCAGCCTTTCCGCCAGTGAAATCGGGCCGCGCGCTGCCTCACCCGTCGGCACGCGCTCCTGCGCCCGCGTCGGCGTCGTCACTGGTACGTCTTCCTCACGATCGACGATCAGCACGTCTTCCACATGCTGTCCGGTGATCTCGGCTCCTGGATGGAGAATCGCCAGTCGCTCGACGATGTTGGCCAGCTCGCGCACGTTTCCTGGCCACGGATAATCACGCAGCAGCTGCAGCGCATCGCTCCTCCAGTGTGGCTTCGGCTGTCCCGACCGCTGCAGGAATTGCTCTGAGAAGTGTTCGACCAGCTCCAGGATGTCATCTCCACGCTCGCGCAGCGGTGGAATCGCCAATGGAATCACCTGCAGCCGGAAGAACAGGTCCTCGCGAAACGTTCCCGCTCTCACGGCGCGTTGCAGATCGTGATTGGTCGCCGAAATGATTCGCACGTCCGTTCTTATTACGCGGTTGCCGCCGACGCGCTGAATCTCCTTCGCCTCGATGGCGCGCAGCAGCTTTGCCTGCGCGTCGGGTCCAAGGTCTCCGACTTCGTCGAGAAACAGAGTTCCGTGATGCGCCAGCTCGAAGCGGCCGATTCTGGTCTGTGTGGCGCCGGTGAACGCGCCGCGCTCGTGGCCGAACATCTCGCTCTCGACGAGATCGCGCGGAATCGCCGCACAGTTCACGCGTATGAACGGCTTGTCACGCCGTGGGCTGGCCTCGTGAATAGCGCTGGCGACGAGCTCCTTGCCCGTCCCCGATTCACCCGTGATCAACACCCTTGCATCGGTCGGCGCCACGCGCGCGATCATCTGCCGCACGCTGTTCATTGCCGCGCTGTTACCCACCATCTGCCCCGCGAAACCAAGCTCGGCGCGCAGCGCTCTCGCCATTCGTCGCGTCTGCCGCAGCTCGAGCGCCGACGATACCGCCAACAGGACGCCTTCGGGCGTCAGCGGCTTCTCCAGGAAATTGAACGCGCCGAGCTTGGTTGCTTTGACTGCGTCGGCGAGGCCGGCGCGACCGCTCATCATGATGACTGGAAGATCGGGAGAGACATCACGCAGCCTGGCGAGAGTGGCCATCCCGTCCAGGTCACCCGGCATCATCAGGTCGATCAGTGCGACATCAGGCTCCGTCTCCATGACGCGCGCGACCGCTTCGGTCCCACTCGGCGTTTCAGTGACTTCGTAACCTTCGCCAGTGAGTAGCGCGCCGACCATCCGCCGAATATTCGGCTCATCGTCGGCGATGAGAACTATCGGCACCTAGGTCTGGTTCTGCGCGGTGCCGACAGAACCGGACGGAATGGACCCCGCGCTCCTGCCCTCGGATAGCAATCGTGTCGTAAAGCGCTGGCCTTCCGAGATACGCTCAACTTCGATGGCGACCGCCTCGATTGCCTGCTCGATGCGCTCGAGCCGACCCGTGACTTCCAGCGGCACGCTTGGATTCTTGGATTGTGCATCCATCTTCCGTGCGTAGGCGCGAGCCATCGGAACTCCGATCGCCAAGATGATCGCGGTCGCAAATGCGCCCAGCGGAACGACTATCTCTGGTCCCATTTATTCTGTCCTCGCGGCGCTGGCGCCGTTTGCGGGTATCGTGAACTGTATCTCGGTTCCTTCCCCCAAAGTGCTGGTTGCGTTCACGGTTCCATCGTGCGCCCAGATCGCCTGCCGCGCGATCGCCAGGCCGAGCCCCGTCCCGCCCGGCTTGTTGGTGACGTACGGCTCCCAGATCGCTTCCAGATTCTGCGGCGCGATGCCCTTGCCGTTGTCGGCAACCGTAATTCGAACTGCATCACGTCCATCCAACTTCGCGGCCCGCGCTTTGACGGTGATTCGTCCCTCATCTCCGGACGCATCGACGGCATTGAGTAACACGTTGCTCAATGCACCAGCCAACGCGCCGTTATGTCCGTGAACGTGCGGCAGATTCTCCTCGATCTGCAGGTCGAGTGAAATGCCTGGTGGTATGCAGCTGCGCGCAGTGTAGCCTACCAGCTCTCCAATGTCGATCTCCGCCGCCGGCCCGTCGGGCAGTCGCCCGAACTCGGCGAAGCTCTTCGCCATCCGATCCAGCCGGTCGGATTCCATAGCAATCACACTCACGTCTTCCTGCAGCGCCGGCGGAGCCTGACCGCGCAGTCGCGCCAAGGCAAAGCGAATCGGAGTCAGCGGATTCTTGATCTCGTGTGCAACACGCCGAGCGCCTTCTCGAAATGCGTGCAGACGCTCGGCTTCGACCGCCTGGCGCCGGCCGTGTTCGAGCTCCGATACCATTTCCCGCATGCTGCGGCGCAGAGTCTCGAATTCAGGAGCACCACGCACTCTGCTCTGCGTGACCACCATTGTCGGGCCTTCATCGCCATTGAGTTGCTCCCGGGACACTACCGTGCGCTCGGGCGGCGGCGGCAATGGCTGCCCATGTCCGATCAGGTCTGTCCAGCGCACCAGCTCGTCGAGGGGGCGGCTCAATTGTCTGCTCAAATGCCCGGCGACACGCGATGCCGCGCCTGTCAGGATCAGCAGCGCCAGGACACCGGCGACGGCGATGGCGCGCACGGTTCGTTCGGCGAGAAAGCTGTAACGCCGTGCCTGCTCGACCGAAATGCGCAGCTCACGCTCGTGGGTGTCGATTGCCCGCTTCTGTGCGGGGGTAAGCGGCGCCTGCCGCGCTGCCGCGATCGCCTTCTCACCGCTCGCGGCGACGCTGTCCCAGGCCGATCGGCCAGTGACAAACGGCAACACTGTGCTCACGGTCCCGCTCCACAATAAGGTCAGGACCAGCGCGGGAACGATCGCGAACAGCGACAGGATCAGCACCAGTCGCGTGCGGAAGCGCAGTTGATTCATGGGGGGTTAGATATAAATTATACCCCGACGACGCGACTTCGAGGATCCAGCAATCGGTCAACAAGAGTTGACGCGCTCGCGTGGACCTGAAGACGCACCGCCTGCGACGATTGTCGCAGGGATGATCCATAGGCGTGCAGCCCATAAAAGCGTTGAATTCGCAGGCACGCAGCCTCGCACAGTTTAATTCCCAAAAAAAATGAGTACAAGGCAACATCGGTCTCCTGCCCATGCCGCGGCCGGACACCGACACGGCCCCCCGGTACATCGAGGGCCACACGCAGTAAAACCGATCCATCGCGGGCCCCAGGCAATGTCGCCCGCACAGACAGGAACCTCCCACCACGCACCAAACGCAGCACTGCTCATCGACTTCGACAACGTCACGATGGGCATTCGCTCCGAGCTTCAGACGGAGCTGAAAAACCTCCTCTCCTCCGACATCGTCAAAGGCAAAGTCTCGGTTCAGCGCGCGTACGCTGACTGGCGTCGCTATCCGCAGTACGTCGTCCCACTCGCCGAGGCGTCGATCGACATGATCATGGCGACCGCCTACGGCTCGGCGAAAAAGAATGCGACTGATATCCGACTTGCCGTCGATGCAATGGAGCTGGTGTTCACGCGACCGGAGATCGGCACCTTCATTCTCCTCTCCGGCGATTCCGACTTCGCCAGCCTCGTCACCAAGCTCAAGGAATACGGCAAGTACGTCATCGGCGTCGGCATTCGTGAATCGTCGAGCGATCTGCTGGTCATGAATTGCGACGAGTACTACAGCTACAACGCGCTCGCCGGTCTGGTGAAGAGCGGTGAAGAAGAAGTCGTGAAGAAGGATCCCTGGGAGCTCGTCACCGAAGCGATCGAACGGATGCAGCGCAACAACGACGTCATGCGCGCCGATCGACTGAAGCAGGTGATGCAACAGATCGACAGCTCCTTCGACGAGAAGAATCTCGGCATGTCGAAGTTCTCGCGGTTCGTCTCCGAGGCAGCGCATCGCGGCCTGTTGACACTCACGAAACTCGAGAACGGACAATTTGAGGTCAGTCCCCCACAAGCCGGCGTTCCCGCGGTGGCTGCAGCCACCGAGCCTCGCGCGCTGCCCGCTCCTCGTCTCGTCGCGGAAGTGAAGGAAGAGCCGGAAGAGCGCAGCCACCGGAGTCGTCGTGGAGGACGCGGGCGGGATCGTGGCGGACGAGAGCGTCCACCTCGAGCCGAAGAAGCCGCTGCCGCGACGCCTGCCGTTGCAGCAGCCCCCAGTCGTGGTCATGCGCCGGCTCGCGATGAGATCGGAACGAGCGGACTGCGCCTGAGACGCGACGAGGCGTTTGACCTCGTTCGCCGCGCCGTCGGCAGCAACGGCGGAGCCCCTGTTCGCGCCAGTCAGGCACGTCTTGCGGCGCGCGACCTGCTCGGCAGAGACAGTGAGAGTCTTAGCGAGCGCAATTTCATCCGAATCCTGCAGGATGCGCACGATGCGAACATCGTCGATCTGCGGAGACGTGGCGACGATTACGAGGTAGCACCTGCTGCCCAGGCGACACCGGTGATCGACCAGTTGGCGACAGCGGAGCAGCCGCGCGTCACTGCACCCAGCGAGACGCCGCCTGCGGCAGGATCACGGCTTCCGTCGCTTGGCCGCGGTCGCGGCCGCGGTCCGATTGGCGCCAGAGCAGGCGTGGTTCCGCCAGAGCTGCTCTCCATCGGTGTCGTGGAGAATTCGCGTCCGGCGCCGGAGCCGGTCACCGAGCCGACCATTCCCGATCTTCCACTGACCGGCGAAGATGCATTGGGAGAGCCGGAAGAAAAGCCGCGCTCCACCCGCAAACGCGCTGGAGCAGGAAAAGCGCGCGGCTCACGCAAGACCGCGGCGACGGACGAAGCCGGCGAGTCTCCCGCGCCGCGCAGAGCGAGGAAGCCGAGAACCAAAACGGCCAGCGAGTAGCATGGCCAGAGGTAAAGTGGCGAGCCGGGAGCCGACACACTCAGTTCTCGGCTCCAGGCCACGCTCGCAGTTTCAACGCGGCAAGATTCTGACGCGCGACTTCTACGACCGCGAAACCGAGCTCGTCGCGCGCGACTTGCTCGGTACCGTGCTCGAGTGCAAAACCGAAGACGGTATCGCGAGCGGCATCATCGTCGAGACCGAGGCTTACCTCGGCGAACACGATCTCGCCTGTCATGCGGCGGTAGGAAGAACAGCTCGCACAGAGCATCTCTACGGCCCGCCCGGCATCTCGTACGTCTATTTCATCTACGGGATGTACTGGTGCTTCAACGCCGTAACGCGCGAAGCCGGTCAACCGAGCGCGGTTCTCGTTCGTGCGCTGGAGCCGCTCGATGGAATTGCGCTGATGCACAAGCGCCGCCCACGCATCAAGAACGATGTCGATCTGACAAATGGTCCCGGGAAACTCTGCACCGCCCTCGGCATCACGGGAGCCATGACCGGCAAACCGCTACAGCGGGGATCGTTGCTGATTCGCGGAGGTGAGCCTGTTCCGGATGATCAGCTCGACGTAACGACTCGCATCGGCATCACGAAATCCGCTGATTGGCCGCTTCGCTGGATCGTTCGCGGGAATTGCTTCGTTTCGCGCGGAAAACTCTCTGGCTAAGTGCATTCCGTATTTCGAACTAACGGATCACTCCGCATCGACAACTAATTGCGAATTGGGGAACCTACTCCGAACTGCGAACACTGCGAACTGAATGCGAACTCACTACGAACTACCGAGAACCAGTTGGCAATTCGTAGTTAGTACGGAGCTCTCAATTAGTTGCCGATGCGGAGTGATCAGTTAGTTCGAAATACGGACTTCGTATTACGGACCTGACCAAAAAAAGGGCCCCCTTTCAGGGGCCCGTCCATTGAAGGGGTGCGCCTAGAGCTGCTATTCCCGATCGATGGAGCTACCGAAGTTCAGTCGGATGCCGAACTCGAAGAAGTTGAGAACGCTGGAGAACAGAAAGTTCGGATTGCTCGGGACGATCGTTTCCTGGGCGAAAATGGCCATCTTGCTCGCCTGGATCTGCACCCCGCCGATGCCGAGTACGGCGCTGCGGCTGCGCATGCTCTCCACCTGATCGAGAAAAGCGTTGCTCGGGAAGGTGTTGACGGTGTCGACGAAGACTCTCGCATCACCAAGCACAGTGATCGCGTAACCAACGCCCGCATAGGGCGTTATCCCGCCGAAATGTTTGGGGAAGGCGAGACCTGCGACGGTGATTCTGCGCATATCGTTGACGCGGATCGTGCGGTCCCCGCTTTGCGAGGTGGGGTCGGACACCTGCATGTCGCGCTGGAAGATCGACTGATTGCCTGATACGTAAAGGCCGCCTTTGGTCCGCGTGATCACCCAGTCGATACCCAGATCGACGGTCGATGTGTTGCCCTTGCCGGGGACCGAGAAGGTGTTGATTCCGGACTTGAACCCCCAGAACCATGAATTGTCGAAGTTCCGGTTTTCCTGCGCGCGCGCGCTCGCCGAAACGACGACCGTGGCGGCTACCGCCACGACGACTGCTCTGAGCTTCTGCATTAAGGCGTCCTCTAAATTATGCCTAGCTTCGTCCCGACGGTCCTGAACGCCGCGATTGCCTGGTCCAGATCGTCGCGTGAGTGGGCAGCGCTGAGCTGACAGCGCACGCGCGCCTGCCCTTGGGGAACGACCGGAAAGCCGAATCCCGTCACAAAGACGCCTTCATCCAGCAACATGTCACTCATTTTGATGGCGGTAGCCGTTTCACCGACAATTATGGGGACGATCGGGGTCTCCCCAGGCAGCGGTTTGAACCCCGCGTCGGCGATCGCGCTCCTGAAGTAGCGGGTGTTGTCGCGCAGCTTGCCGACCAGCTCAGGATGGTTCTCCAACTGGCGTATCGCCCCCAACGCGCTGCTCGCCACGGTGGGTGGCAGCGCATTCGAGAACAGCTGCGGCCGCGACCGTTGGGTCAGCATGTCGCACAGTGACGCCGATGCGGCCACGAATCCGCCCGCCGCACCGCCAAGCGCCTTGCCGAGTGTCGACGTGATGATGTCGACCTCGCCCAAAACCCCGTAGTGCTCCGCCGTTCCACGTCCGGTTGCGCCGAGGACTCCGGTCGCGTGCGAGTCATCGACGGCTACGATGGCGTCGTAGTCCTCGGCCAGCTGTAGAATCTCGGGCAGCTTGGCGACGCTGCCTTCCATCGAGAAGACACCGTCGGTCCAAATCAAACGCCGCCGCGCGCTCTTGGCGCCCTCCAGCTTCGATCTCAGATCGTCGAGATCGGAGTGTTGATAAACGGCGGTCGCGCACTTGGTGATTGCCTTCGCCAGCCTGATTGAATCAATGATCGACGCGTGGTTGAGCGCGTCCGAAACGACGAAGTCGTTCTGTTCGATGATCGTCGCCGTCAGACCTTCGTTGGCGTTCCAGCAAGAGACGTAGCTGAGCGACGCCTCGCATCCAACCAGATCGGCGATCGCTTTCTCGAGATCGCGATGAACGGAAAAGGTGCCGCAGATGAAGCGAACGCTGCCGGTGCCGGCGCCGAACTTTTTCAGTCCATCAAGTCCGGCCGCCACGACTTCCGGGTCGTTGCAGAGGCCGAGGTAATTGTTGGAGGAGAGGATGACGACTTCGCCGCGCCCTTCCATCTGGACGCGTGCCGCCTGCGGCGAAGCGAGATAATTGAGACGCTTGTAAACGCGATCGGTCTTGAGCTTCTCGATCGCTGCTGTCAACTCCGCATCCAGTTTCTCGTTCAATGCCACTGACATTCCCTCAGTTTTCTGTTAGCTCCTACCGCTTCCCGCTTCCCGCTTCCCGCTTCCCGCTTCCCGCTTCCCACCTCACGCTATTTCAAAAATCACCTTTCCCGCTTCGCCTGACTTGATCGCCGCGATTGCTTCGTCGGCTTCGCTCAGCGGAAAGCGGTGAGTGATGACGGGCGTCGGATCGAATTCACCGGAGCACAGGAAGCGCGTCATCTGATGCCACGTCTCGTACATCCGCCGCCCGACCACTCCATAAATGGTGAGGCCCTTGAAGATCACTTCGGTAGCAAGATCGAAATCGACTTTCTTGGATGGAATCCCAAGCATCTGCACGCGTCCGCCGACGCGAACTAACGCGAATGCCTGATGAATAGCCGCTGGAACTCCCGACATTTCGAGCACCACATCGGCGCCGAGTCCATCAGTGGCATCCTTCACCAGCTTTACCGCCTGCTCGGGATGGACCGCGTGATTCGCACCCATGTTCTTCGCCAGCGACAATCTGGTGTCATTGACGTCGGTCGCGATGATCTGCGCTGCGCCGGCGGCCTTGCAAATACCCACTGCGAAGATTCCGATCGGACCGCATCCGGTGATGAGAACAACTGCTCCCGGAATGTCGGCCGTCAGTACCGTGTGAAATGCGTTCCCCATCGGGTCGTGGATACCGCCGACGTCGTAGGAGATCGCGTCGTCAAGATGCCAGACGTTCGTCGCGGGCATCGAGATGTATTCGGCAAAGCAACCATCGCGGTCGACACCGATGATTCTCGTGAACGGGCACACGTGGGCGTTGCCTGTTCTGCAGAGAAGGCAGCGGCCATCGACGATGTGCCCCTCGGCGGTGACGCGATCTCCTTCCTTGACGTCGGTGACGAGTCGTCCAACCTGCACTACATCGCCGGCAAACTCATGTCCGACCACAAATGGCGGCTTGCACCGGCCCTTCGCCCACGCATCCCAGTCGTAGATGTGAACATCGGTGCCGCAGACTCCGGCTCGCCGCACGCGAATGAGAACCTCGTCCTCACGGATTCCCGGCTCCGCGACATCCTTCAGTTTGAAACCGGGTGCCGCGGATTCCTTGACGAGCGCTTTCACTAGGAACTACTCCGATGAGAGTCGAGAACATTCATTTGTCGAGCGGAGTTCAAACTGCTAATTGCGAGCCGCTTTTGGAAGTGATCGTCGACTTCAGTGATTGCACGCACATCTTTTGCATTCGACTTCCGCGACGATTTTTTCACGTGGTGTGAATCCGTCTCAGTGAGCTCCTTGGTAACTCGCGACCAGTCGCGATGGCAGGACTCGCCGATTCCATCAGGGAACTGGTGAGGTTCTTACTTCATCGTGGAGAGACAAATGGCAGCAGCTAGGAGACGTGCACGCAAGTCCGCTGCGAAGAAGGGTGGTGGACGGAGCAAGGCGGCCCGCAGCGCAGCGGCGCGCAAAGGCGCACGCACCCGCGCGCGGAACAAGGCAGCAAAGGCAGCGGCGCGGAAGAAACGCAGATAAATCGCTTGGAGAAGCACTAAAGGGAAAAGCCGGCGCTCGCGCCGGCTTTTTTCGTTGTGGCGGCAATCAGCGCGAATAGCGGCCGCTCGCCAGCTCGATGATCCGCGCGATCAGCGCGGGATACGCCAGGCCACTTTTCTCCGCCGCGCGCGCAAACTCACTGTTCTTTTCGAGATAGCAGTTTGGGTTCGCTTCGATCACGTATACCTGTTCTTCAGCGGTGACGCGAAGATCGATGCGTCCGTAGTCGCGCAGCCTCAGCGCCTGGAACGCATCGACGGCGACCTGCTGGATCTTCTTCGTCAGCTCCTCGGACAAGTCGGTTGGGAACACGGACTTCGTCCCTTCGAACTCTGCCCCTTTCTCGTCCCCTTCGTCGCCCCACTTCGCTTCCCAGCTCGCGATCTTCGGGAGCCCGGCTGGGAACTTCGAGAAATCAAGCTCGATGATTGGCAGCGCTTCAGCATTGCTGTTGCCGATCACGCCGACGTAGAACTCGCGTCCGTCGATGAACTCCTCCACCAGAACGGGAGACTGATATTCCTGTTGCGTTGTGCTCATCACGTCCAACAGTTCTTTGACATCGTTCACGACCGACTTCTGAGTGATGCCGAGCGATGCGTCTTCCTGCGGCGGCTTTATCAGCAGTGGGAAATTGATTTCGTGCGCCCAGTCGACCTGGCCGCGAAAAACCGTGGCGAACTTGGCGCTCTGGATTCCGTGAAACGCGAGAACCTTTTTCGTCAGCGTTTTGTCGCCGGCGAGAATCAATCCGGCGGGACTGGAGCCGGTGTATCGCAGATCGAGAAGGTTGAGCAGCGCGGCGACATTCGATTCCAGCGCGCTCTTGCCGCGGAATGATTCGGCGAGATTGATGACGAGCTCCGGTTGCTGATTCGTGAGCTCCTCGATCACCGGCTGCACAGAGTCGTCGACCGCAACCCGACCCGAAGTGTGACCATTCTCGGCGAGCGCGGCATCGAGCTGGTCGAGCAGGGGGTCGACCGGCGGATCGAGCGCGTCTTTGCTGTGCAGAACCGTGATCTTCACGATTTGTCGGCTTTCGCGCCGTCGACTGCGTTGGTATGACGATAGTTCATCATCACCGCCGTACCGAATGCAGTGAGCTCGATCAACGTCGACGCCTCGAGTCCGCCGGACTGAAGTCCGAGAAGTCTCGCGCGTTCAGTGAGGAAATCGACAAACTGACGGACGACAGATGCGCTCTCCCCCGTCCAGTAGGAAATACGGGCAACGATCTCCCGCCGATGACGCGCAATGAAATCAGACGCCGATGGAGCGCCTGGCGCCTGGTCCTTCGCCACGAAAATGGTCTTGAGGTCCCCGTCGAAGATGCGCGGATCCCGAATCGGAATTGGCTCTTCGCTTTCCTCGTAATGCTGCGCGACGGTGTACCGCATCGCCGCGACCGGCAAGTCGTCTTCGGACGGTTCGGCGACCGCCGGCACTTGATGCGCGATTTCTTTCATCACCTGATCGACATATTCCAGTTTGCGCAGCGCGCCCCAACCCTCGTAGGACTGACGCCAATCAAAATCAGGTGTCAGCCAGACGGCGAATGTCTCGGCGAAGTCCTCGTCCGGATGCTTTTGGGCGTACCAGCCGAGTATGTGCCGGACGTAGTCGTGTGTGAACGGATCGGCCCGGTAGCGCTCACGGTATGGCCGCGAGTACGGCCCGAACATCTTTCGCCAGTCGGGCCGATCGTACAGGCGATACGCGTAGTTGAACGCGTGCCCTGATTCGTGCCGGAGATATCGCATCGATTCCTCGGCGCCCTCAACGGCCGCCGAGTAGTCTTCTTCGATCCTGGATAACCGGGAATCCGCGAGATAAAAAGGGACGCCGATTAATGGCGTCCCATCCGGACATCCCCACTGATCGCTGAGGTAAACCGGGGGACGGAAATCGAGCCCTTTCGCGGCGAGCTCGTCGTAAAGCTGGTTGACCAGCTTTTCGAGTAAGCTGCCGCGGATCTCGAGGCCGATGTCAGAAATGCGCTGTGAAAGCAGCGCATGCCGCTCGCCTTCCCAGTTCGGGGATTGCTCCACGGCAGGCCAAAAAGGGCAAGCAATGTACCGGTTGCTACCCGTCACCCACCAATAAAAAGCCCCGCGATGGAGTCGCGGGGCTTCGGACAGCTCAATACGAGCCCTTAGGCAGCTCTGCTCGCTGACTCTTCGGCCTCTTCTGGCGCCGGGGCCCAAATGTATGCCGCGAAAACCGGAGTTGGCTCCGTCTTGTCTCCGCGAGAAATGACGATGCCGAGTGGCTCGGTTGAATTGGTTTCCTTACGATCCTTCTTCATAGATCTCTCACTTGATGGATGCTGCATGGTTCTTCGCGTCCCCTTGTTAGGCACCCGATGTGCCATGCACGACCTCAAATGCAAGTGATTATCAGGCAAAGAGTTAACTGGGACGCACGCAACGGCTGAGGCGGGAAGTGTCGCAAAGTGACACGCCAATTTAGGACACCTGTGTCAGAGCGACACAAGCGACTGAGGGATTCGGACCAACGGCCAGTCCGGATTTCGGACTAGTTGAGGAGTGCGAACAACCCCGTTTGCGGCATTAGCAGGTCCGAAATCCTGAATTAGTCAGAAGTCAGCAGTGCAGTTGGTCCGAACGCCTCAGTCCTCAAGACGGCCGACTTAACTGGCGATCTTACGTGCGAGGAAACTCCTTGAGGATGCCGAGTCGGCTTCCACCGAGATCGACCACCCCTTGTACTGCCGCTTCAATTCTGCGACCGACAATCCGCGCTGACCACGCATGATTGTCCCAACGAGATGGACCCCACCGTCGCGCGTAGCGTCCTGCAGCAACTCGAACGCGCGGCTGCGCTCGTCTGCCGAAAGCCCGGTAAAGGCGTCGGGTGTGCACACCACAGCGCCAAGTGGAACGTCGGGTGACCAGTCGGTGATGCCGGCGACGTAGCTCTGGATACGATCGGCGAGCCCCGCTTCGTGAGCGACGTTCATCACTCGCTCGAGCGGCGCGACTTCGCGATCGACCGCCGTCACCTCGCAGCCATGGGCCGCGAGATAAAGCGCAGTGCGATCGATGTCGCCACCGGCAACCAACACTTTCGACTCTGCCGGCGGATGAACCTCGCGGGCCAGCACGCCGTCGGGCCGAATGCCCCAGTGTTCCGGACGACGATACTCTTCGAGCAGCTTGAGACGCTTTCTGCGCCACGTTGCGTAGGAAGGAATGCGAAGGCGCTTGCGGATGATCCGGTCTACTTCTGCCCACAGCAGCAGCTCATCCATCAACAGCTGCTCGCTGGCTCTCAGGGACGCGGCAGCTTCATCGCCAATCTTGAGAATGGCGGATCGTGAAACGGACTCTTTGTAATTCTCGATCTCGTTCTCTACAAACAGCTCGTATTCGTGCTTGAGAGAGCGAGGATTCTGTTGCGCCATGGCGTTGGGCAGAGGAAGCGTGCGCCAGCCAGGTGTTTAAGGTAGCCGCACAAGCCCGCCGCGCAAGAGCAACTTTGTGCTAGCTCTTCAGTCCTCAGGTGAGCTAAGCTCAACAAAGAGCTACAGTTGTCCCACGGCTCCAATCACGGTGTGATGGCAACCAGCCCCGATCTGAGAGCATAACGCACCAGACTGACGACGTCGTGCATGCCGAGTCGCTTCATTAATTCGCCACGATGGCTTTCGATGGTCTTGATGCTAAGGCTCAGCTTGTCGGCGATCTCTCGCGTACGATGGCCCTCCGCCACCAACCGCAGCACCTCGACCTGGCGGGAGGTGAGCTTGCTCAGCGGTTGCCTGCGCTCGATCGCGGTGGTGATCGCTGACGGCAAACGATGGATGTTCTTCTTGATGACGAGGTCCTCCGCGCCGCTACGGAGGCAGGCGACCGCGGAAAGGCCGTTGATCGATTCGCTGACCACAATCAGGGGTGTCGCCGGACTATTGTAGCGGAGTACGTCGAGTACGCCACACGCGGTCAATGCCGGTGACGCGTTGTAATCGGAAATCACTAGATCCGGGTGCACCTCGTCCATCAGCGCTTGAAATACTTCCGCGGATGGTGCGAGACGCCTATCGACGACCATTCCGGCGGGCGTCAGTGTCTGCTCGATGAGATCCGAGTCGACCTGGTTGTCGTTTAAAAGGAGGACACGTATGGGATTCGTCATGTTTTGCTGGGTTCAGACAAGGCGCCGAGTCCAAACGAGGCGGACCGCATGCGCAGTCGACTATTGAGGTGCGACGTAGAATTCCTTCGCGCAACCGGGCTCATTTGGAAGCTAAGTAGGGATATTTCCCGCGGCAATGCGGCGCGGCTCAATAGATTTAGGTGCCTTATGGGACGCATGAGAGATGCCTGAACTTCCCGAGGTCGAACGAGCGGCTCGCGCGCTTTCCCGGGCCGCGCTAGGCAAGACGATCGCTGCCGTACGGCCGATTCATCCATCGCTGAAAAAGCGATTGCCAGCCGCGCGCGCGCGTCGTGCGAAAGGCAGACGTATCGAAAGCATTGAACGCCGCGGCAAGCACCAACTACTCATGCTCGACAGTGGCGATACGATCGTCATTCATTTTCGCATGAACGGCGACTGGGAGATCGGCACGACGGACGACGTACTCGATCGTTTTGCCCGCGCAGTGATCGAGCTCACCGACAGCACGCGGATCTCACTCGTCGATCGTCGCGCGCTGTCTACGATCAGCATCGATCGCGAAGGGAACTCCTCTCTTCCGAAGCTGGGGATCGAGGCGAGCGATCCCTCGCTCGATGCAGCTTACCTCACGGGAGTGCTTCAACGCCGCAAGATCGCGATCAAACCCGCGCTGATGGACCAGGCGGTGCTGGCCGGACTCGGCAACATTTACGCGGCGGAAGCGCTATGGGAATCGCAGATCGATCCTCGCTCCACGGCTGCATCCATGTCGACGGAGACGTTGACCAAACTGGTGGACGCAATCAGGCTGGTCTTGAGTCCGCGTAAGCGCCGGCCGGGGCGCTACACCGAGATGCGCAATCGCAGCCGCTTCGCCGTCTACGACCGCGAAGGGAAAGAATGCCAGCGGTGCGGAGGAACCGTACAGCGCATCGTGCAGGGAGGCAGATCGACCTACTTCTGTCCGCAGTGTCAGGTCCTCTAGCTAACGGCTCCGTATTTCGAACCAACGGATCATTCCGCATCGACAACTAATTTAGAAATACGAACCTACTCCGACCTACGAACACTGCGAACTGAATGCGAACCAGACTTCGCACTACAAAGAACTAGTTGGTAATCCGTAGTTAGTACGTAGCTCTCAATTAGTTGTCGATGCGGAGTGATCAGTTGGTTCGTAATACGGAGCTTTTCAGGTTCGAAGTTCGGACTTTGGCAACCGACTAGTCCATAACCTCGAGCAACGCTCCCTTGATGTATCCCGTTTCCGGAATCGTCAGAACCTCGGGATGATCGAGCGGCTGTCCGGTTAGCGCGCGAATGGCGACGCGACGGCCGCTGTCCTCCGCGGCGTCCTGCAGCATCTCCAGGAACAACGGCTTTGTCAGGTGGAAGCTGCAGCTCGCGGTGTAAAGCAGTCCTCCCGGAGCGAGTAGCTTCATCGCGCGCAAATTGACGTCTTTGTAACCTCGTAACGCTCCAGCCAGTGCTCCTCTCGTCTTCGCAAATGCGGGCGGATCGAGCACGATGGTGTCGAACGTCACTCCCTCCCGTTCCTTCTCGCGCAGATAGTCGAAAGCGTTCGCCTCGACGAACGAAATATTCTCCAGCGAGTTGCGGGCGGCGTTCTCCGCCGCCCGCATCAGTGCCGGGCCGGAACTGTCGAGCGCGGTAACGTGCGTCGCCTTGCGCGCCAGATGCAGGGCAAACGAACCGTGATAGCTGAAGCAATCGAGCGCGCGCCCGCGCGCCACTGTACCAACGAAGTAACGGTTCTCGCGCTGGTCCAGGAAAGCTCCCGTCTTCTGACCGGTCCACGGCGCGGCAAGAAATCTTATTCCGTACTCGTGCACTTCTATCTCGCGCGGGACATCTCCATCGAGCACCACCGTCTCGCGCGGCAGGCCTTCCTTGGCACGCAGTGGTACATCGTTTCGCGCCAGGATTCCGGCGGGTTCAGCTAGTGAGCGGAGAGAGTTGAGTATCTCGCCGCGGAACTGCTCGAGCCCCGCGCTCATGAACTGCACGACCAGCCACTGATCGTACCGGTCGCAAATGAGCGAGGGTAAGCCGTCCGCCTCGCCGTGCGCGAGTCGCATCGCGTTGGTGTGATCCTCCAGCGGAACACGCCGGGCAATTGACGATGCGATGCGCTCGTCCCACCACGCCTGGTCGATGATCGCGTCCGGATTTCGATCGAGCATGCGCAGGGAGATCTCGGACAAAGGGCTCCACAACGCCCAGCCCAGCGCTTTGCCGCGGCTGTCGTGCACGAGCACCGCGCCCGCTTCCATCAGCGGGCGCTCGGTGACATCGCTCCGATAAATCCACGGATGCCCGGCCTGCCAGCGGCGTGCGCCCTTGGCGCTCACGCGAGCAACAGTCATGAGTGAATTTATCAAACAGGCGTAGCGCTCACTTGTGCGCTGTACAGTTCTTGCTCATACACCATCCATGCGAGAGATCGTCCCGATTACAATTGGTGCCGCGGCAGGCGGGCTTCTTTACCGCGAGCACAACGCCCGCACGAAAGCCGAGCGACTGAGCGCGGCGACGATGGAAACGTTGCTCAACGCCATCGATGCCAACGACGAGGAAACGGGCGAGCATGTGCGGCGAGTGGCGGGCTACGCGCTGATCCTTGGGGACGCTGCCGGCCTCGATGAGCATACGCTGCGGAGCGTCGAGCGAGTCGCTCTGTTCCACGACATCGGCAAACTGCACGAAGCAATAACCGACATCTTTCACGAGAACGCGAAGCTGACGCCCGAGGAGCGTCGGGCGGTCATGACGCATCCGCAGCGAGGTGCTGAAGTCCTGGCACCACTCGGTGCATTTTATCCGGATCTGCCGCAGGGCGTCGCGGCGCACCACGAGCGTTGGGACGGCTCCGGTTACCCGCGCGGCCTCAAAGGAAAAAAAATTCCGCTGCAGGCGCGCGTTGTCTCGATCGCCGATAGCTTCGACGCGATCACACATCGCCGCCGTTACAAGCACGCGCGTAGCTTCGAAGAAGCAGTAAAGGCTATCAGGGAAGGGCGGGGAACTCAGTTCGATCCGCAGCTCGTGGATCTGTTCCTGACGAAGCCCGTGCTCGACAAGACGGAACAGGCGATGCGGGAGGCGCACGCACCGCGCCGTAAGGACGAGCACCGTCGGCGCGGCGAGACCAAAAAGGCGCCCGACGTCACGTTCCGATGGCGGCTGCGATCTCCCGGGTCGCCTGCTCGGGATCCTCAGCGCTGAAAATCGCGTTGATCACGGCAACCCCGGTCGCGCCGTGCACGACGATTTGCATCGCGCGATCGGCGGTGATACCACCGACTGCAATCGCCGGATGATCGACTAACGCTTTCAATCGCTCGAATCCCTTCACACCGATCGCCGTACCGGCGTCGGTCTTCGTTTCCGATCCGAAAACGGGACCAATGCCGACGTAGTCAGCCTCTTTTGCGTTGGGAAGCTCGGAGTCGCCACCAAGCGAAGCGCCAATGATAAAATCGGCGGGCGCAAAGCGGCGGATCGCCGCGACCGGAAGATCTGCTTCGCCGACATGTACGCCCGCCGCACCCGCAGCAAGCGCGATGTCAGCTCTGTCGTTGACGATCACGGGCACCGCTACTTTCGCGATGATTGCGCGGGTGATCTCGACGACTTCACGTGGCGCTGCGGTCTTGAGCCGCACCTGAACGCTGGTTGCCCCGCCGCGCACCGCGGCGGCGACACGGTCGACCAGCGTCGCGCGGCGATCCTCGGCGTCGTCAGTAATCGCTACGAGACGCAGGATCCGCGTATCAAGCATTTCTGTTATCGACTGGTTGTAGTTCCGCTGAGCGGTTTTTTCGTCGATGTAGTGGTCGACTTCCTGGCAGTCGACTTCGTCGAAGTTGATTTAGTAGTCGACTTTGCTGCAGTCAATTTCGCCGGTGTTTTGGTGCTCGGCTTGGCAGTCGTAGTTCGTCTGGCAGCGGTTTTTGTTGTCGACGTGGATTTGGCTGCAGGGCGCGGAGCTGCCTTGGTGGTGGTGGTGCGAGAAGCTGCTTTTGGAGCGGGATCGGTCGCCATCGCCAGCATCCGCGGCGCGGGCTTCCTCGGCATTGCCGCCCGTACCTGACGTACCGCGTTGGTGTGCTGCTCCAGCGTCATCCGAAATTCGTGATGGCCGTCCCTGCTGGCGACGAAATACAGGTACTGGACGTTCGCCGGATTTGCCGCGGCTGCGAGACTCGCGACGCCTGGTGATGCCACTGGTCCCGGCGGCAGCCCTTTGTGCACGTAAGTATTGTAGGGCGAGTCGATTGTCAGATCCTTGTAAAGCACGCGACCGACGTGATGCCCTAGTGCGTACTGTACCGTTGGATCCGCCTGCAACAACATTCCTCGGCGCAGGCGATTGTAGTAAACGGCGGCGATGACGGGTCGTTCCTCAGGCAATCTTGCTTCCTTCTCGACGATCGATGCCATCGTCACCAGGTCATTGCGATTGATTTTCATCACAAGCGCCGCGGAATCCCAGGACGGCTTCCACCTTCTCTCGAACGAGTAAACCATCTCGCGCACCGCCTGGCGCGCCGTTGTACCAACCGGGAACGCGTAAGTGTCGGGAAAGAGGTACCCTTCGAGAGTCGGATTCGGCACGTCCAGTCGCGCCAACAGCGCTGTATCGCGAACTGCTGCGGTGACTGAATCGGGCGGTACTTTCAGCGTCTTCGCCAGCGCCGGTGTGATTTGCGCGATCGTCCAGCCTTCAGGACTGGTGACGGTGTTGACGAGTCCGTGACCACCATTGAGCGCGCTGATGATGTCGTTCCAGGGAGTGCCGTGCTTCAGCAGGTAGGTGCCGGGCTTGATGTTCCTGTCGCCGCCAACAATGCGCCCGTACACCGCAAACAGTTTTCGCGACCCGACGACTCCCGTTCTGGCCAGCGAATCCGCGGCCTGTGCGAAGCTCGCGCCGCGCGGTACGATCACGCGTACCGGCGCCCCATGCGGCTGGCCTGCACACGCAGCGACAAATACGCACACCGCAACGAGCGCGGTGCGCATCTCAAGTCGACGCATTGAGTGCATGTTGTAAAAGAATCGCTGCTGCCAGCGCATCTACATCGCCTTTCCTGCCGCGCGTGGACTGCTCCATTTCCTTGACCGTCCGTAACGCGGCTGCAGTGGTAAACCGTTCATCATAGAAACGAACGGGCATACCCGTACGTTTCGCGATTTCAGCGCCAAATTGGCGCACTTCGGCCGTCCAGGCCGTCTCGTGGCCCTCTCCGTCGAGCGGAAGCCCAATTAGATACCCCTGGGCCCCAAGCTCGTTGGCGCGCGCGAGGATTTTTGTGATCGGGGGTCGCTTGCCCGCGCGACGCTCGATGTAGCCAGCGGGTGAGGCGATGATGCCAAGCGGATCGCTGATTGCCAGGCCGATTCGCTTCCGACCGTAGTCGATGGCGAGAGTCCGACCCAGCGCGGTGTTCACGGCGGCGCTTATCCCTGCGCCATCTGCGTGAAGAATTCCTTGTTGTTTTTCGACTTTGCCATCTGTCGCAGCAGGAATTCGATCGCTTCTGCTTCCGGCCTGTCGGCGAGGAACTGGCGGAGCAGGATTGCGCGATTCATCTCCGCCTGTGTCAGCAACAGTTCCTCCTTCCGGGTCCCGGACCTGAAGATGTCGATCGCCGGGTAGATACGCCGATCGGCAATTTTTCGATCCAGGACTAGCTCCATGTTGCCGGTACCCTTGAACTCCTCAAAGATCACGTCGTCCATACGCGATCCCGTCTCGGTCAGCGCGGTTGCAATGATAGTGAGTGACCCGCCCTGATCAATATTGCGTGCCGATCCGAAAAATCTTTTCGGTTTGTGCAGAGCGGTCGCGTCGACACCGCCCGACAGAATCTTTCCCGACTGCGGTGCTACCGTGTTGTGCGCGCGAGCGAATCGCGTAAGTGAGTCGAGTAGAATCACCACATCTTTGCCGCTCTCGACCAGTCGCTTCGCCTTCTCCAACACCATGTCCGCTACCTGCACGTGGCGAGGTGCCCCTTCATCGAAGGTCGAGCTCACGACCTCAGCTCTGATAGTGCTGGCAATCATTTCTGTCACTTCTTCCGGCCGCTCATCGATTAACAGAACGATGATCGTCACTTCCGGATGATTCTCGGCGATCGCGTTGGCCATCTTGTGCAGCAGGATGGTCTTACCGGCGCGCGGCGGTGACACGATGAGACCGCGCTGTCCTTTGCCGATCGGCGCCATGAGGTCCATCACGCGCATGCTGAGGTCGCCGTCCTTCGTCTCCAGGCGCAGCCGTTCGTCGGGGTATTGAGGGCGAAGGTTGTCGAACGGAATTCTGTCCTTCGCTTTCTCCGGGTCCTCCCCGTTGACGCTCTCCACCTTGAGCAGCGCGAGGTACCGCTCCCACGGCTTGGGCGGTCTGACCTGCCCTCGAACTTCGTCGCCGGTTCTAAGACCGAACCGCTTGATCTGCGATGGCGAGACGTAGATGTCGTCCGGCCCAGGTAGATAACTCCAGTCCTGGCTGCGCAGAAATCCGTAGCCTTCCGGCAGGATCTCGAGGACGCCATCACCGTGCAGCATGATGTCGGTGTCGAGAAGATTCTGCTCGATCTGGAAAATCAGATCCTGCTTCCGGAGACCTGACGAGCCGTTGATCTTGAGGCCGTCGGCCATCTCCTGAAGCTCAGTTACGGATTTTCGCTTTAGCTCGGCGATGTCCACGATGCGTGGAATGGAAAAGGTGGGCGCTTGCTGAGAGGTAAGTCTGCGGACCGGATGGCCGTGTCAGCGGGCAAGGTGCGGGAAGGTGCGGTGTTGAGTGCGGAGGGAGGGGGAGGGGGAGGAGAAGCGGAGGGAAGGAAAGCGGGCGGGTGCGGGAATTTCACCCGAAAGTAAGCGCCCAAAAAAAATGGGTCAAGCTCAGAATTTAATGTAGCGCGTCGGATTGCTTTTCATGTCTCTCATGAGAGCAGCCATCAGCTGGTGCTGTTCTTCGAGCTTGCGAGCGAGAACGCTGTCGGAGTGAACGGCGGCAATGGTTCCGAGTGGACTTGTCACTAGCGAACGCAAAGTGTCCAACTCCGCCATCACATGTCCGGCTTTTGTTGCCAATGTGGAGTCTTTGCGGAAGCGCCCGATGTTTCCCCGGTTCGACGAGACGAGTTTCTTGATGGAATCGGCCGATGCGAGAGCCTTCGTCGCGCGATTTCGCAGGTCGCCGCGCACCGCGCTGGCAAGTGATCCGCGGCCGCGCGCGCGAGCGTTCAGACTCGAAATGCCGGCGGCTATGTCCGGCAAATCGGGGAACCCGTTGGCGCGGAATTGCCCGATCGTCCCCTCCGTCAGCTTGGATTTCCGGTGCAACGATTTGGCGGCAGATATCAACGTGTCGAGCTGCGGGCCAAGGCTCCCAATGCCTTCACCCATGCTGCCGAAGCCGGTGG
Organism: Gemmatimonadaceae bacterium; assembly: GCA_036377095.1. Lineage (GTDB taxonomy): Bacteria > Gemmatimonadota > Gemmatimonadetes > Gemmatimonadales > Gemmatimonadaceae > UBA4720. The sequence goes on from DASUZC010000172.1 coordinate 26,972, forward strand.
TCGGACGCGCGTGAAGGGTGTCGCCATCCTTGAGCGGCGGCGATGTCACGGTGCCCGCCGAGATGTAGATGATTGGGGTGCCGATCAAGGTGCCGCCTGGTCTTATCTGCGCGTAGGAATCACGGCGTACGTGTTGAAGCGCCGACGCGAGAAAATCTGTTTTGATGACCAGTCGCTCCAGGGTATCAGTGCTTGGCGGACGGAAAGAGATGTCCGTGACGAGGCCATCCTTTTCGCCCGACAGCCATACTTCGGTGCCAGCCAAAACGCCCGGCGCTTTGTCGGTAAGGACGTAGAGGGTCACTTTCTTGCCATGAAGTGCGCCGACGCGCGCGAAAGCGAAGATGGAGAAGACGATCGCGGTGATTACCGCGACGGCGATGATGCCCCCCTTCAGCTCTCGCCAATGCAACTGGTGCGGCATGCTGCGAATATAAACATGGCGTTTCCCGACCGCTTATTTTATTGGCGATCATGATCGCCAATACCACCTGCGAATGCTGATCGGCGTACCGCGCGAAGTCGCGTCAGGCGAGCGTCGCGTCGCACTCGTTCCCGAGGTAGTGTCTCAACTGGTCCGCGCCGGTCATCGCGTGATCGTCGAGCACGACGCCGGTCTTCGCGCGGGATTCACCGATGACTCCTATCGCGAGGCCGGCGCAGAGCTCGTTGATTCCGCGAACGAGGTGTACGGTGCGGCGCAGCTGATTCTCAAGGTTCAGCGGCCCGGCCGCGACGAGTCGAGCGGCGAGGCCGAGCTGGACATGCTTCGCGATGGCACGGTGTTGATTGGTTTGCTTCAGCCATCCGCGGATCCCGCGCTCTTTCAGCAGCTCGCCGAGCGGAACATCACTGCGCTCACCATGGAGCTGGTGCCGCGGACGACGCGTGCGCAAATGATGGATGCTCTGTCGTCCCAGAGCACAGTCGCCGGCTACAAGGCCGTGCTCCTGGCGGCGAATTCTCTGCAGAAGTTTTTCCCAATGCTGATGACAGCTGCGGGAACCGTCCGTCCGGCGCGCGTGCTGGTGATCGGCGCCGGAGTGGCCGGACTGCAGGCGATCGCTACCGCCCGTCGCATCGGTGCGGTGGTCGAAGCTTTCGATACTCGTCCCGTTGTCAAAGAGCAGGTTCAGAGTCTTGGCGCGACGTTCATCGAGCTCGACATGCATGTCGAGGACGCGCAGGACAAGGGCGGCTACGCAAAAGAGCTGAGTGCGCGACACATTCAGCGCGAAAAAGAGCTGATTCACGAGCGGGCGCTGCAGGCCGATGTCATCATCACTACCGCGCTGATCCCCGGCCGGCCGGCGCCGGTGCTCGTTACTTCTGAAACGGTGAGGTCGATGAAACCCGGATCGGTGATCGTCGACCTCGCCGGTGAGCAGGGGGGGAATTGCGAGCTCACTGTTCCCGGAGAGACCGTGGTGCGACATGACGTGACGATCATCGCGCCATTGCACATCTCGAGCGATCTGGCCTACCACGCCAGTCAGATGTACTCGAAGAATGTCGGCGCACTGGTGGCGCTGTTAGCGCCCAAGGGTGAGTTCAATCTCAACTTCGGTGACGACATTATCGACGCAGTGACGATTGTCGCCGGCGGTGAAGTGCGCAACGCCGTCACGCGCCAGCGCCTGGGCATGGCGCCACTAACGCAAACCGCGGGGGCCTCGAAGTGAGTCAGGAGCTCGTACTGGGCATTTACGTCTTCATCATGGCGATCTTCGTCGGCTTCGAGGTGATCAGCCGCGTGCCGTCGGTGTTGCATACGCCGCTGATGTCCGGGACCAATGCCATCCACGGTATCGTCGTGCTCGGCGCTTTTCTCGTTGCGGGCTCGGCGGACACGACGCTGCTGAAGGCGCTCGGTTTCATTGCCGTCGTATTCGGCGCCGCAAATGTGTTCGGTGGATTTGTGGTTACCGATCGGATGCTCGAGATGTTCAAGCGGCGTCAGCCGGGGCAGACGGAGCACGGAGAAAACAAGAGTGCTTGATCTTCGCGCATCGGTGATAGCAGTCAGCTACATCGTTGCCGCAGTGCTGTTCATTTTCGGTCTCAAGGAACTGAGCTCGCCCTCCACAGCCAGAGCGGGCAACCGGCTGGCCGCGATAGGAATGGCGATCGCGCTCGCCGCGACGCTGCTCGACCGGCAGATCGTGTCGTTCTGGATGATTGCGGTCGGCACCCTAATCGGCGCGGCGATGGGGATCTACTTCGGCAGAACGGTGCAGATGACCGCAATGCCGCAGATGGTGGCGTTGTTTAACGGCATGGGCGGGGCGACTGCTGCACTCGTGTCGGTCGCTGAATATCTGCGTCTCAGCCGTCTCGGCGAGCCAATCGGAGTTGGCGAATCGACATCGATCGTGCTCGGCACGGCAATCGGCGCGATCTCATTCACCGGCAGCATCATCGCGTTTGGCAAGCTGCAGGAAATCCTTCCTGGAAAACCGCTGCAGTTCCCGCTGCAGCGCGTCGTGAACGGTCTCATCCTCCTGGCAGTGGTCGTGCTCGGCGCGTTGGTGGTGTTCGGGTCGGCGACATCTACGCTCTGGATGTTGTTCGCCGCGGCGTTGCTGCTGGGTGCGATGTTCGTGCTGCCGATTGGCGGCGGCGACATGCCGGTGGTGATTTCGATTCTAAACTCGCTCACTGGTTTGGCTGCTGCTCTCACCGGATTCGTGTTGCACAATCAAATGCTCGTCGTGGCGGGCGTGCTCGTTGGCGCGTCCGGGACGCTGCTGACACTGCTCATGAGTACGGCGATGAATCGATCGGTGGGGAACGTGCTGTTCGGTGCCTTCGGGGCCGCGAGCAGTGACGCTTCGGCACTGGCTTCGGCGGTCGTGCGAACCGTGCGTCAGACCACTCCCGAAGATACGGCAATCGCCCTCGCCTACGCCCGCAACGTCGTTGTGGTGCCGGGCTATGGACTGGCGGTGGCCGAAGCACAGCACACGGTTCGCGAGCTCGCCACTGATCTGGAGAAGCGTGGTGTCAACGTGAAGTACGCGATTCATCCGGTGGCGGGCCGAATGCCCGGTCACATGAACGTATTGCTCGCCGAAGCCAACGTTCCCTATGACCAGCTGCTGGAGATGGACCAGGTCAATGGACAATTCCCTCAAACCGACGTCGTGCTTGTGGTTGGCGCGAACGATGTCGTGAATCCCGCGGCCCGCGACGATCCGGCGAGCCCGATCTACGGGATGCCGATTCTCGACGTTGACCGTGCTCGCAACATCATCGTGCTGAAGCGAAGCATGGGTCACGGGTTCGCCGGCATCGACAACGCACTCTTCTACGACGAAAAGACGCGCATGCTTTTCGGCGATGCGCGCCAGTCACTGACGCAGATCGGCCAGGCGCTTAAGACCGCGTAAGGCGATCATGAGCGCGCTTGGCATGTTGACGGCTCTGATTTTGTGGCTCAGTGCCGGTACGCTGGCCAGGCAAGCTGGCGACGTTGCGTCCAACGCGGGGCAATCACAGTCTCTCATAATCGACGGTGCGTCGATCGTCGATGTGGAGCGCGGGACGGTGCGTCCGAACATGCGCGTTGTCGTGCGAGGCGCGCGGATCGTCGGGATCGGACAAGCGCAACCTGCCGCCGTTCCCAGTGGCGATCAGAATGTAGTTGACGGCCGCGGAAAGTTTCTGATCCCCGGCTTGTGGGACATGCACGTTCACATCGACACAACGGAAGCGTGGTTCTTTCCGCTGTCGATTGCCGCCGGCGTGACGTCGGTCCGCGATATGGGCGGCTCGCTTTCACGCATCCGCGAGTGGAAGTCGCCGCCGAAACCCGGGGTGCTACGACCGACGATAATCGCGCCCGG
>DASUZC010000173.1:0-10072 GCA_036377095.1 Gemmatimonadaceae bacterium
AGCTTGTCCAACGCGGTGAACGTCAGCTGCTTCCCGTTCGGGGATGGCCGCGCGTTGCGGATTTGTTTGACAACGAGCACCGAGTCGTCGATCGGATAATCGAACTTTACCAGCGGCCCCAGGTCGACCTGGACATCCGCGAAGAACGGAATCGGCGTCGCGTTTCCCCCCGGGACGTCGAGCTTCCAGAGTTTGCCGCCGTTGGTAATGACGATGGCTCTTGAATCGGGAGTCCACGCGTAGCCCGGCAGCAGATCGCGGGTGAACCGCGACTCCGAGTCGTCGCGCTGAATGTCGCGCGCCACCCACACTTCGTCGCCCGACGCGAGATTGCGCACGCGTAACGCGGTCTTGCTGTCCAATCGGCTTCCATACGCCAACCACTTGCCGTCCGGGCTCACCGCCGGCCGCATCGCGCCGCCGACATTGGTGGTGCGCTGATAAGTCTTTCCCGTGTTGCGATCGTAGACACCCAGTTGCCAGCGATCCTCCAGCATCTGGTTGTACCTGAATCCACCTCGCTTCACCGCAGCGTAGATGTAGCGGTTGTCGGGTGTAACCGAGGCACCGAGGTAGTTGTCGAACGACGGCGGATTGAGCGGATCGGGTGGGCCTGATGGTGCGCCGGTGCCTTTGCCGGTAATCGCTATTCCGGTCCCACCATTCCTGTTGACGAGAACGAGATCGTACCTGCTGCCGAGGATTCCTTGTTTGTTGCGGGATACGACGATGTACTTGCCGTCGTGTGTCCAGTCGGGCGAGATGTATTGCGCATCCTTGTCCTTGGTGATCGCACGCACGTTGGCTCCGCTCGGCTCGACGAGCCACAGATTCTCATAGCCGCTGCGATCGCTGACGAAGGCGATGGTCTTTCCGTCGGGTGAGAAGCGCGGCTGCCCGTCGAATCCCATCCCGCTGGTGATACGTGTTGCTTTGCCACCGGTGGTGGGAACGGTGTAGAGATCGCCGTCGAGATCGAAGACGATCGTTCTGCCATCGGGCGAAACGTCCAGCGACATCCAGGTGCCTTCGTCGGTGGTGAACGACGCCTGGCGTGTCGGCAGAATCGGAAGGTCGGTGTTGGGCGCGGTTTTCTTGGCTGTGTCGGCGGCCTTTTTGGTCGGGTCAGCGGGCTTGTCTTGCGCGAGCACTACGAGAAGTGGTACGAAGCACAGAGCGGTAGCCGTTGAGAGATGACGTGCAGTCGACCAGGACATAGCGCGATCCCGCGGTTGGAGGGGGTTCTAACGTTGCACGCACCCGCCTCAAGAGCAAGATCAGTCGGCCCAACCTGACACCGTGATTACGCGTTGTGAGTCAGTGAAGGGACGGCTATGGGACTGGTCGGGGATTTCCTCACGTTGACGTAGGCAAAGCCGCGCTAGGGTCTCTGTTCCCCCTGACTGATGAAAGGACAACGCTACGCGATCTTCCTGCATGACCCAGCCCAGCGAATCGCACCCACGCGCGCTAAGAAATCCCAATACGGGAGGCCCCCTCCAACGTCGGGGAACTGCTCTCGCCGGCTTGTTGTTGCTGGGCGTTTGCAGCGCCGCGCAGCCGGACGACACTTCATCGACCCTTCCGTTCTCGATTGGCGAAAAGCTCTCCTACGACGTGATGCTGGCGAGGGGCGCCAGAGTCGGAGATGCAACGATGTGGATCGAGGGGCCGGCGACAGTGCGGGGCACCAGTACCTATGTGCTGCGCTTCGATTCGCGAGTAAGGTTGGCACTTTTCACGGGCGTCAGCAGCAGCGGATCATGGTTTGATCCGGTCAGGAAATCGTCGCTGCGCTACTTCAAGCGTGAACGCAGCGTACTGACCCACGACGATGTCGCTGTCGATCTGTATCCCGACGAGAAGAAATGGAAATCCCGGGACGGCGCGATCGGGGAGAGTCCGTCGGACTCATCGCTCGACGAGCTGTCGTTCATGTTTTTCATTCGCACATTGCCGTTGACGCCCGGAAGCAGCTTCCGCTTCGATCGACACTTCGACGTGGCGCGCAATCCTGTCATTGTGAACGTTGTTCGCCGTGAGGTCACGGCCACTCCAATGGGTGAGCTTCACACCGTGTTGGTGGAGATGCGGGTCCGCGACCCCAAGCACTACGAGGGTGAGGGTGTCATCCGCATCAATCTCACCGACGATCAGTGCCGGCTGCCGGCGCGCATCGAGAGCACGATGCCAATCGTGGGCAAGGCAATAATGACGATCAAATCCGAAAACGCACCGCCGGCCTGCGCCAAACACTAGCCGACGAGGCGCTTAAGCGAGGCGAATAATTACTCGGAAAGCAGCCCGATCTTCAGTGCGAAGTCGACGTAATCGGAGCGGTGCGTCAGTCCCAGCTTCTCGTTGATGCGCTGCTTGTAGGTGTCGACCGTCTTCGGGCTGATGAAAAGCTTCTCACCGATCTCGGGCGCACTGAACCCGCGTGCGACGTAGCGCAGCACGTTCTGCTCGCGTTCAGTCAACTTCTCGAACTTCGTGCGCTCATCGGCATGCTCGGCCTTACGCTGGATTCGCTGTGCAAGCGCCCGCGCTGCAGATGGCTGCATGTAGACGTCGCCGTGAGCAACGGCGCGCACGGCATCGATCAGCTCGCGGTCTGCCGCACTCTTTACGAGATATCCGCTAACTCCTGCCTCGAGCAGCGGCACCAGGTAGGAGTCTTCGGCGTGCATGGTCAGGATAAGAATCTTGCTGCGTGTATCCTTTGCCTTGAGCTGCTTCGTCGCTTCCGCGCCGTCCATCTCGCCCATCGACAGATCCATGACAATCACGTCCGGATCGAGGCGCTCCGCCAACGAAATCGCGTCCTTTCCGTTGGCGCCTTCACCGATGATTTTGATGTCTTTCGCCGTGCTGAGCACGGCCTTCAGGCCGGCACGCACGACCGTATGATCATCGACGAGCACCACGGTTATCAGGCCATCTTCGCTCAAGCTGCTTCGCCCTCCCCGTTCACAACCGCCTCGAGATTCGCCCGCGCTACGACACGGGTGCCGCAATCAGGCGCCCTATGAATATGCAGGTCACCGCCGGCTAGTGAGAGTCTCCGGCCCATATTGGCGAGCACCGGATCGCCTTTCGCCCTCGCGCCGCCCCCGTCTACGCCGCAACCATCGTCGGTGATCTCGAGCCGCAGCACACCGTTCCGTGCTGAAAGGGTGACCAGCGCGTTGCCTGCGTCGGCCTGTGTTTCGACATTGCGCAGCGCTTCCTCAGCGATGCGGTAGAACGTCGTCGTCAGCGCGTGAGGGATATCCAGTCCGTTCAGATCCACGACAACATTTACGTTAATCAACGAGCGCTGGCGCGCGCGATCCGCCAGCGCCTGCAGCGCCCTCGGCAGGCCAAGATCGTCTGCCACCCGGGGATGGAGCGAGCGGGATACGCTGCGCAGCTCCTCGAGCGAGGTTCGCAAAAGCTCGCGCGCCGACGACAGCTGCGCCTTCAACTCGCTCGGGTTTTCCTGATTGGCAGCAGCAGTGATCTGAAAGTTTGCCGCCGCGAGTGTCTGCCCCAGGCAATCATGCAGATCGCGCGCAACCTGCGCACGTTCCCTTTCCTGCGCGTAGACGACTTCCGCCGCCAACTTCGCCATCCGCTTCTTACCGGCCACCAGGTTGTCGAGCATCTCGTTCATCGTCGTCGCGAGATGCGCCAGGTCCGGATCAGCAATCAAGGATGGAGGTACGCGCTCGCTGACGCGGCCTAGTGAAATTCTGCGGGCAATTTGCTCGAGTTCTGAGACCGGCCTCAGAGCCAGCCAGATCAGCAGGTAGCTGACGAAGGCGCCCATGATCAACGCGCCAAAAAGAATCACCGTATCCGCAGATAAAAGGCGGGTGCTGGTGAGCGGAGACAAGAGCACCAGCAAAGCCATGACTACGATGACCAGATTCGCGCCGAGCACTTTTTGCTCGAGCGGTATTGCCAGGATGGTGCGTAGCCAGCGCGGGACGCTATCTGGAGAAATCGGGGCTCGCGAACTGCGAGCGAGCGAAATAGGGATGGTCGTCATCTCACTTCACCACCAGAGCCGTCACCATGCCGAACATCCCGTGATCGGACTCGGCGTGAGGCAGAATGTGGCAGTGGAAGGCCCACGTGCCAGGGTTGTTGCAGTTCACGATCACATCCCACCGCTCACCAGGTGAAACGTTGAGCGTGTCGCATTTCCAGGGTGCCGGCAGCAGCCAGCCATCCTTGGCGATGATCGTCATGTGCATGCCGTGCAGGTGCATCGGGTGAATCATCATGCCTTCGTTCATGAAGCGAAGTCGCAGCTTCTGACCGAGTTTGGCGACGATAGGCTCCGTCGCGGGAAAGCTCTTGCCATTGAACGTGTATCCGTGCGCCCCATCGTTAAGGACCATGACATAATCGATATCGGCCTGCTCGATCGGCGCGGGATTCTTCGGCTCGATGATGAATGCGCCAAGCAGACCGAGGCCGACCTGCGTCGCCGCATTGTGGTGCGAGTGGTACATGTGCGAGCCGGGATTCGGCGCGGTGAACTCGTAGGTGTAACTCTGTCCGGGCTTGATTGGCGGCTGCGTAATGAACGGAACGCCGTCCTGATCGTTGGGCAGCTCGACTCCGTGAAAGTGCACGGCGGTGGATTCGTTGAGCTCGTTCTTGATGTTGAGACGAACGCGATCGCCTTCGCGCACGCGGATCTGCGGGCCGGGCACCTGTTCATTGTAAGCCCAGGCTTCGACGGTCTGACCGGGCGCCGTCTCCCAGCGAATTTTTTTCGCTGTGATGTCGAAGATCTTGACGCCTTTCTCTATACGCGGCTTGAGCAGCTGATTGCCCTTGCCGGCGGTCTTGGCTGGAAAAGCCTTGATGCCGGCCTCGTGCATCTTGTCCATCGCTTCGGCAGCCGCGGCCGGCGACACCGGTGCCGGGTTGGGCGCCATCGAGCCACCGCTGTGATCCGCCTCTTGCAGCTTGGATTGCTGCGCGCCGGACTCGTCTATTTTGCACGCAGTGGCGACCCCACCAAGGACGGCGCTTAGCGCTGTCTTACGGAGGAATTCGCGGCGGGAGGTCGCGCTGAATGCGCCGCTGCGCGTATTTGTCTGGCTGTTTTGACTCACGGAAGGCCTCTCAAGTGGTTATCGTACCGTTCCGCTGAAAGTACGATTGAGAGCCCCGCGCCTCTGTCGTGGTATGGAGGATTGTTCGCGGTGAAAACGCTACATCCCGGGTCGGGGAATTCCTTACAAGTAGATGCCTGAGCGGATCACTCACGACATACTCGCCGAAATCGTCGGCATCGCCGCCGATGCAGTGATCTGCATGGACGATTTTCAGCGCATCACCTTCTTCAATAAGGGCGCGGAGAAGATTTTCGGCTGGAGTCCCGAAGAGGTCATTGGTCAGCGGGTGGAGGTACTGATGCCGGAACGGTATCGCTCGAATCACGCGCGTCAGGTCGCTGATTTCGGACGGTCAGGAGTGACGGCGCGGCGAATGGGTGAGCGGCGCGAGATCGCCGGCCTTCGCAAGAACGGCGAAGAGTTCCCCGCAGAAGCCGCGATCTCGCAGGTTCACCAGGGAGACGACGTCATCTACGCGGTCGTGCTGCGCGACATCAGCGCACGCAAGCAGTTCGAGAAACGACAGGAGTTTCTAGCCGCGGCGGGTGAAAGGCTCGCGTCGTCCTTTGGCTCTGGAGAAGTGCTGGACAATGTAGCGACGCTGGCGGTGCCAGCGCTTGCCGACGCTTGCATCCTCGAGAACCGCGTCGATGACGGTTATCGCGCCGGCGCGGTCTGCCACACGGACCTGTCGATCAACGCGCTGATGAAGCAGATAACGCGCGCGGGTGTCAGAAAGCCGCCGAAGGATCACCCACTAACGGAAATACTGACCAACCGAGCGCCGGTGCTGCTGCGTACCGATGCGGGTAAGCGGATTGTCGAGGCGAGCAGTAACCCGGCTTACATCGAGGCAATGCGGGCGATGAATCCTCAATCCGCACTTTATCTGCCGTTGATCGCTCGTGGCCAGTTGATTGGTGTGCTCAGTCTATTTCGCACCAGTCGCGGTTTCGATATCGACGACCTGGGATTCGCCGAAGATCTCGGCCGCCTTGCCGCACTCGCGCTCGATAATTCGTTTCTCCTGGACGCAGTGCGCGGAAGTTTGCGTGCCCGTCAGGAAATCGTCGGAGTCGTGTCGCACGATCTGAGAAACCCCGTCGCAGCGGTGAAGATGCTGAGCCGTGCCGTGCTCAACGCGAGCGAGGAGGATTCGCAGGGTGCCAGAGAAAACCTCTTCCTGATCGCAGAGGCCGCCGAGCAGATGGACTCGTTGATTCGGGACTTGCTAGACGTCACGCGGCTTGACGTGGGCCAGCTTCAACTAGCACGCGAACCGATCGATGCGTCGGAATTGTTGGTGGAGGCGCTACGTACGCTGCGTCCGCTGATCGATGCCAAAGGTATTCGTCTCGACCTGGCGATCGAAAAGGATCTACCCAGGGTGGAGGCCGACGGCGAGCGGGTACAGCAAGTCATCTCGAACCTGGTAGGGAACGCGATCAAGTTCACTCCGTCCGGTGGAAAAATCGTCATCGGCGCCAGGGACGACAGCAGCGGCGTGATCTTTTCGGTCGCCGATACCGGGAGTGGAATTCCTGAAGATCAATTGCCGAAGGTGTTCGATCGTTATTGGCAGTCGACGCGCACCGATCGACAGGGCGCCGGCCTCGGACTAGCCATCGCCAAAGGCATCGTCGAGGGGCACGGCGGCGAAATCTGGATCGAGAGCAAACCGGGGCAGGGTACTACCGTACAGTTCACCTTGCCTACGGTTTAAGCTGCGCCTCGCGCCCACGCACATCGCTGACGGCGATGCGAAAGAGAATCTGTCTGAACGCGACTGGATCTTTTTCGGTCAGCGACCCGGGAACGACTCGAGACACCAGCTCCGCAGCCTTCGCCCAGATTTCTTCGGCGCGCGGGCTTCCGAGTGGGTGAATGCGCCAGAAGCTTCCGTGGATGACGACGCTGCGCCAATCGAACGTGTCCTTGATTTCATCGATCTCGAAGGCGACCCACTGGTTGTGCTGCAGGGTCGCGATCTTTTCTCCCTCGGAAGTGCGACCGTACAACCACCCGTGTTCATAGACGTAGTGGATCGGCTGAATGTCGACGCGATCGTGGAAAGCGAAGGCGATGCGCCCGACGTTGTTGCGGGAGATGATGCTCTCGATCTCCTCTCGCGAAAGCTCACGGAAAACTACTTCGCCACTACTCTCGCGAGAAATCATCGTCTACGCCGTCGCAAAAGGTTTGGCAGCTTGCTGCTCCAGCCCGCCCGCCTTCGATTTATCAGCCGAATCGACCGCATGGAAGACCAGCAGCGAAGTTGGAGATTTTCTCGTTATGTCGTCGGCCACGCTCCCGAAAACCAGGCGCTTGAAGCCGCCGGCACCGCTGGTCGCGATCGCAACGACGTCAGCGTTGACGTGCGACGCATAATCCATAATTCCGGCAGCGACGTCGTCACCCAGAACAACTTCGGTCGACGCGGCGATACCCTGCTTGCCAAGGTTCTCCTTTACGCCGGCAAGATACGAATAGGCCTCGGTTATATCGGCATCCCACCAGGGCAAACCGGGCTGCATTATCTGCTGCTGCGCATAGTTCTGGGGCGTCAAGACACGCAGCAGTTGCACATTGGCACCAAGCCCCGTCGCCAGCGTTGCAACGTGGGGGATGATCTGCTCGGCGAGCTGTGATCCATCCAGCGCGACGACGATCCGACCGATCGTTTTGAATGGCCCGTCTGCTGCAAAAAGCGATGGCTTCGCAATGAGTACAGGAATGTCCGAGTTGCGAATCAGATAATCAGCTGTGCTTCCAAGCGTTGCGCGCTTCAGTCCGCCAAGCAAGTGGCTGGACATAACGATGAGATCGACGTTGTATCGCCTGGCGTACGCAAGGAGGGTCGGGTTGACGATGCCATCCTCGAGCGCAGTGATGACCCGAATCTCGCCGAGCGCACGACACTGAGCACCGAGTGACTCCAGCTTACGAAGGCGCTCGAGGCGCGCCTCCCGCCAATCGCGCTCGGTTATGGTGAGCGGGTTTTTGCCGGGAACCGAGTCGACCGCCACCGGGACCGTTTCCACTCTCACCAGTCGCAGCTCCGCGTTGAGTTTGCGAGTGAGTCGCACAGCGAGTGTGATCGCTGGCTTTTCTATTTCGTCTCCAGCAGTGGGCGCCATGATCACTTTGTACATTGCTCCTCCTCGCTCTCAGGCGGGAACGGGGGTTCTGCCCCAGCTCGCGCGAAGAGCATTAAAGATTACGGCGACGTCGATTCCTTCCTGAAGCAGCGCGCCCACGGTCGGCTGGATATAGCCGAACGTCGCGAACATCATGGCGATGGCGCTCAATCCCAAACCGGCGACGATACTCTGCCGCGCTATTCGCATCGTGCGGCGGCTTATCGCCAACGCTTCGCCGACTTTGCCCAGATCGTCGACGAGAATCACGACGTCCGCTGCTTCGGAGGTGACGCCGCCGCCGTGTCCGGCAAGCGCAACTCCAACATCTGCCGCGGTGAGGGCGGGAGCATCGTTCGTCCCATCACCCACCATCATCACCACATCGCCCGAGGCGCTATAGCGGGAGACAAGCGCTGCTTTAGCCGCCGGCAAGAGGTCGCCGTGAATGACATCCATCCCGGCCTTCTCGCCGACCGCGCGCGCATTGGCAGTACGATCACCAGACAACAGAATACGGCGCGAGAAACCGAAATCGCGGAGCGTAGCCAACAGCGCAGGAAGCTCGGGCCGTAAAGCGTCTTCATATTCGATGATCCCGGCGGGTTTGCCATCGAGCAGGACATAGGCTCGCAGGCCTGCCTCAGAACGCTCGAACGGGGTGAACTGGTCGAGGGATACGGTTGACTTGGTCGCCACAAATGCGCGACTTCCGACGACCACATCAGTGTCCTCTACCAATCCGACCAGTCCCTGTCCGGGTGACTCACGATGCTGGGATGCATCGGGAAGAGAGCCGAAGCGCCGCATTGCCTCGTCGACGAGCACTCGTGCGAGCAAGTGACTCGATCCATTTTCGACAGCCCCTGCGTAAGTGAGAACCTTCCGCTCACTGAAACCGGGAAGCGCGACAACGTCTTTGACGCTGGGTTTCCCGATCGTCAGTGTACCGGTTTTGTCGAAAACGGCAATGCTGGCTTTGCTCAAGTACTCGAGAGCTGCCCCGTGACGCATGATGATCTTGCGACGTGCGGCTCTGTTGATTCCGCCAATGATCGCGACGGGCGTCGCGAGGATGAGCGGGCACGGGGTTGCGACAACGAGAACTGCAAGAACGATCGTCCACGACTCGCTGAAGGCATAAGCGATCGCGCAAAGAAAAAGAGTGAGCGGTGTGAACCAGATTGCGTAGCGATCCGCCAGACGCTGGAGGGGAGCCTTCGATGCCTGCGCGGAGCGGACAAGCTCGACGATGCGCGAGTACTGACTTTCGGCTGCCCGCGCTGTGGCTCTAATGCTTAAAACTCCATGCGCATTGAGCGATCCGCTCATGACCTTCGTGCCCCCAACCGCGGGGACAGGGATCGCCTCGCCCGTCAGCTGCGAAACGTCGATCTCGGAGATCCCGCTTAAAACAGTTCCATCGCACGGAATGAGCTCGCCCGGGCGCACGAGGAACGTGTCGCCAGGCTCGATTTCGTCGACGGGAACATCCACCAGTCCGCGCGTCGCACTGAGCACGTGCGCGATGCGGGGTGCGTTTTTCTCCAGCTCGCTAACCGCCGCCGAGGCGCGTCGCTCCGCAAATTTCTCGAGCGCTTCACCTCCGGTTTGCATTAGCACGATGACGAGTCCGGCGAACGGCTGCCCGATGACGGCGGCAGTCACGATCGACAGACTCGCCACGACGTCGGCGGCAAACTTGCCACGGAAGACGCCTTGGGCGGTTCGCCAGACAACTGGAAAGCCGGCACCGATCAAACCGATTTCCCACAGAACCTTCGCGTAGTACGGTTGGTCGACGACGTATTGCTCGAA
>DASUZC010000174.1:0-5539 GCA_036377095.1 Gemmatimonadaceae bacterium
GGAAGGGACGCTGCGGAAATCCGCGTCACATTCAATCCCCTGGTGAGATGGGTTTGGCTCGGCGGAGCGCTGATGGCGCTCGGGGGATTGGTGGTGATGTGGCCGGCGGCGGATCGGGCTCGGGTTCAGGCGGGATATGCAACGGTCCTGAAGCCGAAGCGCGTAGGCGTTCCCGATCTCGTTGGCGCGTGAGGATTGAGGCGTTCGGACTAACGGCATTGATAAACGCGGACTAATTGAGGACTGCGGACTAAACTGCGGATTGCTGTCCGTTCTCATCCTGGTTGGTCCGGAACCAGTTCGGAGTGAAATGCAGAATACGGTGAGCAGGCGGGAATTTGTGCTCGGGCTTCCCATTTTAGGGGTGCTCGCGGCGCTGCCGCGCCGAAAAGTCGGTGCGCAGGCGATGCAGACGTTCAATGGACCAATGTTGGATGTGAACGAGGTCTATAGACCGGTCACACTGCCCGCAAAGCCCGGCGCATCGCCGTCGCTGACGGATGCGCAGCGAGACGAGCTGGAGCATCAGCTTCACTGTCAGTGCGGGTGTAATCTCGACGTCTATACGTGCCGCACTACCGACTTCTCGTGCAGTGTATCGCCGGCGATGCACGCTGATGTGATGGGCCTCGTCGGTGGCGGCCACACCGCGCAGGAAATCCTCGCCGCATTCAAGGCCATATACGGCGAGAAAGTGCTGATGGCGCCCAACAAGAGCGGATTCAACCTGGTTGGGTATACGATGCCATTCGTGGCGCTGGCGGTGGGCGCGGTGATCGTGAACGTGCTGCTCAAGAAATGGAAGACGCGCGAGCCGGAAGTTGCAGCCATCCCTCCGCATATCGACGCCAGCAAAGAGGAGCTCGACGCACTCGACGCGGCGGTGCGTCGCGACGCATGATCGCGTTGTTCGTTGGCACCGCGTTGGCGGTGACGTCGCTGCTGTACGTCCTCTATCCACTTTTTCGCGCCCAGCCGGCCAGAGTTACGCGCGCTGCAAGTGTGGGTCGCGCGCAATCGACGACGGCGGTCGATGCGCTGCGTGAGCTCGAGTTTGACCGCGAGACCGGGAAAATCTCGGCGGGCGATTACGACGCACTCAAAGCGCGCTACACCGAACAGGCGCTGGTCGTGATGCGGGCGGGCAGTGCAGCCGTCTGCGAGCGCTGCGGGCCTCGCCCGGAGTCAGACGCGCAGTTTTGCTCCAATTGCGGCGCGGCGCTGATTAGCTGACTGCAGTCGCCGCACGACAGTTAGTGGCGGTCGCGCAGGCGTCGCGATGTCTATTTTCTTTCCCGCACTGACGTTTTTCTATCACCACTGGTCCAAGCCGCTGATTTTGCTGCACTTAGCGGATGTTTACCCTTGACCAGGTGACCCGTATAACCCACTATCGGGTCGGGATTTACAAAACAATACCTGAATTGCGTGGGTCAGCGCCGAATTTCGCGTACGATTCTCGCAACAGTAGAGGTACGTCGAAGGGGCAGCAAAGCGCGAGCGGCTCGCAGCGAAGAGCCGAAAAACCACCGGCACAGAACGATAGGGCGACGAGGGGAGATTGGAGCGATGGCAGTGAGGGATTTCGTTGACGAAGATGGCACCAAATGGAGAGTATGGCCCGTCCTCCGTTCTTCCATCCACCCCAAGACTGCGGCAGAAGATTACCTCGGCGAATACGGCGACGGTTGGCTGTGCTTTGAATCAGCGAACGAGCGCCGCCGTCTTGCTCGCTACCCGGAAGACTGGGAAAAAATGAGCGAGAAAGATCTCTGCCGGCTGCTCGAACGAGCGGCGGTCGTGCCCGTGCGCGGCGGCGGCAAACACACTCCTCCGAAACCGGGCGACTCCGTCTCACCTTAGCGGGAAAAGCGGCAACCGAGACCGCGGGTCGGGTCAGTCGCCGTGAATCTTCGGAATTAGACGATCCGCTGTGCGACGTAGCGGGCAAGCGCCATAATCGTGATCATCGGATTAACCCCCGACGAAGCAGGAAACAGACTCGCGTCCGCAACGTACGCCCCGCTCATCCCGAACACGGCGCCATTCTGATCGCAAACCGCTGATGCGCGATCCGACCCCATACGGCACGTCCCCATCTGATGCGCACTGAATAGTGGGAGCCGGTTGGGCGCCACGGACGCGCGCTCGACTGCCACGCAAAAATCTTCGATCGACTGTTTGCCGTCTCGGTCCCACGCCAGCCGCTCGGTGTGAAGCGTGAGGATGCGCTGCGCGCCGGCAGCGTGGTGCATCCGCGTCACCGTCAACATGCCGTGCCTGAGGAATTTCTTCTCCTCGCTGCCCAGTCGATAATCGAAGTAGGATTGGCCGCGCTTGTCGATCCCAACCCGTCCGGATGACGAGTCGCGAGTGAGCACGATGAAGGGCGCCGCGCAGCGAACCTGCTGCATCTCGCGTTTGTGCTGGCGAGCGTTCGACCACGGCAGTCCGACCGCTTGCAATCCCGGATGCGCTGGCGCAGCCTCGATCCGATAGCCATAGCCATCCGAGAGATTGCTGAAGTGATCGCAGACGACCGTCTGCGGCGCACCTTTCCATGACTCGATCGGCAAGGGATATAACCCCGTCACCGCCACCGTCGGGTGTAAAAAGAGGTGCTGTCCCAGATGTGAGGATTTCAGACCCGACCGCATCAGAATTGCCGGAGTCTCGAGAGCACCGGCGGCGAGTACGACGCACGGCGCGCCGATCGTCATCGTTCGAGCCACTCCGTGCGAGTCAACGTATCGTCCTTCGATCCCGGTAACATTGTCTTTGCTTTGCAGGAGTTTGCGCGCGGTGAAAGGCGCAATTACCTGTGCTCCTGACCGAACCGCGTCCATCAGGTACGTAACGGCCGCGCTCTGTTTTCCGCCTGTGCGGCAGCCGAACATGCAGCTACCGCACTGACTGAGGTCGCAGCCCAGCGAATTGCGGGCGATCAAGCTCCATCGATAATCGAGCGTCTGCGCGCCACGACAGATCGTGGCGTTGTTCTCGTTCATCTCGCTCTCATCGGTCGATGCGCCTATTCTGCGCCACACCGCGTCGAGGCATTCGCTGAAGGTATCCGTCGCAAAGAAACTGCAGCTCGAGATTTCCGCCCACTCATCGCGCACGTCGTCCGGGGTACGAAAGCACGATTGCCAGTTGACGGTCGTCCCTCCGCCGATTGCCGACCCGGCGAGCAGCGACATGCTCAGATCCCGCGTGCTGGCCAGGCCTCCCTCGCGAAACAGTCGCTGCATTCCGATCAGCTCGTGCTGATCGAACTCTTCTCCGCTCCACGTTCCCGCCGCATCTACGACGACGACATTCTTGCCCCGCCCGGCCAGCTCGGCGGCGACGACACTCCCCGCCGCGCCGGAGCCGACGACGCAGACATCGCAATCGATCCTCGACTCGTTGCCTACGTGTGCGATGGGAATGCGGGGCGCCGTCGCCTTTTGATTGACGGGCGGCTCATAGCCTATCGCGGCAAGCAGGGATTCCGACTCCGGCGACCCGTTCGCGGCGTAGGTGTGCAGTGTCGCCAGACTGCGCGCGCCCTGATAAGCGCCCCGGAGCTGCGGAATCCTGCTTCGTGCCAGCCTTTGCAGTACTCGTTCGCGCGCTGGCTGTGACAACCTCGAGAATGACGTCGCTTTCGATGAAACGCTGGCGATGAACAGAGGGTTCTCCAGCAACCGCAGGAAGAAGCGGAACGCTTCGGCTTTCGCGGGATCAATGGATTCGAGCGCGCTCGCCACGCGTGCCCCGACGCCGAGATCGCTGGCCGACATGCTAAAGAGCGTGGGATCCTCTCCCTTCTCGAAGGCGAGTGAGGGGAAGAAAGTGTCACACAGTGCGTTGAGGGCTTCGGTTTCTCTGCTGGTCAGATTCATTTCGAGAGAGACACGCGTGTAGGAGAACTCCTGACTGCAAACTGTCCCACTCCCGACTGCCGACTTTAGTATTGCAGATAGGGCGGAAACGCAATGATTGGCGAATCCAGAGCAAGATGCTTGCGGACTCATGCCCAAGACGAAATCTTACGTCCCACGACGAGGAGGCGATTCTGGCCGGTTACGACTTTACCTATCGCGTTCGCGGCGCCCTGATCAAGGCGCGGGAAGAAGCGCATCGGCGCAACCACGAGTACGTCGGCAGCGAGCACCTTTTGCTCGGTCTGCTGGCCGAAGACGATACGCTCGTCATGGACGTGCTCGAGAACCTCGGCGCCAGCCCGGCGCGGGTTCAGGCGATCGCCGAAGAGATGATCCAGGATGGCCAGCCGTCGGCGAAGTCGCGCATTCCCGATCTACCGTACAGTCCACGCGCGCGCGTCGTCCTCGATCAGGCGATTTCAGTCGCCCACGAGTTCGGCGACGGCTACGTCGGCACCCAACATCTATTGCTTGGGCTGATCCGCGAGCGCCAGAGCATTGGCGCGCTCGCCCTCGCCAACGCCGGGTTAACCGAGCTGCAGCTGCGGCGCGAGATCGTGCGATTGATGCAGGGCGAGGGCGTGGCGGCGGCACTGGATGGCGAAGCGCCGCGCCAGCACGGGGAGACTCAGGTCCCGTTGAGCATCGCCGTCGAAGTCCGCTATGAGGATGGCACCCTCGCCAAGAAGATCTTCACGTCGAAGGACGAGGCAATCGGGTTTCTTCGCGATCGAGGACGCCAGTAGCTAGCGCTCGAGCTCTCTCATCCTTCCCACCGCGATCCGCAGCGGCAGGAACGTCGCCGCGAGCGACACCAGCGCGGCAGCACCAAATCCCAGCCACATCTCCGACGGATCCGGGTCGGTCTTCATCATCCGCGCGCTGACATACTCGTAAACCGGTCGCGCCTCGAGCACGATCACCACACCAATCAGAACGACCGACGACATCATCAGCACCAGACCTCCGAACGATGTCGGAATCTGCGCCGCGTTCTCGGTGTTGAATTTCGGGAAGAGCGTGCCGAATCCGAGGGCGAGCCCCGCAATGGCGAACGTCATCAGTGTAATCGTGAAGATCGAGACGGCCATCATGAATCCGCTCACCTGCAGCAGCACGTCCGTCGCGAACACGAGCACCAGCGCCAGACCGAGCAATGGAATCGTCCCCACCCAGAACTTCGACCAGAGCAGCTGACGCATCTCCAGCGGCGAAGACCGGAGCAGCCACAGCGTGCGTCCTTCGAGACTGACTCCAGGGAAAATGAAACGCGCCGCGATCGACGCCAGCACGAATCCGGCGAGAATCAGATTGACGAACGGAATTACGTTCGCCAGAAAAAAAGTCACGCCCTCACCGCGCAGCGGCAGGAACTTGATGTTGAAGACGTAGACGACCACCAGTACCGCCAGCAGAATCAGCTGTGACCACTGGGTGGTGTCGCGGAAGAATAGACGCACTTCCTTCAGGACCAGCTCGCGCCGCATCACTCCCCAGGGTGCGAGAATTCTCGACAGGAAATTGCCGAACAAGCCCTGTCGGGCCCACCGCTCGCCGCTCTCCTGCGACTTGCTGAATCCACGCGTGTAGAGCCAGCGGTGCAGTGCCGC
>DASUZC010000175.1:0-33379 GCA_036377095.1 Gemmatimonadaceae bacterium
GAAGGTTGCAACAGCGCATCCGAAGGAGGCGACCATAGAGCGAATGGTCAAAGCCCGTGGCGCGGCAATGGTTTACGTCGACTACCTACAGAACATTCAGGGGAAAACTGTCGCCGGACCGTACTGCGTGCGCGCCAAGCCAGGAGCGACTGTATCGACGCCGCTACGCTGGAACGAGCTTACTGACGAACTCGACCCGCGCGAATTTCATCTCGGCAACGCTGCCGAAAGATTTGAGAAGATTGGAGACATCTGGGACGAAGCGATGCGGAAAAAGAATTCGCTTCGTGCACTGGTTTGAGCGCGTGGGTTTCTTCAGAGTCCGTGCACTCGTTTGAGTGCGTGGGTTTCTTCAGAGTCCGTGCGCTGGCTTAGCGGCCGCCGTTTCCTACTTTCCGGAGCGGCAACTCCATCTGACCGCCTTCGCCTTCACTGTGCTTAGCTGAATCACCGAAGATCGGATCGCTCGACTCGTCAACCATGTGAGTGAGCTTGTAATAAAAATGGAGCGCGTGGATCGGGGCCATGAAACTTCTGTTACCGGCGCGGGAAATGGCGACGGCTTCCTCGCGCACTCGACGCGGGAGATCACGCGCTGCTGGTAGAGCAAGCAGTCGCTGTATCTCGGTGCTGTCTCGTGCAAGTAGTGCTGCGCACAAACTATCCAGATACGCCAGCATTGCGCTCAGGCCCCGGGTTCAGGGAGTTTGCCCTTAGGTACACATTGCAACTAATACACCGCGCACGCAAGAGGTTCCGGGGGGTGGTGCCGGTTCGATACTACCCTGTTACCCCATCACGGATAGAGGAAATCGAACCTCACCGCGCGATGGAGTCTACGCTTTTTCTTCGGGGAATATCGAAAGAGCTGCGCGGGTCTGCCGCGGCCTTCACTACGCCATTCCTCTGTAGGTTCGACGAGCGAGGCAGCTTGAAGGGCACGGCGGAAACTGGCCTTGTGCAAGCGTTTACCGAGTAGCAGCTCATACATCTGTTGCAGCTCGCTAAGAGTGAACGTCGCCGGCAGCAGCCGAAAGGCGATCGGCGCCTGGTCGAGACGACCCTGCATCACGCGGGTCGCGGCTTCCATGATCGCGCGCTGCCGAGGAGAGAGCGGGGGCAGATCGGCGATTGTGAACCAGGTAAATCCGGCATGAGGCGACGCCGTTTCGTGTGGCACCAATCCAACAAAAGCGACTGACACATCGGTGTCGCTCGGGTGGCGCCTTCCGTCACCGAAAGCTCCGATCTGCTCCATCCAGCCTGGCGGCTCGCCCAGCGCGTCCTGGCCACACCGCGCTGCCACGGCGTCGAGCGTTTCTCCGGTTTGCGCGAATCGCCACGGCAGTGACCATCGCTCGCGATCGCTGGGTGTCCGCGTCAGCAAAACGGCCAGCTCGTTTCGCATCGCTGTAACCAGAACTAGGTCGACACTGAAGGAACCGGTTCTTGGTGAGCGATCGCGCATGGTGACTGCGAATTAGTCACCATCTGCGACTAAAGTCAAGGTCACGCGGAATGTTTTGTAGATTTTTTGCTGTGTTTACGAAACGGCGTCGGCGGGAGCCACTGATATAAAACTGGAATTTCGAATCGTCAACGCGCCGGTCTTTCTTCGCCGATTCCTCGCATCGCGGACGGCGGTATGCTGATCGGGAGTCGTCCGGTAATCGGTGCAGCTCCTGACAACGCGCGCGCCGCGGCAACCTGCGAGACGGGAAACCCGCCCCACGCCACGAGATACGTTCCGATCCATGGTATCTGCTGAAGCAGATACGGATTGCCAAACGCGACAACGATTGGTTTTCTCCCTCGAGAAACCAGAGTCTGCAGGAAGTTCGTGAACGCCTCCGGGGCGCTCGCGCTTACTGCATCCCAGCTTTGTCCAACGTATGATCCGACAATCACCGCATCTGCCGAATCTGCTGCCGCGATCAGTCGCGGATAGTTGAGCGAAGCATCCTCGGTTGAGGTGAATTCCGTACGCAGTTTTGGCAGACGCGTACGCAGCTCGGCGTTGAATGCATTGCCTGCCGAAAGATCGGCGCGACGCGCGACAGTGATCGACAGCACCTGCTTCGTCGAGTCGAGCAAAGGAACCTGATGCAGTGAGTCGCGAACGAGCGTAATTGATTTTTCGGCAGCGCGTCGCGCCACTTGAACGTTGGCGCTGTCGCCAACAGCGAATCTCAACGCGTTGAGATCAACGAGCTTGCTCCGCGCGAGCCCCAGCTTACGCTTGGTCTCGAGCACGCGGCGAACCGATGAATCGACACGCGCTTCGGTATACCTGCGTTCGTTGATGCCGGCGATTACAGCGTCAATGGTTTTCGAGACATCTAACGGCTGGATCAGCACATCGATTCCTGCTGCGACCGCGCGCTTCACGGCTTCATCCGCTCCGAACTGATCGAGCACGCCGCGCATATCCATCGCGTCGGAGATGATGATCCCCTTGAATCCCATCTCGCCTCGCAACAGGCCCGTCAGAACTTTTGCGGAGAGTGTTCCGGGCACGCCGGACGAGTCGAGCGCTGGCATCGCCCCATGAAACGACATGATTGCGCCCACCCCGCTGTTCACGGCAGCGCGGAACGGAACGAGCTCCACCGTGTCCAGGCGGCTCCTGCTCACCGTAACTATCGGCAACGCGAGATGTGAGTTCACTCCGGTGTCGCCGTGCCCAGGAAAATGCTTCCCTGTCGCGATCATGCCGTTGTTCTGCAAGCCGTGGATGAATGCAACGCCCATCTGCGCTGCCAGTTCGGGGTCCTCGCTATACGATCGCGTGTTGATGACAGGGTTTGCGGGATTGTTGTTTACATCGAGCACCGGCGCGTACGCGATGTGGATTCCCAGCGCGCGACCTTCGAGCGCCGTCAGCCGCCCTTGCTCGTAAGCCAAAGTCGTATCACGCGTTGCGCCGAGCCCCATCTCCGGCGGAAATACAACCGCGCCGCCAAGATCGATCGCATTGGGAACGAAGTAGCCGCCGCGCGCCCGGAAACCCGCACCAGCTTCCAGGTCGGCGCCTACAAGTAGCGGCACCTTACTCATCGCCTGCAGCGCGTTGAGCTTAGCCGCGACTTCAATCGGCGATCCAACGGAAATGGTGAAGCCGCCAACTTTTTCCTGCTGAACGTATTGCGTGAGTCGTCGCCACTGCTGTGAGTCACCGGAGACGTAGTCGCCGAATACGCTTGGCCACACCAGCTGCGCGACTTTTTCGCGCAGCGTCATGGAGCGCATCAGGGAATCGGTCCACGCCGGCGAAGTGGCCGTTCCGCTGGTAGTTGTGCCGCTGCTCAGTGTTGCACAGCCGGCGGCCAGAAAGACGAGAGGTAGAGCGGCGAACTTTTTCAACTTCCGCGTCCTCAGTGTGAGATCGTGCCTTTCTTGCTTGTGTCGATGTCGGCCGACGCGCCGGTCTTGAAGAGGAAGGCGTTGAGATTCCGGGTCAGAAATGTGCGAGCCTGCGGATCCATCACGTTCAACCCGTAGTGGTTTATCAGCATCGTCTGCTGTTTGAGCCAGTCCGCCCAGCACTGCTGGCAGATTTCTTCGACGACGCGCGCCCCGATCTGACCCGGGAATGGAGGCTTAACGAAGCCTGCGCGTGTCTGGCCGCAACGTGCGCAGGTAACTGTCTCAGGCACGCCCGCCTCTATCTGCGCGCGTAGGAGATCTCAGCCAATCCGAAGAGGGAAAGCAAGCGCAGGTAGATCCAGCCAATATCGAGCTCATACCACTTTGCTTTGAACTTCGCGGAATGTGGATCGGCGTGATGATTGTTGTGCAACTCCTCACCGCCCAGCCAGATAGCGATTGGTGAGATATTCCGGCTCTCGTCCTTGACGTTGAAGTTGCGATAACCGATTGCGTGCCCAACGCCATTCACGATTCCCGCCGCCCAGAACGGGATCCAGATCATCTGAATGCCCCAAACCAGCGGACCGACGAAGAACCCGAATAAATAGATATCGACACCCATCATGATGACGATGCCGAGCCAGTTGAGTGGAGAGAGCAAGTGGCGCTCGAGCCAGTCGTTGGGAGTGCCCTTACCGTACTTATCGAGCACACCGGGCTGACGAACGGTCTTTCTATAGTAGAAGGCGCCTTTCAGGACGATGTTGCGAAGGCCTTCCATGAGAGGGCTGTGTGGATCTCCCTCGCGATCGGCAAAAGCGTGGTGCTTACGATGACAGGCGACCCACTCCTTGGTGACGATCGCCGTCGAGAGCCACAGCCAAATGCGCATTGGAAGGGCGGCGAGGTAGTGGAGTTTCACCCCGCGATGCGTCTGCGCGCGATGCAGGAACAAGGTAACCGACACATTCGTGAGGTGTCCGGCGACGATGATGAACAGAATTGGCTTCCACCACGCGGACGCCCAGCTTCCAAAATCCGGCATTACTTGCTCCCCTTACTGGTTCCAGTTGGACATCTGCAATCTATCGGCATGCTCCCCTAAACCAAACGACCACATCATTTTCTCGTAACTGGTCCAGACGCGTCTGGCGGCGGTGGATTGCCCCATGTGTCGTTTGCGGAATTCCAGTCGGGTACGCTGGGGTCAGGCCACAGCCTTACACCCGTGACTTTGCCACGCGCAGGAAGCACTGCTTCGAAGCGGTTGCTGCGAGCCCAGATATTCACCGGTAAGCTGAAGTCCTGCGTTGTGCCATCCGCATAAGCAACGCGCAGCCGCACCGGAAACGGGATCGACGTGTTGCGACGTAGTGCTATCGCGACCAGCTGTTGTCCTTCCGACGTCCGCATGCTGACGCTGTCGATTCCGATGTCCAGAACGTCGGTCGTATAGAAGAAGCTGCGCCAGAACCAGGAGAGGTCCTCTCCGGTCGAATTCTCGATGCTGCGAAAAAAGTCGCCCGGCGTTGGATGCTTGAATGCCCAGGCGCGGATGTACTCGCGAAATGCATTATCGAACCAATCGGCGCCGATGACATGATTACGCAGTGTCAATAACACGGCCGCCGGCTTTCGATAACCGATTGCCCCAAGGGCGCTTGGGTCGATGTTGTCCGGCGCAGTCATCAGGGGTGACTGAGTGCCAGCACCCACTGCGTCCGCCCAGTTCTTCAAGTACGTGGGATAAGCTGACTGACCTGGATAACGCGCTTCAGTCGCGAATGCATTTAGATAGGTATTGAATCCCTCATCCATCCACGCGTAGCGACGCTCGTTCGACCCGACGATCATCGGGAACCATTCGTGGCCGTGCTCGTGGTTTACAGTCCCGAAGATCGAAGCAGGGTCGTCGCTGCCGTAATGAACCATCACGAACATCGGGTATTCCATACCGCCCACAGGGCCGGCGACGGATGTCGCCTGCGGATATGGATACGGAAAGAACAACTGCGAGTACTGGCGGATCGTCCACTGTGTTTGCTCGGCAGCGTGCTCCCACGCCTTTCCAGCCTTCGGGAATTCGTAGTAGGCTTGCGCCAATACGCTGTTCCAGCTGGTGGCGTCCCATCGGAAATCCGGTGCGGCGGCCCATGCTACGTCGTGCACGTTCTGCGCGCGGAAACGCCATGTCTTGGTTCCCGTGACCTGTTTTGTTTTTGCGGTCGATGCCTCAGCCTGGGTGATGATCGGAACGACTTCGCTACTGCGCCGGGCCGCGGCCAGCCTTTGTTTTTGCGTCGCACTCAGCACTTCATCCGAATTCTGCAGCACGCCACTCCCGGCAACCACGTAGCCGGCCGGCACAGTCACGGAGTAGTCGTAATCACCGTACTCGAGATAGAACTCACCTTGGCCGAGATAGGGATCGGTGTTCCATCCGCGTACGTCGTCATATACAGCCAACCGCGGATACCACTGCGCGATCTCGTAGAGAGCGCTGTCGCGACCCATCCGATCCGAGCCATGCTCCGGAACCTTGAACGAGTATCGAATGGCGATCGTCGTTTTTCCGCCACGTGGTAGCAACGGAGCTGGCAGATCGAGCCGCATCATCGTGTCGTCGATGCGCGGTTGCACGGCTGTCCCGTTAATACGGACATCGCTGAATGTGTAGCCACCCTCGAAACCTCGCACTCCCCAGCGGGAATCGGCCGGAAATAGCGCTGAACCCTTGCTGGCAGTGCGATACAGGTTCTGGTCGGCCTGTAACCACACGTACCGCAGTGTGTCCGGAGAATTGTTGGTGTATCGGATCTCTAACGATCCGGCGATCTCAGTTGTCGTTGTGTCGAGCGACGCGCTTATCGTGTAATCAGCGCGCTGTTGCCAGTAGTCGGGACCGGGAACACCTGATAATGCTCTATACCTGTTGGGACCGGGCCAATCGATGCGATCCATGGTTGCAAACGGATCATCTCGCCGAGTGTCGACAAACGGTCTTGGTTGTTGTTGCGACGTTGTATCAGCGGAGAGCTGAACGGTTGGCAGGATGACCGGCCGTTGCGGCGCGCAAGCAGCAAGCGCCACAGCTACGTAGAGATGTGATTTCACCGTGCGGGGTTGTAGGGAATGCGAACGTGTGTTCATGTTAGCAACGTCGGGGCCAGCGCATCTGTTGTGTCCCTTGCATTACGCCGCCGCTCTCCGTAGCCTCTCCGCCATGCCAAGAACACAGGCTTCGGGCACGGTGATCAAAGGACGCGCGACAGTCGAGGGCACACGCGCGTTGCGAAAGCAGTTCGCCAAATCGCGAACGGAGAGTTTTTATCGTCCGCTCGCCAACGGGACTCACGTGTCTTCATTGGGGCTCGGCACTTACCTGGGTGAGTGCGACGATGATGAAGATGCCCGTTATGTCAATGCGGCGAGCACCGCGCTTGCGCGTGGCGTAAACCTTCTCGACACCTCGATCAATTACAGGTGTCAACGATCCGAGCGTGCGCTCGGCGACGCCATTCAAAAAACCGTCAGCGATGGCAAGATCAAGCGCGAACAAATAGTCGTCTGTACGAAAGGCGGCTACATCCCGCTGGACAAGAATCCTCCCGCTACAAAAGAGGAATATCGAAGCTTCCTCCAGGATGAGTATTTCCTGCGTGGGGTAATGGATCCCGCCGACGTCATCGCCGGCGGCCATTGTCTAACCGCGAAGTTTCTCGACGATCAGATCGAACGCAGCAGAGCGAACCTCGGGCTCGAGACGCTCGACGTTTACTATCTGCACAACCCGGAGCAGGCGCTCGACGTTTTATCAAGACAGCAGTTCCTGACCCTGGTCCGTGATGCTTTCGCGAGCCTCGAGCGAGCAGTCGAGAATGGCACTATCGGGTGTTACGGCTGCGCAACCTGGAACGGGTTCCGTGTTGCGCCGGAGTCCAGGAATCATCTCAGTCTCGAAGAGCTCGTGTCGCTGGCTCACGAAGTCGGTGGAAAGGATCACCACTTCGCCGTCGTGCAGTTACCGATCAACCTCGCCATGACCGAGGCAGTACGCGCGCAAACACAGTGTATCGGCCGGGATCGCGTTACACTTCTCGAGGCGGCGCATCGACTGGGCGTTTCGGTGGTTGCAAGTGCCACCCTAATGCAGTCGCAGCTCGCACGCGGCCTGCCAACCCAGGTACAGTCTGCCTTTCCGGGATTCAACACCGATGCCAGACGGGCAATCGCATTCACACAGTCCTTGCCCGTTTCGGCAGCACTCGTCGGCATGAAGTCGGTGTCCCATCTCGAGGAAAATCTCGCTTCCCCCTTCCTCTCGCCCTTCGCTTCCGTCTCGCCGGGCGTCAGCTGACGCCGATCGCTTGACCGGTACAGTATCATTCGCGGTTCCAGTGACTGCTTCATCAACAGCCCCGACACCACGTGCGTCACACCACCGGCCGGGTGGTGGATTTCGCAACCCGTGGCCTGCTTCCCAGCTCCATGGCTTCCGCGATTTTCTCAAGTGGACGCTTGTCGAGCGTCGCCGCAATCCGCGTCCGCCTGATCCTGATCCGTCGGCTTTTGTACTGGCGACTCCGCAGTTCATAAAGCCTAGGGGAGCGCCGGACGCAGCGACACTGACCTGGGTAGGGCACAGCAGTTTTCTGTTGCAGATGGCCGGCCTCAATATTCTGCTCGATCCGGTTTGGAGTGCGCGCGCGTCGCCCGTACAGTTTGCCGGTCCGAAACGGTGGGTCCGACCAGGTGTGGCTTTTGACGACTTGCCGCCGATCGACATCATCGCATTATCGCACGATCACTACGACCATCTCGATGCTGGTACGATTCGCAGGTTGGCCAGCCGTTTTCCGGCAGCACAATGGCTGGCGCCCCTGGGTGTCAAGGCGTTCCTGCGCGCGCGCGGTGCCCGCGACGTTGTCGAACACGACTGGTGGGAAGCGACGTCGCTTGCCGGTGTGGAAGCGACTTGCGTCCCGGCGCAACACTTCTCCGGCCGCACGCTTGGCAAGCGCAACCAGACTCTTTGGTGCGGCTGGACGTTTTGCGGCGCGCAGCACCGCGTTTTCTTCGCCGGGGACACCGCGCTGCACCCTGAATTCGGATCAGTTGCGGAGCGGCTGGGGCCCTTTGATCTGGCAATCCTGCCGATCGGCGCATACGAGCCGCGCTGGTTCATGGGGGCAGTTCACATGAACCCGGAAGATTGCATAAAGGCGGTCGCGCAAATGAGACCGGCTCAAAACGGACAGCGGATGATCGTCACCGCTGGCCATTGGGGCACCTTCAAACTCACCGATGAACCGATGGACGAGCCACCGCGGCGCATGAAGCAGGACTGGATTGCCGCAGGTAACGCTGTGGAAGACTTGTGGATTCTGAAGCACGGCGAAACTCGCACATTCGATAGATGAACGCAGTGTCACGATGGTTACATAGCGACATTCCCCTACGTGTTGTGCGCGAATCTTGCTACGCGAGATACGCGAACTCTCCCACAATGGAGTTTTGAAATGGCTGCAGCCAGAAAAAAGGGTGGTAGAAAGCGGTCACGCTCGGCGTCGTCCGGCCGTAAGAGCGGAGCCGCGCGCAAGCGTCGCGGTGGAGCTGGCCGGAAGAGCAGCGGTCGTAAGTCGTCGCGCAGAAAGAGCTCGAGCGCGCGTAAGAGTAGTGCACGCAAGAGTTCGCGTCGCTCCAGCGGATCTTCCCGCCGCAAAGCGAGTGGGCGCAAGAGCGGTGGGCGCAAGCGCAGATCACGGTCGCCGGTAGATCGAGTGAAACGCGTCGCAACGGGAGTCGTACACCAGGCAGCCGGTCTTGGTGAGCGCGCCGTAGATACCGTTACAGAGTTCGTCCAGGATCGGTTCTAATTGGCTACTGGCTCGTCCTCGACAGCCGCTTCACACTGATCGAGCGGCTGTCGCGCCACGAGCATGTGATTCGAGCCATCGCTCCGCCTCGCTGAAGAGTCGCTCCCGACCATAGTCGACGGTGATGATGTGCCCGGCACCTGTCGTCCAGACGATCTTTTTTTCCGGCGCACCGAGTTTCTCCAGTGCATAGCTCGCGACCACTGGTGACACTCGGGGATCTTCCCGCGACTGAACTATCAGAGTCGGTGTGACGACACGCGGAAGCGCCTGCCGGGCTCGCCGCACAACACGCGCAAGCTCGAAGAGAGTGCGCCCGGTCACCTGACCATAAGCGAGATTCCTCTCGCGCTCGATGGGATCGTGGATCGAGCGCGGACTGTTCGCACTCACGGGCCCGACAAATCTTCCCCACACCCAGTGGGTTACAGCGGCTCCCCGCAACCAGCGTGGCATCCCCAGGTACGGCGCGAACAAAACCAGCGATGCGATGTCGTGGTGGCCGGCCGCAACGATAACCGCCAGCGCACCACCCATCGAGAGCCCACTAACGCTCACGGTGCGGAACCGCGTTCGCATTTCGATGAATGCATCTTCCGACGCACGGATCCAGTCGTCCGCTCGTGATGCTGTGAAATCCGCCATCGTGCGGCCATGACCTGGCAGCAGCGGAGCGAAGACGGCAAAGCCCGATTTCGAGAGGTGCTTCGCGAATGCCGTAAGTGTCTGTGGCGTGTCTCCAAAGCCATGCAGGAGGAGAACTCCGTGTGAGCCCTCCTCCCGCAAATCGATTGTCTCTGCGCCCTTTCTTATCGCCGCGTCAACCGCGTGCCGATCGGCCATCTACGCTCAGGTTGCAGTCATTTCTCTCGTAACGGGAATTGCGACTTCCCGGGTAGTATAATCGCCGAGCGTATTGGTCAGCGAGTTGGGTTCGATCAGGAATGTCATTCCCTTTCTTTCGGCAATGCCTGCCGACACCAGGCGGCTGAGTGCGAGCGCGATCGACTCTCGGGTCGCGCCGACCATTTCGCAGAGCAGTCGGTGATGATTGTTCTCCAGCTTGAGGCGGCCGTCCGGCGCAGTGAAGCTGCGGTCCGAGCTGAGATGGGACAGCGTCGACATGAGTCGCTGATCTACATTGAGCGCGGCAAGCTCGTGGAGTTTCTCGAGCAGGAACGCGCGCTCCGACATGATCTGCGACAACAATGGAATGGTTTGCGCTGGATGCTCTCTGACGAACGCGCGGAATTGCTGTCCGCTGAGGAACATCGTCGTGGTCTCTTCAGCAGCATTGGCGTCGGTCGCGTAATGAGCATTCGCCGACAGCCCTTCACTGCCGAAGGTTTGGCCAGCAGTCGCAATCACTGGAACGAAACCGCGCCCGACTTTGATCTTGTTGCGCAGAACGATGTGTCCATCGAGAACTATGAAGAAACCATCTGCGGCAGCGCCACGCTGATAGATCTGAAAGCCAGCGGGCCAGACGGCCTTTGCGCCGTAATCATCAAGCGCTGATATGTCCTCGTGCCTGAGACGCGAGCGTTGCGCTCCGTTCCCGTTCGTTCTCATTGCACGACACCATCCGTTCTCATCGAACATCGGGCATCGCAATGTCCGTTCCGCAAAGCGGTGTGTGTTCGCCAGTTACATTTGGCGAAAGATCTGGGTCGATCTCTGCAATGCGTGCGTCGCCGCATCGAAGCGACCAGCGAGATCGGTGAGCTCACGACTGACGGTTTTCTCGTCACCGAGACGAATCGCCTCGCCCACCGACGGAAACACCATTGTTGCGTAGCCGTTGTTCTCGTCCGAGGCGTAGATCAGGTTCCTGAACCACGGCCGCGTGACGAGACCCTCCGATCTTGTAAGCTGGCGTTCAACTTCCAGCAGCGTCGCGTTAACCCTCTTGAGCTGCTTACTCGATAGCTGAGTTGCAAGAGCGCGCTCCCTTTCTGTCGCGAAAGCAACAGCGGCATCCTCCATTCTCCCGACCGCGCGTGTCAGGGTATCAACAGGCATCGTCCAATGCTTCTCCGCTATTGACTGCGTTGTTTGCGCAGCGAACCGCCGCATTGTCCGCGCGAACTCGACGTAGTCATAGGGCAGCACGTCGGCATTGGCGATCCGCAGCAGCATCGCTGCACCGATTTTGGCCGCCGTCGCATGATACTCGAAGTGTGGATCGCCGAACTTCGACATCCAGTGATAAGAATCGTACGCCGAGTGATAGATGCCCTGTGGTCCCCCGAATCCCCAATCGGCGATCGGGATGCCGAGGTGATTGTAGAAGCCGGCGAAATCGGATCCGCCGCCGGGGTCACCCATCTGTGGCTCGAGAGAATCGGCCGCGAGGTTGGCGCGCTTGCGCCAGGCATCATACACACTTCCCTGCTTACCGGGATCCGGAACGCGCTTCGCCACATCGCGCAGAATCCCACGCAACGACGGTGACCCACCAGCGCCGAAGTTCGGACCCTGCGCGATATCGTCCTGATTCAGATAAGCCACAGCGTGATTTCGTAAGCGTAAGGAATCTTCCTCGACGAATTCCGTCGAGCCGATCAGTCCCCACTCCTCTGCGTCCCACGTCGCGAAGACGATGGTGCGCCTTGGGCGCATGCCCGCCCTGACCTGATCCGCGATTGCGTGCGCGGCCTCCAATACGCTGACTGTCCCACTCACATTGTCGGCTGCTCCAGGCCCCCATGCATCGCGGTGCCCGCCAATCATCACGATTTCATCGGGGAACTCGGTGCCGCGCACGACACCGAACGTGTCCCAGATTTCCTTGTAAGGATTCGTAGTCGCGTCAGTGGTTACTGCGAGACGTGCTTGCACCGGACCTGGCCCGACGTGGTAGCGAAACGGCAAGCCACCTTGCCATGTCTGCGGAATCGAATTGCCTTTCAATCCTCGCAACAGCTCCGCTGCATTCCCATAAGACATCGGTAGAACTGGAATGCGCGGCACCTCCATTTGCGCAAGCGGAATTCTGCGAGCTTTCACATTGCTCGGATACCCGGGCGTGCTTGGATCGCCATTCGGGTTCATCACGCTCCCACGCTGAATTCCGTTTGAGGGACGCATCGGCCCGGAAGGATAGACGTCACCGCGTGTATACCCGTCGTCAGCTGGATCGCTGTAAATGATCAGGCCGACCGCACCGTGCTTCTCCGCTTCGCGCGCCTTGATACCGCGGTAGGAACGTCCGTAACGAGCGACCGCGATCTTTCCCTTCACTGAGACGCCCATCGAATCGAGCTGCGCGTAGTCTTCGATCAGCCCGTAGTTCACATACACGACTTCGCCACTGACATCGCCGGCTGCTCCGTAGCCGTTGAACGGCACCACCTGCGGAAACGTGACCGAAGTCGTGTCCTCGGCAATTGGGCCTTCGCTGAGATTCAATTCGAGCGGATCAGGGGTAATGCGCCACGCGCGCGTGCTCACCGGATGCGGCATCCACACTTTGTAAGCGCGTGTCTCTGTCTCCAGTCCCCACGACTTCATTTGCGCGATCACGTAATCGCGCGTGCGCGCCTGCGCCGGCGTTCCCGCCATGTGTGGCTGCGACGAAAGAAACCGCGAGTGGGCGGCAGCATCGTTCGGGCTAGGCCGACCTATGACATCCTCTTCGCCCGCACGCTCTCGTGACGAAGCCTGGCTTGTATAGCCGGCCAGAGTTTGTGCACGAATGGGAGCCGCGCAAAGAATCGCCGCGGCGACAAGGTTCGCTTTCATTGTGGTTGGGTTCCTCGTTTTTATCGGCCCGTCTGCTTCACTCGTCGAGCTGCTCGAGCGCCGCGGCAATCGCTCTTTGCAGGCGCCCTTCACTTCCCTCACCCGGTGGGATGCTCGCCGCCAACGAGTTGAATTTCGCAAGCATCTCTGCCTCAACGAATTCTTCGGGAGTGCGGACGCCAAGGCTCTCGAGTGAGCGAATGGCGAGCGAACGCAGAAGCCGCAGCGTGGTTTTATCGAGCGCGGCGAGAGCTCGCGGATCGAGTGGTTGAGGCGGCGTTGCTTCCCGATCACGCTTCCTGCGTGGTGCGTTCAGCAACGCCGAGATCGGCTCGAGCTTCACCACCAGCGAGCCCGGAGAATGCTCCCGCCATTCGCTGACTACGCCTCGCCGGCGTAGTGTTGGCAGCAGATTGAGTATGGCCTGACGTACCTTCGAAACACCGCCCGGACTCCGGTTACCGCGACCGCTGATGATCAGCACTTCCTTCGCGCCGCCCACCTGGCGCTCCCGCAGCCACGCTTCGGTACGGTAGGTTGCATCGGCAGCACTGGGAAGCGAATCACGCAGATTCAGGCTGTTCTTCGATCCGAAATCCGCTTCGTCAAACGCTCTCCAGACCGGCGCAAGTGGCGTCTTACCGGATCGCATTCTGAAGTACGTGTCCGTCGAGTTTTTCCAGTGGTGTCACGTGCGCCGCCGCCGCCAGAGTAGGCGCCATGTCGGCGACTGTTGCAAAATCGGCGTAACGACCGGCTTTGAAAGGGCTGCCGTAGAAGATGATTGGAACACGGGCGTCTGAATCGTTCGGACTGCCGTGTTGCGCTGAGTAACTCGAGAGCCAATAGTTGTAAGGCGCGAGTGTCACCACCAGCGCAGCCGTGTTTTCATCGGCGAACATGTGCAGCCAACGCCGCGCAATCCGATCGTTGACGGTGTCGGCCGTTGCAAGACTCGAGATACGGTCAGCTCGTGCTACTCCCGGTACTCGTAGAAATTCAGCCCGCGCGCTTGTCAGCAGTGTGTCGACGTTCACGTTCGCGCGCTGCAAAGCAGCGCGGTCCAGCTGAAGTACTCCGCTGTCGAACGTGAAGCCGTTGCCGAAATAGACCCCGAGCACATTCTGTAACCCGTTTCCGGATACCCCGCGCGCAGCAAGTATATCGCTCAACCGCTGAAGAGCGGGCCGCACGTTGACTCGCATTGCTCCCTGGTTGGTGTCGTGGGTGGTGTGCACCTCGGGAAACGGCGACAGTCCATGATCGGCGGTCAGCGCTATGATGACGTCCTTCTCGTTGCGTACCTTGAACAGAGAATCGAGAAATACTCCGAGTGCATGATCGAGCCTCAGTATTTGATCGTGGATCTCGCGCGAATCCGGCCCGTACTTGTGCCCGATTGCATCGGTGGTCGAAAGGGAAATCGCCAGCACATCGGTTTGCGGACCGGCACCGAGGTTCAGCGCCTTCACACCTGATAGAGCGAAGTCGAGCGTGATGTCGTCCATCCACGGGAACTCCGCCAGAAAGACCACCGCCGAGTCCGGTGCCGTCGGCTGGACGTGCGGAAACTTGAATCCCACCGCACCGGCTTCGAAGGGAACGCTGTCCGGCTCGGTGTAGGCAGCCTCCGGCAACAACAGCTGCCATACGCGGCCGGCATAGCTCAGTGGAATCTTCCGGGCGTTATACGCCTTCACCCAGTCGGGTAGCGTTGTACCGTAGTAGGTGCTCGTGGTGAAGTTTCCGTTGCCGCCATACCAGAAAACTGGCTGCTTCGATCTGCCGATCGGCAGAATTGCCGCGCGATCCTTCCGTGACACTGAGAGAACTCGCGTGCGCGGATCCTTGGCGATCAACCAGTCCGACAGCGTCGTGCCGCGAAAGCGAAACGGCGACGCGCCGAACCCCACCGCGTCAATCAGCGTTACAGTCGTGTCGTTTACACCGGCGATGTTCATAGAAATGCCGGTGTGCACCGGAAATCTTCCCGACATGGTGACCGAGTGACCCGGTGCCGTCTCGGTGATCGCGTGATCCTGATACGCGTTCGTGAACACCGCTCCGGCTCGGTATAGCCTGCCGAGCCCGCCAGTGAGCTGACTTTCGAAACGCGTGAGGTAATCCGGTCGCATCGCATCGACCGTGATGAACAGAACGAGCTTCGGTGTCGTGGTGTCGACTGGGACCGGCGGCGTCGGCTGCTGCGAGAACCCCACCGCCGGACTTCCGAACAGAATGCCGACTGCCAGCACGGCGCGAATCAACGAGTCACGTAATAGCATAAAGTCCTTATTTGCATTGGGGGCGCTGCCCGACTGGGAGTCCGAAGGCTGTCGTTACCGCAATCCGCCAGCCTTGTGTCGTCTTGACGAAGACTCGCTCCGATACGCCGCTGGTAGTCGTGTCACGTTGCGTGACGGTATAGCAGTACGTGCCGTAGACCACGCCGGGCGCAACCGGGAGCACGCGAAGATTTCTTGCGATCAGAGTGTCCGGCCACGTCGAGTCACGTCGCGCGCTCCAGTTGTCGTAACCGAGCTCGAGTCCGCCTGGCCCGTTTCTACCCAGCGAGCTGCTGTGAAGATAGGTCGCCAGATAACGCGCACGGTCACGCTTGTGTATGGCGTCGATGTTTTCTTCAAAGACGCGCCTCGCCTCGATCGTATCAGCGGGCAGCGATGCAACTGCTGGCTGTCCCGTCGTCGATGCGAGTCCGGCACACGCGACTACAGCCGCCACGAGAGTCAGTGAGAAAATACGGGCAACTGATACTTGTTGAGCGGGGCGGCGTGACATGGCTCCGAAATCTTAACCGCCGCCCCGTTACCGCGCGACTGCGTGATTACCCGATGATGCTTTCTATGATCGAGATTCCGCGCTCCAGATCCTCGCGAGTCATGATCAGCGGTGGCAGCAACCGCAGGGTGTGCTCACCGGCAGTCAGAGTAAGCAATCCTTCATCCCATCCACGCTTCACGATGTCGTTTGCTGGCTCAACGACATCGATCCCCCACATGTAGCCCATCCCGCGAACCGCCCGCACCTTGCCGGAGCGGGATGCAATCGCGGACAGCTGCTCTCCCAGCCATGCGCCATTGCTTCGCACCGCGGCGAGAAGCGATTCGTCGGCCAGGCGATCGAACACATGCTCGGCGACTGCGGCAACCAGTGGTCCGCCGCCGAATGTCGTTCCGTGATCGCCGGGCTGCATCACCGAGCTTATCTCCTCGTTTATCAGCACGGCACCCATGGGTAAGCCGCCTGCCAGCGGCTTCGCCAGCGTCACCATGTCGGGTACGATGTCCAGTCCTTCGTAAGCGAAGAGCCGTCCCGTGCGCCCGAGTCCGCACTGTATTTCGTCAAAGATCAGGGCAATCTCCCTCTTGGCCGTCAGCTCGCGCAGCTTCTGCACAAACCCTGGCTCGAGAACGCGGACTCCACCCTCGCCCTGAATGGGCTCGAGAATCAACGCGGCAACCGTCTCTTCGTCGAGCGCGGTATCAAGCTCGGCGAGATCACGCTCGCAAATGGAGACTCCACCTGCCAGCGGACGGAACGGCGCGCGGTAAGACGGGCGATCCGTCGCGGCCAGTGATGCGAAGAGGCGCCCGTGAAAGCTGCCGCGGAGCGCGATGATCTCTACCTTCGCGTCAGTCCCCACTTTCCGCGCCCACTTACGCGCAAACTTGAACGCGCCCTCGTTAGCTTCTGCGCCCGAGTTGCAAAAGAACACCCGAGACGCGAACGAGCGCTCGACCAGCTTCGCCGCCAGCTGCTCGCCCGGCGACGTGCGATAG
This sequence comes from Gemmatimonadaceae bacterium, assembly GCA_036377095.1. Lineage (GTDB taxonomy): Bacteria > Gemmatimonadota > Gemmatimonadetes > Gemmatimonadales > Gemmatimonadaceae > UBA4720. The sequence continues at coordinate 16,790 of DASUZC010000175.1, forward strand.
AGGTTCGATGTGTGGATCAGGCCATTGCTCAGCGCTTCAGTAATCGCCGCCGTGACGCCCGGATCACCGTAACCGAGAGAGTTGACGGCGATTCCGCTGGCAAAGTCGAGGTAGCGCTTGCCATCAGCATCGACGAGCTCAACGCCCTCGCCTCTGACGAATTCCATTGGTGCGCGCTTGTACGTCCCGAGCAATGACTCCGTGGACGCTGACGTCTTCGACTCTGTTTCATGCTCCATCGGCATAATTACGGCGCTCATATCGCCACACTCTGGGATTGAGTTAAGTATGTCCCGCACTGCGTATCACCCACTCCACGCAGCGCACAGATGCGCACAGATGCAACTCCGTTGGTCAAAGCAGTCTGCGCAGACTCCAGCTTGGCAGCCATTCCTGCCGCTGCCGTTCCGTTGGCGATCATCTCGCGTGCTTGCTCGATCGTCAGATTGCCAAGTACGCGGTTGTCGCTGTCCAGCACCCCTTCCACGTCCACAATGAATATCAACTCGGAAGCGCCGATTGCCGCGGCGATTGCCGCGGCTGCGTCATCTCCGTTGACGTTTAGCGCACCACCGACACCGCTCTCGCTATTGAACGCCACCGGCGAGACGACCGGCAGGTACCCGGAGTTCATGAGAGACAACAGCAGCTCGGTATTGATGCCGACAGGCCGCCCGGCGTAGCCGAGCACCGGACGATCTATGAACTCGGCGCTGATGAGCGCCGCATCTTCACCGGAGATTCCGACCGCCGGCAGGTCGGCCGCTACCAATGTGCTCACCAGGCGCTTGTTGATGACGCCGGAAAGAACCATTCGCAGCAGCTCGAGATCACCTTGCGATGTCACCCGACGACCGCCAACAAACGCTGCTTCTCTCCCGAGCGCGCGCTGCATCGCCGATACTTCGTCGCCGCCACCATGGACCACACAGAGGCCGCCCGGCGAGGCTCTCCATGCATCCCGTACCGTCTGGGTGAGCTCAGGATCGCTCTGCGCGCGGCCACCGATTTTTAGTACTCGCGTCACGCCGGCAACCCCGATTGCTCGGAGAGCCCGAGCAATACATTCGCGTTCTGCACGGCCTGGCCGGCCGCTCCTTTCATCAGGTTGTCGATTGCCGAGATGATGATCAGCGTCGGTTGCCTCACATTCGCGGCTTTCGACACGCTCAGACGCACCACGTTTCGGCGAACCACGTCGCGGAGCGAGGGCGGATGGTCGGCAATCTCGATGAACGGTTCGTTGCCGTAGAAGCGACGCCAGAGTGTAGCCGGATCATCGCTGTGCTGCTTGATGGGAATTGTGATAGTTGCGAGAATTCCACGCGCGACCGGCAACAGATGCGGGGTGAAGAGAATGTCGATCTCCGTACCAGCGAGCTCGGCGGCGACGGCTCTCATTTCCGCGATGTGCCGATGCTCGTTACCGACTGCGTACGCTTTGAAATCTTCAACCACTTCGGCGAAGAGCAGGTCAGGGCGCGCTGAATACCCGGCCCCGGTCACGCCGCTGGCCGCCGATACATTTATAGTAGCGCCGGGCAGCGCGAGCCCTTCTACCAGCAAAGGCGCCACGGCAAGGAGAATGGCAGTGGGATAGCAGCCAGGGTTCGCCACAATCTCGGCGCCCGGGATCCTCGAGCGCATTAGCTCGGTCAGACCGTATGGCGCGCGCACGTCGGACGCCTCGCCGGCTCCCGGTCTGAAGTCAGCCGAAAGATCGACGACCCGCGCGCCAACGTTTCTCGCGTTCCCGACCCACTTGGCCGCCGTACCATGCGGCAGCGCCGTGAACACGACTTCGGCTTTGTTGAGCGGAGCATCTTCAGTGGCAACGTAGGTCAACTCCACAGAGCCAACGCGGGCACGTTGCCCCCGCTGCTCATTGGCCGAGGCAAAGGCGAGCGAAAGCCCGGGATGCTGCGTGATCAGTCCACACAGCTCCCTGCCGGCATAACCACTGGCGCCTAGGACCCCGACCGGAATTTTATGCATAGTGAATGCATAACATTACACCAGTGTTGCGTCAATGATTCGCCCGCCGCCTCGCGGATTAATTGTCGGGGTGCTAGAATCCCGTCGTGGCCAACAAACGCGAACGACACGATACGATCCTTGAAATAATCGGCTCCCGCGCCGTCAGCAGTCAGGAAGATCTGCGCAAGCTGCTGTTGCAGCGCGGCTGGGATGTGACCCAGGCTACCCTGTCGCGAGACTTGCGCGAGTTGCGCCTGGCGAGAGTGCCGACCCCTGAAGGCGCGCGCTACGCCGTTACCGATGGCAATATCGAGGAAAGCAGGGCGGCGCTCGACACGCTTCTTCCTCAGCTATTTCTGCGTGTTGACGGGGTGAGCGAGATGCTGGTGCTGAGAACGGTACCGGGCGGCGCCCAGCCGATTGCCGCCGCCCTCGACGGCGAGGGGTGGAGCGACATCCTGGGGACGGTTGGCGGGGACGACACCATCCTTATCATCTGCCGCTCCGTCGCCGCTCGGGAGCGCGTCCACCGCCGGCTCAAGAGCCTTGCCGGGGAGCCCTGACCGGTATTGACGGACCCTGCCCGACCGATTAAATATTCAGTGATTCTGAATACTTATTGAGGCGTCCGTGATCCGAACAATTGCCCTCGCCTATTCCGGCGGGCTTGATACTTCAATCATCGTCCCCTGGCTCAAGGAGCGGTATGACGCGCGCATTATCTGCGTTGCCGCCGATATCGGACAGGGTGAGGAGCTGGAAGGCGTCCGCGCGAAAGCAATCGCATCGGGTGCCGACGAGTGCTACGTCGAAGATCTACGCCAGGAATTTGTGGAACAGTTCGTGTGGCCCACCCTCCGCGCTGGCGCGATCTACGGCCGTAAGTACCTGCTCGGCACTTCGATGGGACGCCCGCTCATCGCCAGACGTCAGGTCGAGATTGCCAGGCGCGTGGGCGCCGACGCCCTCGCGCATGGCTGCACCGGTAAGGGCAATGACCAGGTTCGCTTTGAGCTGACCTACGCCGCATTCGCGCCCGATCTTCCGATCATCGCGCCCTGGCGCGAGTGGAACATCCGGAGCCGCGAGGACGCGATCGCGTATGCAGAAGCGCATCACATTCCGGTCGCCGCTACCAAGGAGAAGATCTACTCGCGAGATCGGAATATCTGGCACATCTCGCATGAGGGCGGAGTTCTCGAGCAGCCGCAGACCGCGCCGCCCGACGATCTCTTCATGCTGACCACGTCCCCGGAGAAAGCGCCGGATGAAGCCGAGGAAGTCACCATCGGCTTCGTCGGTGGAACTCCGGTCTCGGTCAACGGCGCGGAGCTCGATGCGGTCGACCTCCTGCGCGCATTGAACACCATTGGCGGCCGTCATGGTGTCGGTCGTATCGACCTGGTTGAGGACCGCTTGGTGGGCATGAAGTCCCGCGGCGTGTACGAAACGCCCGGCGGTACCCTTCTCTACTCTGCTCACAGCGAGCTGGAACAGCTGGTTCTGGATCGCCGGACCCTCGCTGCCAAGGATCTCATCGCGCCGCGTTATGCGGATCTTGTCTATGAAGGCCGCTGGTGGACTACCGAGCGTGAAGCCTACGACGCCTTCGTCAACGTCACGCAGGAACGAGTCACCGGTAGTGTCACACTCAAGCTTTACAAGGGCACCGCAAACGTCGTCGGCCGCGAGAGCGAGAACGCTTTATATGATGAGCGCTTCGTAACCTTCGGCGAAGACGATGTCTATCAGCAGAGCGACGCCGCCGGCTTTATTCGCCTCTACGGATTGTCCGCGCGCGTTCGCGCTATTCGAGATCAGGAGCTAGCCGCGGCTCATAGTGAGGCCACCGCCAAGAAGGAGAGCAGCAAAACGGCCACGCTAGCGATAGCTTGAGTTGAAGGAGGTCAGGATGTCGGATCACACTTCGCACAAGCTGTGGGGTGGCCGCTTCGCGGTGCCGCCTGCTGCCGCGCTCGAAGCTCTCAATCGGTCGATCGGCACTGATTTCCGTTTGTGGCCGTTCGACATCAGCCTTTCTCAGGCGTGGGCGGTTGCGCTGTGGGGAGCGGGCGTCCTCACCCTCGAGGAAAGCAAGAAAATGGAGCGCGGTTTGAGCGCAGTCGCGCAGAAGCTGGCGGCGGGTACTCAGCCCATTTCCTCCGATGAGGATGTGCACACACTGATCGATCGGATGCTACACGAAGAGATTGGTGATCTCGCGTCGAAGCTCCACACCGGTCGCAGCCGCAACGATCAGGTAGCCACCGCGACGCGCCTCTGGGTGATGGATGCCTGCACCAAGCTGGACACCGCAGTGCGCTCGCTGCAGCAGGTGATGCTGGATCAGGCGACGGCTCTCGGTGATGCATTGATGCCGGCTTACACGCACATGCAGCGCGCTCAGCCGGTTCTGGCGGCGCACTGGATGCTGTCGCATTTCTGGCCACTCGAGCGTGATCGGGCACGTGTTGCTGCTGCATCTCGCGCTGCCGCAGTGCTTCCCCTTGGAGCAGGTGCAATTGCCGGATGTGCCTTCCCCGTGTCGCGCGTTCTGCTGCAGGGTAGCCTGGGCTTCAGCTCTCTATCTCAGAACAGCATCGACGCCGTCGGTGACCGTGATTTCGTCGCCGAGCTGTTGTTCGCGGTAGCAATGATTGCCACGCACTCGTCGCGTCTCGCTGAAGATCTCATCATTTATGGCTCGAGCGAGTTTGGGTTCGTTCAGTTTGGCGACGCTTTCACGACGGGCTCGAGCATGATGCCGCAGAAGCGAAATCCCGACGCGCTGGAGCTGGCGCGCGGGTCGGGTGCGCGCGCGATCGGAGATCTGAGCACACTGCTTTCCACGCTCAAGGGCCTGCCGAGTGGTTACAACAAGGATCTGCAGGACGACAAGCGGGTCTTGTTCGATGCGGTCGACACCGTGCTGCTCGTATTACCCGCAGTGTCCGGCGCACTCCAGGAAACCCGTTTCAATCAGAAGCGAATGCGAAGCGCTGTGTCGAGCAGTATGATGGCGACTGACCTCGCTGATTACCTCGTCGAAAAGGGCGCGACGTTCCGCGAAGCGCACGCCTCAATCGGGGCGCTCATTCGGGAGTGTGAGCGCGATGGCTGTGAGCTCGACGCGCTCCCGATCTCCTCATTCAAGGCAGCGCATGGCCTTTTCGGCGACGACGTCCTGGACTGGCTCGAGCCAAAAACGTCGGTTGCCCGTCGTGAAGTGCCGGGTGGCACTGGACCGGCTGCTGTAGCCGCGCAACTTCAGGCCGCGCGCGACGCGCTGCGGCCGGAGGCAGAAATCGCGCGCGGCAACGAGCTGATTCTGCGCGCTGTTTAGAACATCAAGCCGAACGTGATTGGCACGAACTGAAACACCCCGCCCTTCTCAACGCTGCGCGATATGGTGTGATAGCGCGCCTCGATAAAAGCTGCGGCCGGTCCAAACCCAAAGGTCGTTCCGATGCCGGCATTGAACCCGATGTTGCTCTGAGACTTGGCGCCGGCGGTATCGACCTTTGAGCCGTACCATCCGCCGCCTGCAATCAGGTATGGCTTCGCGTACGTTCCCGGGAACGCGTAGATGATGTTCACAAGCGCGCCGACAACGCGAAAATTCGCGGAGGTCGTTCCGGCCGGTGTGGTAGTGTGGGTTAGATTGTTATAAATCCCATCGAACCTCAGTCCAATCGGCCCGTCAGGAGAACCGACCGCCAGAATTACCAAGGCTGAGTAGCCGGTTTTCTGCACATCGCCGAGCTTTCCAACTGGTATCGCCGCGCCGCCGCCGATCCCGAGCGCATAGCTCTTCTGTGCGTTGGCTGCGACAGGCATCGAGGTGGTAAGTCCGAGAAATAAGAGTAGGCTGAGGTAGAGTCGAGGCATGTTTGGCTTTGAGATAAGTTGTCCTTAACATTAACTTGCTAATTGACTTAATTATCCTAAGGATTTAGGATAATTAATGCCACGAGCGTATACCATTGCTACTGCTGCACTTGCCCTGCACGTCTCCAGCAAGTGGCTCGACAATACTCTCTCCCACTACCGCGTGCAAGGGGTAACGCAGAAGCGCCAGGGAGTCTCACGCCGGCTCTCCGTTGAATCGTTAACCATTCTCGCCATTGCTCTCGCACTCGTCAACGATCTCGAAACGCCGTTGGCAAAAGCTCTCACGTTGGCAACAGCTCTCCTCACATTAAACGGCCAGCTCGCGCTCCCAACCGGTACCCGGATACAACTGGACATCGAGCAGATTACCCTCTCACTTCTCGAGCGGCTCGAACACGCGGTTGAAATCGCTCCGCTTCCACGCCGCGGCCGACCGCCACAAAAAGCAACGGGGCGCCTCGAATGAGACGCCCCGCCAGATTGTGCCAGTGAAGTAGACGCGACCTTAAGCGGTCTTCGTCACGTTCTCGGCAGCCGGACCTTTCTGACCTTCGACAATGTCGAACTCTACCGCGTCACCCTCGGCGAGGGACTTGAATCCCGAGCCTGAGATCGCGCTGTAGTGAACGAAGCAATCCTTCTGCCCGTTGTCAGGTGTGATGAATCCAAAGCCCTTCGCGTCGTTGAACCACTTCACTTTGCCGGTCGTACGCATTCCCAACTCCTGAAAAAATTGTGTCTTGGGGAGCGAAAAAACGCCCGACCCTCGACAATCTGTTACGCGAGTCTCATTCACCTCGCGCTGGATAAAGCCTGAACAAAGGCGCGTGCCCCTGCCCTGGCCTGACTTGGCGGAAAAAATAGCAAGGTCCGGCTGAGCAGACAATAGACAGTATCAAGGACCTACACGCTGTACCGCAGTTACGAAATATTCCGTATCGCCGAAGCAGCTCGTTGGTATGCCGCGATGCTGCTCATACTTTAGCGACACTTGTTTCCCGGCATTCTGCTCGATAATGTGCGCGATCGAATCGCTGCGGACAGTGAAAGTGAAAATCTGCGGCATCGTACCGGGAAGGTTTGCCTGCGCCAGTTCCCCTTCCCACGTCTTACAGATCCATCCCTTCTTGGAAATCTTCTGTACGTACCCCGCACGGTCGCCACTCGAGTACGTGTAGCCGAGCGAGACCCATATCCACAGCGCAATCACTACTGCGGGCAGGAGCAAAATGACGAGCAGGATCTTTAACGCCGTGTTGCGCTTCTTCTTCGGTGGTGCAGCAACGACAGTCGGAGTTTCGACCTTCTCGGGTGTTTCGACCGTCTCCGGTGTATCAGCCATCTGAGCTCCAGTTAGTGCGCAGCAGGGAAGTGAATCCGTCGCTCTTATGCAGCGAACAGGCCATGGAATTAGCTTTCATTCTCATCACAGACAAGCACAGTTGTCCAGCATTACCCGAAGAAAGACTCCAACTGCATTCATAGGCGGCGTCCCCGTCGGCTCCGCACATCCGGTGGTCGTGCAGTCGATGACGAACACCGACACCGCTGATGCCGGTGCCACTGCTCTTCAGGTTGCGGATCTCGCTCGCGCCGGCAGCCAACTCGTCCGCGTAACCGTCAACAACGACGAAGCCGCACGAGCCGTCCCCGAAATCGTGAGTCGCCTCGCCGACATGGGCGTTACCGTGCCCGTCATTGGCGACTTTCACTACAACGGCCATCTGCTGCTGACGAAGTACCCGGCGACGGCCCGCGCGCTGGCCAAGTACCGCATCAATCCCGGCAATGTCGGCAGCAAGCGACGCGACGAAAACTTCCGCACCATCATTCAGGTCGCGCTCGACAACGCCAAGCCAGTCAGAATCGGCGTCAACTGGGGCTCGCTCGACCAGGACCTGCTGACCGAGTTAATGGACCAGAACGCAACCAGCGACGACCCACGCGACGCGAAAGACGTCTATATCGAAGCAATGCTGCAGAGCGCGCTTCGGTCCGCGGCACTCGCCGAAGACATGGGCCTCGGTCACGATCGGATTGTTATTTCAGCGAAGGTTTCAGGAGTTCAGGATTTGCTGACGGTGTATCGGCTGCTTGCGGAACGCTGCGATTATCCTCTTCACCTCGGCCTCACTGAAGCGGGGCTGGGCGCCAAGGGAATAATCGCCAGCACCGCCGCGCTGTCGATCCTGCTCATGGAGGGAATTGGCGACACCATCCGCGTGTCTCTGACGCCGCGTCCGGGCGGCGATCGAACGGAAGAAGTCCGCGTTGCCCAACAGATTCTGCAGTCCCTCGAGCTGCAAAGCTTCAACCCGCAGGTCACCGCGTGTCCCGGCTGCGGTCGCACCACATCGACATTCTTCCAGCATATGGCGGAAGACATTCAGACCTATTTGCGTGAACAGATGCCCGTTTGGAGAGAGCGCTACCCCCGCGTCGTCGACATGCGTGTGGCGGTGATGGGCTGCGTGGTGAACGGACCAGGGGAATCCAAGCACGCCAACATCGGCATCTCGCTACCGGGCACATTCGAGGAGCCGAAGGCGCCGGTTTACATCGACGGCAAGTTGTCGGTGACGCTCAAAGGGGAGGGAATCGTCCCCGAGTTTTTGAAGATTCTCGACGACTACGTAGAGAAGACTTACGGCGCAGACAGGACAGCCGCGCTCAGGTAGTCATTCCGCGAGTTTGAGCAACTCCGCCGACAAGTCATCCAGCTCGGACATGATCGGAGCGTCGAAGCCGACCATTCGCAGGCGCTCATAAACCTGGCGGTACCACTGCGCAGCAGAAGTCTTGCCGCCCCCGAAGCGGTTCCACACCGATTCGGGATCGACCGTGCGCCGCAGATCGGCAATCAGTGACGCTGCACTGTGGATCTTATCGGCGGCACACACCCAGCGGGCTTCGGAGTTCGCGCCCGCAAGGCGTTCCAGGTAATCCTGCCTTCGCTCCTCCACAGAGAGCTCGACTCCGTCGTCGTCAAGTTTTCTGTACGTAACCGCGAGCACCGTATCCAGGACTTTGCCACCGAATTTGTCGCCGATGCGCTGCTCGAGCATTGAACGCGAATAGCCATCCTGAACACAATCCTGAATCACATCGTGCAGAATGCCGGCAACGATAGTCTCATTGTCGCGACCGTAGCGCGTAAGAATGATCGCGACGTTGGCCGGCCGTGTGAGGTAGGGAAGCCTCGTCCCTTTTCTCACCTGGCGGTCGTGATGCTTCGCCGCAAAGGCGAGAGCATGATTGATGACGTCTGAGTATCCGGTGACGGACATTAGGCGGTGCTTGCGAACCAGGACACGAGCTGCTCGAGACCTCGCTGGTCTTCGTTATCGAACGCGTTGAGGCGTTCAGAATCTATGTCGAAGACAGCCAGCAAATCACCTTTTTTGTTGAGTACAGGCACCACAATCTCCGACTTCGATCGTGAGTCGCAGGTGATGTGGCCGGGAAACTTCTCTACGTCAGGAACGACCACCGTCCTCGCTTCAGCTGCTGACGTACCGCACACACCCTGTCCGAACGCGATATCGATACAACCCAGCGAGCCCTGGTATGGACCAACGCGCAGTAGCTGTCCGGGGACAACCACGCGGTAAAATCCCGTCCAGAGATGACCAAATGCGTGATGCACCAGCGCTGCTATCGTTGCCATCGCGGTAACCTCGTCGCTCACGCCGTCGAGGATCGCTTCCGCGTGGCCTTTCAGCTCGGAGTACGCGCGATGCTTGGGTACACCGCGCAGATCAGGAATTGCTTCCGCCATTCAGCCTTTACTGCGCCGTTGCCAACTCCGGTCGGAACGACTCAGCCTGCCGTGTCGCGCCGAGCATCTCCTCGCGGGTTTCGAGCTGCGGCATCTCTGCATCCCAGAGCACAAGCCCGTGGATTCGCATATCAGCCGCCCGCAGACCGTCTACCGCCGACTTGAGTCCACCGATCGTCGTGTGCGCGATTCTCGCGCAGAGTATCACGTCCGGCGCCGGGATAATGCTGACCGCACTACGCTGTACATAGCTGGTCGGTGCGGCGATGATGATGAAGTCATAACGGCGCTGCAGTCGCGCGAGCTCTTTCTTGACTTCTTCGACGACGCTTGGCTCGGGGAGGCCTGACCGTCGGGTTCCGCTTGGCAGGACGTCGAGCGGGCGGTCGCGACCGATGGTCGTCGGTACGATTGCTTCGGGCCAGGTAGCACCACCGTTGATGATGCCGGCAAGCCCGGGATCGGGGCGAATGCGGAGCACGCTGGCGACGGCACACGTCGTCGGATCCACGTCGACGAGCAGCGTGCTTCTCGCCTCATACGCAGCCGACGCGGCGAGATTGGCCGCGACCGTGGCAACGATACCGGGATCATCACCCGTAATCGTAACGATGGGCACGCTCGCCTCGACCGACGCAATGTGCAGATAGAGAGTCCGATAACTCTCTGACACCACGTCGATCAGGGGTGGTGCTTCTACGTCGGCCTGGCGACGACTTCGCTCGACGACGATCTCCGGCGGCTTGATGACTGTCAACACGCGTGCATTGCTGACCTGTTCGGCTTCGCGCGGGTCGGCGATGTGTGGACGCTTCAGCTCCGTGCCGAAGGAGGCAGCGAAGCCAACGGCCAGCGCCAGAACTACCGCGGCGGCAAGCATCGCCCACGGCGGTGCGCCGACATTCGCCAATTCGCGCGCGCGAGCAGTTTCCCGGTCGATGCGCGAATTCTTTTGATGGACCTGATCGAGTTGCTTCACCGCAGTGGTGTAGTTCTGCTGCGCGGTCGCCCGTTGCGCGAGCACTTTCATCGTGTCGACGTTGATCACCGGCTTGACCACCGGCGCCGGCGTCGGGCGAATCAAAGCCAGCTTGCCTCTGACTTCGCCGCGCTTGGCGTCAGCAATACCTTTTATCTCGCGACCGATTGCCGTTGCGCGCGAAGTCAGCGCCAGGTAGACCGGATCGACGCTACCAACTGCGCCGAAGTTATTCCGCTCGCGTTCGATATCGGTCAGTGAATCGAGCAGCAGTCGCACGCGCGGATCGGCGGCGACGGTTGGAGAAGCCGCTAGTGCCCGGTACGACGTCGGCAGCGGCGCGCTTTCAGCGCGGTCGATGAGACGGTTGAGCGTCGCGAGCTCCGCACTCAGCGAATCACGCTGTGCACGAACTGCAGGCGGGAAGGTATCTATGACTGCCACCGGCTGCGGAGCCAACGCGGCACGCGTCGCATTCATGATCGAGTCGGCTGTATTGACCTCCGACAAGGACCTGTCGCGCGCAACGATCATTGGCGCTGAGTCGCTTCGCGTTTCAATGCGGGAGGCAACAGCCTGGGCCTTTCTCGATGCGTTGCGGGGCACTACGACAAAAGCGATCAACGCACCGATGAATACCACGCCGCCGACGATCCCGAATACCACTACCCGGCGCAAAGCGTTACGGGCACGCGCTGCCATCCAGAGGTAGGCAGAGCCCCCGCTCATTCGTGCAATGCTATGAACGTTCATCACACATAAGATTCACTTTGTCAGGGACAAAAAAAAGGCGGAGCTTGCGGCTCCGCCCTTTTTGTCGTTCGAGCGTTACTGAACGGTAATTACGCCCTTCATGTTCAGGGCAAGGTGTGGTACGCAATGGTAGGGGTACTGGCCCGGCTTGATTTTGGCAAAAGAGACGGTAACTCCTTCCCCCGCGTTCATTTTCATGTTGCTGGAGAGCTCACCCATCTTGTCGGTGCCCATGTTGGCATCGAGCTGAGGTCTCACATCCGCCGGAATCGTTGCCGGATCGAACGCAACGTTGTGCGGGCCGCCGCTGACTACCACAAACTTGATGGCGTCGCCCTGCTTTACCGTGATGTTGGCGGGCTCGAAGCGATATCCCTTCGCGTCGCCAACCATGTTGACCGTCTTCGTGGTGCCGGTGATCGGAGCCATTGCCACCGCGCCGCCAGTGGAACCGCCGGTTGTTGTCGACGCCGCACCGCCAGCCGTCGTTGTTGTCGTCGTTGCACTACTGGTATCAACAGCAACGTGTGTCGTGTCGGCGGGGTTTTTTTCTCCCCCCGCGCACGCGCCGAGTGTGATCACTCCAACTGCTACCGCGAATCCGTAGAACCGCATCGTTTAAGGCCTCCCAGAGCCGTACGTGTTGCACTTACAAAGAAAGAAGACTGCCATGGCACAGAGATTGTGAATTTATTCACAAGCTCGCCGACACGCAATTAAAGACGCAGTTTCGCTCTCATGATTCGTGCCTTGAATCCTTACAACACGCCATGATCGCGATTCCTGCGCTCGATCTGCGCGGCGGTGCATGCGTTCAACTTGCCGCTGGTTCATATGATCAGGAAGTAATCCGCATCCCCGATCCCGTCGGTGTCGCCATTGCCTGGCGGCAATACGGGTTTCGTCATCTGCACGTCGTCGATCTGGACGGCGTGTCAGGGAGGGGTAATAACCTTCCCGAGATCCAGGCTGTGCTTGGGTCCACCGACGCTGAAGTCCAGGTAGGCGGAGGAATCAGGAGCAGTGACGCCATCCACCAGGCACTCGTAAACGGCGCCGAGCGAGTAATCATCGGAACACGAGCCCTGGAGGATCCGGACTGGCTGGTCGAGGTGAGCGGGCTCTATCCGGGACAGATCATTGTCGCTGCCGATGTCCGTGATCGAAAAATTCTGTCGCACGGTTGGACGCGTACGCAGCCGAAGCTCGTTCTCGATCTTGTCGAGGAGCTAGGCGGCCTGTCTCTCGCCGGCGTACTGGTGACCGCCGTTCATCGAGAAGAAGCGATGCGTGGAACCGACTTGCCTTTGATGGAAGATGTCGTAGAAGCCGCCGACTTCCCCGTTTTTGCAGGCGGTGGGCTAGGCAGCCTCAATCACCTGCACGCTCTCGCTGACCGCGGCGTTGCAGCCGCGGTCATCGGCATGGCGCTCTACACCGGCGCTATAGACCCTTGGGTAGCCGCCGAGGAATTCTCGGAGTAAGGCTCACTCTCAGAAAAGAGCGATCGTTCGTGGATCGAGCTTGGACGGATCCCCGACATATGCAAACCGGAAGTTCTTCATATATCGGCGCGCTACTCGTTGCACTGCTTCCGGAGTCACGCGTTTCAGCTCGTCGACAAATCGCTCAGCCTCGCGGTAGTCTCCTTCATAGAGCTGCGAGCGCGCCAGGAAGTCCGCTTGCGCCGCATTTGTCTCGTTATCGAGGAAATACTCCGTGATGAATTGTTCCTCGAGCTGTCTCAGTCCGACGGGATCCAGTGTCCCGGTTTGAAGATCCTGGACTGCAGCACGCATCAGCTTGAGCGTCGTGTCTGGCGCGACTGTCGAGACATAAAGTCCACCAACCGTTGCCGCGCGATCGACAAATGGCGCATGCACGTCGTAGGTAAGGTTTTGACGCGTGCGGATTTCCGCAAACATCCGACCGGTCAGAACGGACGTCGCCACACGCAACGCCTGGTAATCGTCTCCGCTCGCCAGGGGCCCGCTGTAGTAGCCAAGGATATAATTCGTCGGCAGGTTGCGACGTTCAACGACGAGCGCCGTCGACGCGTCCGGAACCCGCGGAGGTGCGGTCCACGCGTAGCTTCCCTTCGGCAGCTTACCGATCGATTGGCTCACCAGGCGCTCGATGTGCGCGCGATCGATGTTACCGACGACAACGAGCAGCATACGCGACGTCACGAACTGCGACTTGTGATAATCGCGCAACGCCGCTGAATCCAGCGCCTGGATGGACTTTTCGTTTCCGACGACCGACACTGCGTATGGATGTCCGACAAACGTGATGCTGTCGGCCAGGTAATCGGCAAGCGCGTCGGGGTCATCGCGGCGTTGCCTGATGCCTGACAGGTATATCGCCTTCACCAGATTGACTTCCGTCTGAGCGAGAGTCGGATACATCACCCTGTCCGCAAAAATCGCCCACGTCGAGTCGAAAACTTCGGCGCTGGACCGGATTCCGAACATCGTCCAGTCAGCGCCCGGCGTGGTGACGATCTCGCTTCCCAGGCGGGACATGCCGCGCCTCAGGGAATTCTTGGGATAGTGCAGCGTTCCGCGCTCGGATACATCGAGCAGAATCGGCTCGATGCCGGCGTTGCTGTTTGTCACCTGCCGCGCGCCACCAAGCAGGTAAAGGTTTGCGGCGACCACGTTGTTGGCGTTGTTCTGCCGGAGAATGACGTGAACTCCGGATACGTCGAAGCTCGTAGTGGCTTGTGCCAGTATCAGGGCAACCGAGAGTAGCATTAGCGTGTTCCCGCCATTACGAGGTCCTGCGCATTGAGTTTGAGGGCCTGCCGTGCTTCGGGCGCGATCAACACGCCCGTAATGTGCGGCTTGCCAAGAATGTATTTGCGAGCGTACGCGCGCAGGTCATCGACAGTCTGCTGCGCCATGTTATCAACGTATCCCATGTAGTACTCCAGGCTGGCCACACTCCACCAGAAGCCAAGAGTGTGTGCAAAGCCGGAAGCGCGCTCCCTGTCGAACGCAGATGTGACAGCACGATGTGCCTTGACTGCTTCGAGTTCTTCTGCCGTGAAGTATCCCGGTGTATCGAACTTTGCGATTTCGCCGTAGAGTGCTTTCATCGCATCGCGCAGCTGCTCAGGCGATGTCTGCCCGCTAATGGTGATGGGGCCGGTGTGATTCAGGGTGTAATAGTTCACACCGAGAGCCTGCCACAGCCCGCTATCGACCAGCCGTTGCTGGAACTGCGAGCGCTGATCATTGAGCACGTCCGAGAAGACGTCCGCAGCATATGTCGACTTCGGATCCCTGCCGACGCTCGGACCCTGCCATTGTACCTGAACGGTGACCGCTCCGACCGGCGCCTCTACTACGACTGCGTCGCTTTTCGGAAGCGACGGGATCGCCGGAATCGGATCGGTTACAAACGGGTCCGATCCGCGACTCCAGTCGCCCAGCTCGCGCTCGACAAGAGCGAACACGTCCGCGGGCTTTACGTCTCCGGCAACGATTACCGCCGAGTTGTTGGGGACATAGTACTTATTCTGGATCGCGCGCATCTTCTCGGGAGTCGTAGTCCGCACGATTTGACGGTCCCCAATTACGTCTTTACGGCTGAAATTCCCGGGGTAGAGTTTCGCGTCCGTCTGCCTGGTGAGCTCGAAGAAGGGGCTTGATTCATTCCGGTCATATTCGCCGATGACTACCTGCCGCTCGCGTTCCAGCTCATCGCGCCGAAAAAGCGGATTCCGCAGCGCCGTAGCCAGCAGCGCGACCGCATCCGACATCTTCTCAGCGGGCACCGTCATGTAATAGTTGACGACTTCTTCGCGTGTCGTGCCGTTGAATACCGCGCCGAGGTCTGATGCGCGATCCCAGAACTGATTAGGGTCCGGGTACTTCGAGTTCGCACGGAAGAACATATGCTCGTACATATGCGCGAGACCTTCGTACTCGGGCGACTGCGTGAATGAGCCGTTTTTTACATCGATCTCCACAGTCACCAGCGGCACCCCGTGGTTCTCGACGACGATCACCTCGAGCCCGTTCGAGAGAACCTTGCGCTGGATGATTTTTTCCAGCTCGGCTCGCTGAGCCTTCGCCTGGAGCGGTACGACCGCTGCAATAAGAAGTGCAAGAGTAGCGAAGCAACGCTGGAGACCTTTTCTTTCGATCATGTCAGATACTGTGAAAGTTCGCCCTGATGCTTATGGGCAATTAGCAAACCGGCTCGACGCAAAGAGGCTCAAAAGAAGTGAGCCTCTTGCTCAATACACCACATTCAAGATTGGTGGTCCCGCCGACTACTTCTACGATGCTACATCGGCGGATGATCTGGCAGTGGCGGTTAACACCGCTCGCGAGCTGGAGATCAAGTTCTTCGTGCTCGGCCTTGGCGCCAACATCCTCGTCGGCGACAAGGGCTTCCGTGGCCTCGTCATTCGCAACACCTCCAGTCATCTGAAGTTCTTCGACGACGGTCGCCTGTGGGTCGAGAGCGGAGCAGTAATGGCGAGACTCATTCCTCAAGCTGTCTCGCGTGGTCTTTCGGGCCTCGAGCACTACGTCGGGATCCCGAGTACAGTCGGCGGAGCAGTGTGGCAGAACCTGCACTTCCTCTCACCGGCTCCTGCTCGCGAGCGAACGATGTTCATCGCCGAAGTCTTCGAATCAGCCGACTTGCTCCAGCAGGGTGGAACCCGCAAAATCGTCGATCGCGACTACATGAAGTTCGGGTACGATACCAGCGTGCTGCACCAGGGTCGGGAAGTGGCCTTGGCAGTGACATTCAAGCTGGAGCCCGCCGATCAAGCAGTCATGCATCGGATTATGCAGGAGAACCTCAGCTGGCGCGGCGGCAAGCATCCCTGGCTGGAGTACCATCCAAGTGCAGGGTCGATATTCAAGAAAATCGAAGGCGTTGGCGCCGGTCGTTTGATCGACCAGGTCGGGCTCAAGGGCTTTCGCCACGGCGATGCCCAGATCTCGCACATTCACGCCAACATCATGGTAAACCTGGGCAACGCGACTGCGAAGGATGTGCGCGAGCTGATTGCGATAGCTCAGTCAAAAGTCGAGGAGAAGTTCGGGCCGCATCTGGAACCGGAGATCGGCTTCATCGGCGAGTTTTGATTAGCGAACGGCCAGCTTCTCCGCGCGCTCGGTGAGGTCCGTCCACTTCTCGATCGCCCTGTCCAGGTTACGTCGCGCTTCTTCGAGCTCCTTGCCGGCAA
>DASUZC010000176.1:0-4719 GCA_036377095.1 Gemmatimonadaceae bacterium
TGTTGTATGCGCAGGCGACCGGGCAGCCAATGGTACGGCTGTGGGCGGAATCAGAGACCAGTTTCTTTCTCAAGGAAGTTGACGCGCAGCTCGACTTTATCCGTGATGCGCAGGGCAACACCACCGGGCTGGTGTTGCATCAGAATGGGCAGAACATCCCGGCACAGAGAATCCCCGGCGGCGGTTAACTTTTTTTCTTGCGCGAATCGCGGGGATTCCCCTAATTAGGGCCCTGCCCCGCCGGCCACCCGGCCACCCCGGCCACCCCGGCCACCTGCGGAGCGTGAAATCGAAGCAGAGGGCCAGCGTATGACGAGTTCGCTGCTTGCACTCCTCCAGATCGCTGCGCTGACGTCTCACGCCGCGCCGCCGCCGTCGCACCCGCACGGGCTTCCGCCGAGTGCGGCGATTGCTAACGATAACCAGACCTCGGGAGGACGCCTCGTCAAAGGCGTGTTCACGATCAACCTCGAAGCGCGCGAAGCGCTCTGGTATCCGGAAGGCAAGACAGGCCCATCGATTCTGATCGCTGCGTTCGCCGAGCCGGGCGGACCTACGCGAGCGCCCGGACCGATGATGCGCGTGCCGGCAGGCACCGAGATGCGCATCACTGTGCGCAACACGCTAGCAGTGCCGATGCGGTTGTGGGGACTGCAAGACCGTTCGGAAGCAGCGATCGATTCCAGCGTCATCGCTGCCGGTGCAACGCAGACATTTCAGTTCCGCGCCGACGTTCCGGGGACCTATCTCTATTGGGGACGCACCGGCGACCGCCCGCCGACTCCGTTTCCCGGCGTAATGAAGGACGCGGTTCTCAATGGCGCGTTCATCGTCGATCCGGCCGGCACTTCGCCACGCAAGGACGAGCGCATACTGGTTCTCGCAGCATTCTCGGACACCATTACTGCGCTGGGAAACAAGGCCGATCCCGCGAATCAGGAGATGCAGCGCGAGCTGATTCCGCGGGAACGGTGGTTCTTCACCGCGGTCAACGGGCTGTCGTGGCCGCATACCGAAAGGCTCACCTACAACATGGGTGACACGGTGCGGTGGCGCGTCATCAACGCCAGTGGTATCCCGCATCCGATGCATCTGCACGGCTTCTACTTCGATGTTCACAGTCGCGGCGACGTCAATCGCGACACCGTTTACTCCGCCGCACGAGAGAGGAAGGCAGTGACGGAGTGGATGCCACCGGCGACGACGATGACGATGACGTGGGTTCCCAATCGGCCCGGCAACTGGGTTTTTCACTGCCATCTCGTCACACACATTTCCGACGCGCTGCGCCTGACCAACGACCCGCACGCGCACATGGATCACGGTCTCAACGGCATGGCTGGACTCATCGTTGGATTGCGCGTCCTGCCAAAGGGAAAGTTTGCTCTCGCCGAGCTGCCCGTGTCGCGTCGCAAGCTGCGCTTGTTCATCACGCAGCGCGAGCGCGTGTACGGCGATCAGCCCGGTTTCAGTTACGTCCTGCAGGAAGGAGCGAATCCGCCGGCCGCCGACTCCGTGCGCATCCCAAGCTCGACGATCGCACTGCGTCAGGGCGAGCCGACCGAGATCACGGTCTACAACAAGGCCAAGGCGACAGCGACGATTCACTGGCACGGCATCGAGCTCGAGAGCTACTACGATGGCGTGGGAGATTGGAGCGGTTGGAACAAGCTGGTCGCGCCGCCGATCGCGCCCGGCGATTCATTCGTGGTACGACTGACGCCTGAGCGCGCGGGCACTTTCATTTATCACACCCACACCGATGAGAACATTCAGCTCTCGTCCGGCCTCTATGGCGCGCTGATAGTGCTCCCGCCCAGAGGTAATCCAGACACCACCGAACGAATCTTCATGCTCGGCATCGGTGGACCGGGCGAGCAGGCTCACGCAGTGATCAATGGCACGACGAATCCCGCGCCAGTCGATTTGCGCGCCGGTGTTCCGCATCGATTGCGCTTCATCAACATCTCGCCGCTTGAAACGCACACGGTGCAGCTGGTGTCGGGCAACACCATTCAGAAATGGCGCGCGTTGGCGAAGGACGGCGCCGAGCTGCCAGCCGCGCAAGCCGTCAACGTGCCTGCGGTTCTACTGCTGCACCCCGGCGAGACTTACGACTTCGAGGTGAATCGTGCTAAAGGCGACTCGGTCAAACTCAAGGTAATCTCGCCCGAGACGATTGAGATCCGCCGGGCTGCGTTCATCAAGGGAACTCCGCGCGAGGCGCTGCCGCGACAGGTCACGGAGATTCCGCTCGTAATTCGCTAGAAGTCGTATTCTTCGTCGCTCACCTTCTCGATCATGCTGGGATCCGCTGATCTGATTGCGTTCGTGCCCACGCGCGACCCCGCGAAGGCGCGCAAGTTTTACGCGGAAACCCTGGGACTCGAGTTCATCAGCGAGGACCCGTTTGCGCTCGTGTTCAATGCGCGCGGCACGACGCTCCGCATTGCCAACGTCTCAGAGGTAAAGGGTTTCAAGCCGGCGCCGTTCACGATTGTTGGCTGGCAGGTTAACAACGTCGGCGATACGCTGGGCGATCTCGCGAAAAAGGGTGTGCGCTTCGAGCGATTTCCGGGGATGGATCAGGATGCTCAAGGCATCTGGCAATCGCCGAGTGGAGCGAAGGTGGCGTGGTTCAAGGATCCGGACGGGAATATTCTGTCGATAACGCAGCCCTGATCCAGGCGGAATATTTACAAATCGTTCACTGATAAAGGCATGTACCTGGCGTTAGTGCCGATCGCGGCGTTGTGTAACTGAATTTGCAGCGGCGATTGAATGCGCAGTCTCGACACTACCAGCTTCACAATCATCTGCCTTAGCGCAATTATCGCTTGCTCGACTGAGCGGAAGGCAGATCGCGTCGTCGCGGATACCATGATGGTTGCGGCACCCACCGCGCGCGGATCGATCGATAGCTGTCAGAACTGGATTCGAGACCAGGCGACCTATCTGCGCAACGAACGCCTGGCCGATTCACTCACGCTCGATCGTTTTCCAGCCAAACGCGTCGCACCAGACAAGCTTTCGCGGTTGGATCCTTCCAGCTCGCGCTCTGCCCGGGCGTTTCGAACACACATTACCGCAGCGCTCGACACGACGGCCATCAACTTTGCCGGCGCATACAGCATAGTCGGAGTAGGGATGACCGGCTGGGGTGACAATCATTGGATCATCGATCGCCGCACCGGACGCGCGCGGGAGCTTCCGTACAAGGGGGCGTACCTCGAATTCAGCCCTCGGTCGTCACTGTTGATTCTCAATCCGAGGGATTCGATCCTCAAAGCGCTGCGGGAGCTGTCGGAGCCGCTCGACGCCTGCGCTTTCATGGGCCCGCACCGGATCACCGAGCTCCGGCCGATCTATTTCTTGTGGACGAACGACACACTCAGGCAAATCGCGCCGATTGCTTTGCAGCCGCCAGAGAACACTTTCTGGCGTGATTACCTCGGGTCAGCAACGGGCACACCGATCCGCTAGCGAGCACGCCCTTGATGGACATGTGTTCCAATTGCACGGGTGCGTCGGTTCGTGTCGAAAACGCATCGGTCTGTTCGTCGCATTGGTAACCGGGCTGGCTGTCTCGGGACTTCGGGCGACTGTCAGCCCCTCGATTAACGGCGAAATGAGGAGATATCAAATGTACGGTTTAACTGCAGGGCCTAGTTCCTCGAAGATGGCCGCGCTCGGCGTGGCAGGGATCATGTCCCTCGCTGCGAACACTCAGGCTCAGGTAACGCCGCCAGCCGGTGACGCGATCAAAGGCAACGGCCGCTATGCAAACGTGAACGGAATCAAACTGTATTACGAGATCCACGGCTCCGGCAAACCGCTCGTCCTGTTGCACGGCGGCCTCGGCGCCATCGAGATGTTCGGTCCCAATCTTCAGGCGTTGGCGAAGGGGCGTCAGGTGATCGGCGTCGATCTCCAGGGTCACGGCCGGACGGCCGACATCGATCGTCCGCTGAGCGTGCTGTATATGGCCGACGACGTCGCCGCCTTGATCAAACATCTTGGCATCGCACGAACCGACGTCATGGGCTACTCACTCGGCGGCGGCGTCGCATTGCAGATTGCCATCCGGCATCCGGAAGTCGTGAACAAGCTGGTCGTCGTTTCGACGCCGTTCCGCCGCAACGGATTCTATCCGGATATTCTGGCCCAGCAGGCGCAGGTGAATGCCAACGCGGCCGAGGCGATGAAGCAGACGCCGATGTATCAGATGTACGCCAGCCTCGCCCCGAGACCTGAGGATTGGGGGCGATTGCTCGCCAAGATTGGTGAGGCGATGAAGCAGGATTTCGACTTTTCCAACGAGATCAGGGGCATCAAGGCACCGACGCTGATCGTCGCCGGCGACGCCGATATTTTCCCTCCCGCGCACGCTGTAGAAATGTTCGGTTTGCTTGGTGGCGGGCAGCGTGATGGTGGCTGGGACGGATCGGGTCGGCCGAAGTCGAGGCTGGCGATTCTCCCGGGCGTAACGCACTACACGATGGGGAGCGACCCGGCAATGGCGGCGGTGGCGATACCGTTTCTCGACGAGTGAACTTCGTCGAGGCCGGGGGTGAATTTCACGATGCCCGCTTAGCGCGTGGTTCCGACTTTGTGCCTGCTCATTGAGCGGCTGGCGTCACCGGCAACGAGAATGTCATCGTCGTTCCCACGCCGAGCTCGCTTTCCGCCCACATCTTTCCGCCGTGCGCTTCGACGATA
>DASUZC010000177.1:0-23643 GCA_036377095.1 Gemmatimonadaceae bacterium
CCCTGGCGACGTGTCGCAGATAATCGGCCCGCTTCTCGGCCTCCGCGCGCCGGGTGGCCAGGTTGGCAATCTCTCGACGAACAGACGACAGCTCGGCAAACGTCTTTCTTACTGTCGTCGCTTGCGAATCTGCGCCGCCGAACGCATCGAGGATGAGCCGCTGGGATTCGTTGTCGAGAAGCGTCTGCGCGTCGTGTTGACCGTGCAGATTCACGAGCTCACGACCGATCTCGGCGAGCACCGTTGCGGTGACGGTTGTGCCGTTGATCCAGGCGCGGCCGCGACCGTTCGCTGCAATCTCGCGCTTGAGCACCAGTGTATCGTCTTCCACCTCGATGCCCCGTTCGTCGGCAAGTGCAGAGATGCTCCTCAACCCGGAGACATCAAAAACACCTTCGACTGTCGCTTTGTCGGCGCCCGAGCGGATGAGATCTGCACTCGCCCTCTCCCCCAGCAGCAGTCCGAGTGCACCGACGATGATGGACTTGCCCGCGCCCGTCTCGCCCGAGAGCACGTTGAATCCCTCCGCCAGCGGAAGATTCACCTGCTCGATGATCGCGAAATTGCGGATACGCAGCTCAGTCAGCATTAAGCCCGCTCGTCGTCGGGTACACCGCCCCAACCGAGTTTTACTCTCATTCTCTCGAAGAATGTCGTGCCGGGAAAGCGTACGATACGCACTGGATTGTCCGCTTTCCTCACCTTGAGCTTCTCGCCCTTCACGAAGCTCGTTCCGACCTGACCATCGACCGTAACCAGAAGCTCGGTCGGAGATTCGTTTGCTTCCACCGTCACTTCACCGTCAGCGGGGATCACCAGCGGCCGGATACCCAGAATGTGTGGGGAGATCGGAGTGATGATGATCGACTCCACCGTCGGCACCACCACCGGCCCGCCGGCGGAGAGACTGTAAGCGGTAGACCCTGTCGGTGTCGAAATCACGACGCCGTCGGCGGCATAAGTACCGATGCTCTCTCCGTCGACGAAGACATTCAGACGGACAACGCGCGCGAAACCGCCTTTGTGCAACACGAAGTCGTTCAGCGCCCGCCACTGCTTTCGCGTTTCGCCCTCGGAGCTGATCGCACGGGCGGTCAGTGCCATCCGCGGCTGCGCCACGTATTCGCCGCCGGCGAGATGCTTGAGCGCGGGCTCGAAATCCTCACTCTGACAGCTAGTCAGAAACCCAACCCGACCGAGATTGACTCCGAGGATGGGAATGTCACGTCCATCGAGAAAGCGAGCGCCACGCAACAGCGTTCCGTCACCACCGAGCGTGATGAGCGCATCGAGCTGCGTGGAGTCTTCGAGTCTGGCGCCCTTCCCCGCTACTTCATGCAGGCCCTGCTCGAGCAGTGGCTCGATACCGAGCTTGGGCGCGACACGAAAAAGCGTCCGGAGAATCTCCGGGAGCTCTTCGTAACCTTGATGTCCGATGACACCGAGGCGCATCAAACTGCGCGGAGTTGGGCGCCTCGCGCGCTATCCAGTGCAAACGCCTCGGTCGCACGGCGTGCGATGCCGCGCGCGTCGAGGCCAAGTCGCGCGAGCTGGTTCGCCCGCGGAGCCTGCTCGACGAAGTCGTCCCGCACTCCATGCGTCACGACTCTCGTCGACGGATCGAGCTCACCGATCAGCGCCATCATGTGGGCGCCGAACCCGTTCACAACCGTACCTTCCTCGACGACGAGCACATTCACGTGATCGCCAAGGACTTCGGCGAGAACGTTCTGATCGTGCGGCTTGAGGTATCGGCAGTTGACTACGGTCGCGGGCGTGCCGGCCTCGGCGAGAATGTCCGCCGCGGCAAGCGACGGCAAGACCATCGTGCCAACGGCGAGAATAGCGACCGATTGCCGCGCGTCCCGCCCGGTGGTATTCGCGCGACGCAGCACTTCCCATGTGGCGTGTGGAATCGCCCCAATCTCTGCGGTCGGCGGCAGGATGTCGGGAGCTGCATCACGCGGATAGCGGAGGCAGAAGGGGCCGGCGTCGTACGCCAGTCCGCTCCGCAGCAGCCCCACCATCTCCTTGCCGTTTTTCGGTGCAGTCACGACCATGCCCGGAACTGCCAGCATGTACGCGATGTCGTACAGCCCCATGTGAGTCGGACCATCTTCGCCGACAACTCCGGCGCGGTCCATCGCGAAGATCACCGGCAAATGCTGGATCGCAACGTCGTGAATGACGTTGTCGTAGCCGCGCTGGAGAAATGTCGAGTAAATCGCGCAAATCGGTCGGATCCCTTCGGTAGCCAAACCGGCGGCGAACGTCACCGCGTGGCCTTCCGCGATGCCGACGTCGAAAAAGCGATCAGGGTGCGCCTTCGCGAACGCTGCCGTTCCAGTTCCGCTTGGCATCGCGCCCGTAATGGCGACGACTTTGGAGTTCTCGTTGGCGAGGTCGACGAGCGCCTGGCCAAATACCGCCGTGTACGCAGCGTTCGCCGCCGACACTTTGCGCTGCTTGCCGGTGGCAGGATCGTGGCCGGGTGGAAGGGCGTGCCACTTCTCGATGTGCTCGCCAGCCGGAAATCCCTTGCCCTTCTGAGTGATGCAATGCACCAGCCGCGGCCCGCTCATGTCGCGCACCGCGGAAAGCGTGTCAACCAACTGATCGATATCGTGACCGTCGATCGGTCCGAAATAGCGGAAGCCAAGCTCTTCGAACAGCACGCCGGGAGTGAGGAAGGATTTCATGCTCTCTTCCCACTTCCTCACCAGCGTAGCGACGCCGGCCAGCGGTCCAGGCGCCGCGTCGATCGCACTGCCGATCGCCGAGCGGACCCGGTTGTACAGAGGATTGCTCTGTATCGAAGTCAAGTACTTCGACATCGCGCCAACGTTCGGCGCGATCGACATCTCGTTGTCGTTGAGGATGACGATGAAATCGCGATCAGAGGCGCCGGCGTTGTTGAGACCTTCGTACGCCAGACCGCAAGTGAGCGCACCGTCGCCGAGTATCGAAACGACTTTGTAATTCTGTCCGTTCAAATCACGGGCGACGGCCATCCCGTACCCCGCGGATATCGCTGTGCCCGCATGTCCGGCTCCAAACGTGTCGTATTCGCTCTCGGTGCGTTTGAGAAAGCCGGAGAGTCCGTTCTCCTGACGCAACGTTTCCATGCGGTCGGCGCGACCGGTCAGGAACTTGTGCGGATAGCCCTGGTGTCCGACATCCCAGACGATCCGGTCGCGCGGCGTGTCGAACACCGTATGCAGCGCAACGCTCAGCTCGACGACGCCCAATCCCGCTCCGATGTGTCCACCAGTGCGCGAGCAAATCTCGATAAGGCGCGTGCGCAGCTCCTCCGATACTGCGCGCAGTTCATCGCGCGACATCGGCTTTAGATCCGCTGGAGAATTGACTCGATCGAGGATTGACATCTAAAAGGTTCAGGAGGTGCGAGTTACCATGAAATTAGCGACTTGTGAGAGCTCCTGCGTCAGCATTCCCTGCCCGGCGAGGGTGTCGAGACCGTCTGTGATCAGTGCCCGCGCACGCTCCTGCGCTCCATCCACGCCGAGCAACGCCGGATAGGTGCTCTTGCGAAGAACGACGTCGCGGCCGCTGGTCTTCCCGAGCACACTGGTCGAAGATGTGACATCGAGCACGTCGTCCATGATCTGAAACGCGAGCCCCACATCCCGCCCGTATTGCTCGATCGCCGCCAGCTGCGAAGCTGTAGCGGTAGCGGCAATCGCTCCCATGCGTACCGATGCCACGATCAGCGCCCCGGTCTTCGCGAGATGAACGTTCTGTAGTGCTTCGAGCGTAAGCGCCGAGCCCTCGCCCTGCAGATCTCGCAACTGTCCGCCGATCATTCCAGCTTCTCCCGCCGCCGCCAGGAGCGTTTCTGCCAGCGCGGTAGCGACGCCGGTCGAAAGCTTCATCGCGCGCGCCGCTTCCCGGATCACCCGCACCGCCAGCGGAATCATCGCGACCCCGGCGAGAATTGCCGTTCGCGATCCGTGGACCTTGTGCACCGTCGGCCGTCCGCGCCGCATGTCGTCATCGTCCATGCACGGGAGGTCGTCGTGCATTAGCGAATAAGAGTGAATTACTTCCGGAGCGCAGGCGAGCAGCGAGGCGTCATTGTCGCCGCCGGCCGCGCGATACCCATAAAGAACGAGTAGCGGACGCAGCCTCTTGCCTGGGCTCTTGAGTCCATAGGCAATTGCCTCGGCCACGTGGGGCGGGACATCAGCCAGGTAGCGATCGTTGATCTCATCGAGCCGAAGCTCGATACGTTGGCGATCTACGTCGAAGCGGTTGGGCACTGCCTAGAGATCCATCTCCCGCAGCTCGAAGCCGCCGCCTGACTTTTCGACCAGCATTTGAACTCTGGTTTCCGCCTTGTCCAGCTCCGCGGCCGCAGACCGCAACAGCTCGATCCCCTCCTCGAAAAGTTTGAGGGATTCATCGAGCCCGACTTGCTCGTTCTCCAGGCGGGCCATGATCTCGTCGAGGCGGTGCAGACTCTTCTCGTAGGGCATTAGCAAATGATCGCTGTTTGGTGGCATACCTGCCAAGCCGGATCAGCGGCGACCTTGACGAATTCTCCCTGCTATTATATCATTCAATCCGGATGAACGGATGGATAGAATGAGTATTCCGACACTGTTCGCTCAGATGAACGCCCTCGCCGATCCGACGCGGAGCAGGCTCTTGCTCGCCCTCGAGCGCAACGAGCTGACCGTCAACGAGCTCACCTCCATCCTTCAGCTGCCGCAGTCCACCGTCAGCCGGCACCTCAAGCTGCTCAGCGGAGAGGGCTGGGTCGACGCCCGCGCCGAAGCGACCAGCCGGTACTATCGGATCGCAACTGACTCGCTCGACGCCGCCTCACGCCGGATGTGGCAGATCGTACGGGACGAGGTAATGCGCTCCAATGCGGCCGAGCAGGACGCCCGCCGCATGCAAGCCGTCCTCGCCGAACGCAGCAGCCGCTCGCAACAATTCTTCTCCACCTCGGCGGGTCAGTGGGACAAGATGCGTCAGGAACTCTTTGGCAGGCGCGCGGATGTAGCGCTGCTCGGACTTCTCGACGAGTCATGGGTGGTCGCCGACCTCGGCTGCGGTACCGGTGCGGTCTCGCAATCCGTTGCTCCGTTCGTCGAGCGAGTCATCGCCGTCGACGAATCGACTGCGATGCTTGCCGCGGCACGCAAACGGCTGCACGGCACAGAGAACATCGATATTCGAAACGGTCGGCTCGAATCGCTACCGGTCGCAGACGGCGAAGCGGATGTGGCGTTGCTGTTTCTCGTGCTTCACTATGTCGCCGATCCGCAGCGCGTGATCGATGAAGCAGTGCGGATACTCAAGCCACGCGGTCGGCTTGTTGTGCTCGACATGATGCCGCACGAGCGCCAGGATCTGCGACAAACGATGGGACACGTCTGGCAGGGATTCGATCGCACTCTTCTCGGCGGGTGGATGGGTTCGGCTGGGCTCGAAGATTTTCGCTACCATCCTCTGCCGGCCGACCCGGATGCAAAGGGTCCGTTGCTCTTCACGGCGTCGGCGAAGCGCAGCGCAGCCGCGTCAAAAAGCGGAAAGCGCAGGAAGGCGGAGGACGGACCACTTATGAAGACAGCATAGTCCTCAGAAACAGTGAATAGACACTCAATGGAGCGTACAGTGGCAACTATCGCAGAACCGATGAACCAGTTCGCTGCAGCCAACGAAGCCGGCCGCGAGCCCTACAAGGTCAAGGACATTTCGCTGGCGGAGTTTGGGCGCAACGAGATCAGACTGGCCGAGCACGAGATGCCGGGTCTGATGGCGCTTCGTCAGGAATACAAAGGCAAACAGCCGCTCGCCGGCGCAAAGATCATGGGCTCGCTGCACATGACGGTGCAAACCGCCGTGCTGATCGAGACACTGACTCAGCTCGGCGCCGATGTCCGCTGGGTGTCGTGCAATATTTTCTCGACTCAGGATCACGCCGCGGCAGCCGTTGTCGTTGGACGCAACGGCACGATTGACGACCCGCGCGGGACGCCGGTCTTTGCCTGGAAGGGAGAGACGCTCGAGGAATACTGGTGGTGCACCGATCAGGCGCTGGTCTGGCCCGATGGCTCTGGGCCGAACCTGCTGCTCGATGACGGCGGCGACGCAACTCTGCTCGTGCACAAGGGCTACGAGTTCGAGAAGGCGGGTCGCGTTCCCGAGTTCAATCCGGAAAAAGACGCCGAGGAGTACGGGGTCATCCTGAATCTGCTGCGCCGCGAGTTCGAGAAAGATCCGCAGCGGTGGACGCGCATGTCCAAGGATTTGCGCGGTGTGTCCGAGGAGACCACCACCGGGGTGCATCGCCTCTACCAGATGATGGAAGCGGGCACACTTCTCTTCCCGGCTATCAACGTCAACGACTCGGTGACGAAGTCGAAGTTTGACAACCTGTACGGATGCCGGCACTCACTCACCGATGGAATTCTGCGCGCGTCGGACGTGATGCTCGCCGGCAAGGTCGCCGTGATCTGCGGATACGGCGACGTCGGCAAAGGCTGCGCTCAGGCGCTCAAAGGTCAGGGCGCGCGGGTCGTGATTACCGAAATCGATCCGATCTGCGCCTTGCAGGCGGCGATGGAGGGTTATCAGGTCACGACGCTCGATGACGTCGTGAAGACCGCTGACATCTTCATCACCGCAACGGGCAACATGGGAATCATCACCGCCGCTCACATGGCGCAGATGAAGGACAAGGCGATTGTCGGCAACATCGGGCACTTCGACAACGAGATCGATATGGCCGGTCTCAAGAAAGTGAAAGGAATCAAGCGGATTCAGATCAAGCCGCAGTACGACGAGTACGTGTTCCCCGATGGGCACAGCGTGATGATCCTGGCGGAAGGACGCCTGCTGAATCTGGGCTGCGCGACCGGACACCCGAGCTTTGTGATGTCGGCGAGCTTTACCAACCAGGTGATGGCGCAGATCGAACTGCACACTAATTGCGATGCCTACGAGTGCCGCGTGTACACGCTGCCAAAGAAGCTCGACGAGAAGGTGGCGCGGCTGCATCTCGACAAACTCGGCGTGAGGCTTACCAGGCTGTCGCCCGAGCAAGCTGAGTATCTGGCCGTTCCCGTCGAAGGGCCGTACAAGCCGGATCACTACCGCTACTAGTCAAACGGCAGCTAATTCCGCGTGAACGGCATTGACGTGCCGTTCACGAAGGAGAGATTTGCCGGATGCCTCGCCTCGCTTTCGGAGTCGCCCGACTCAGCATTCCTGCTTTGCTCGGCGTTCAAATCGCATGCGGTGGAGACTCGTCGGGTCCGAAGCACGTCGCCACCTCCATTGAGGCGAACTCTTCGACCACAATCACCGCTGCAGCTGGCAGCGCCGCTCGCGAGCGGCCATCCGTCATCGTGCGTGACGAGAATGGCGATCCGATGGCCGGCGCCACGGTGGTCTTTACTGTCACCTCCGGCGACGGCTCGCTGACCGGGAGCACCCTAACAACGAACTCTAACGGCGGGGCAACGGTAGGAAGCTGGATCCTCGGCCAGACGGCTGTCACCAACACCGTTGATGCGACCACCTCGGGCCTGCCGGCAGTTCGGTTTACGGCCAACGCCGGCGATCCCTGCGCCGTTACATCGGCACACGCGTTGGGATCGACGAGCAATGGAAGTCTTACGCTCGCTGACTGCCAGTCTGCGTTGGACGGCAGTTTTGTCGATTTCTGGGCTGTGACGATTCCGTCCGCGGGAACGTACCTGATCAACCAGGCGTCGACGGCGATAGACAGTTATCTGTATTTGCTCAGCGCAAGCCACCAGTACATCGCGGAGAACAACAATGGAGGGCCGACTACCACGAATGCCACGATCAAAGCGATACTTCCCGCCGGTGACTTTGTGATGGTGGCGAATTCGTTTAGCGCTGGAGAAACTGGCTCTTACGGTCTGAGCACTGCAGTGACATCGAACAACATCACCAACTGCGAGGATGTCTTCACAATAAGGGGGATCACGACGGAGCAGTCTCTCCAGACAACCGACTGCAATCAGGGCGGATTGATGTCGGATGACTATATCATCGGTATCAACCTGAATGAGTCAATCACGGTGACGATGACATCGAGTACGATCGATCCGTATCTCGAGCTCTATCAGATTGGCTCCCGCAGTTTGTCGCTTGTGGCCGCCAATGACGATGCGGATGCAACGACCAAGAACGCCAGTCTCACCTACACAGCGCGCGGCGCCGGTTATTTCCTCCTCAAGGCAACGACCACGAGCGTGGGAACAACTGGTACTTACACTCTCAACATCCAGTAGGCGTCACTCTCTCTTCGTGGAGTCGGCGAAGAACGGCGACCGAATCACGGGCCGGTTCTGATCGTAGGATCTCCTGGTGATAAGCGCGACGGTGCTGTCGCGACCCAGCCACGTGTTGACTGCAGCCGAATCGAGCAGCTTGTACCGCCGGGCGAGCTCCTCGCGATACCACTTTGCCGGTAGCAGCGGCAGCGTCACTACGGTGACATCTCTGCGGGTTCCCTCCGCCTGCTGTATGTACCACAGCGGATAGGTGTCATTGTCGCCGAGGGACAGCAGCACTCCGGAGGGTGGGACCTTCGCGAGCATGTCTGCTTCGTCCAGTCGGGCTTTCTGTTCGACCGGATCAGTTCGGCGATCGACCGCCGACCAATTGAGCAGGGCTGGTGCGACCGGCATCAGCGCAAAAATCAAATTGAACGGAGTCATCAGCCGACGGGCAAGTATTACCGCTCCAAAACCAGCCCACAGTCCCCAGCACACGAACGCCCAGAAAAAGAAATAGTCGCGCTCTCGCGCCTCGTGCAGCGCGGTTGGCGGAAGAATACCTGCCCCAAACGATGGTCCTGCTTTGAGGTTCAGATAAATCACCACGCCGACGGTCGAGACAACGAACAACAGCAGGATCGCGCGCCAGCTGCGGCGATTCATGCTCCGATGCACCACGGAACCGTACACAGCGACCAGCGCGTAAAGCACGGTTACTGGCGTTCGCCACCAGCTCGGCGGCGCTTCCGGCCCTAATCCCTTTGCGAACTGCCAGTCGGCGTACTCGACGACATTACCGAGCTGTAGAAAGAAGGGCGCTTGGCGCGGCCACAGTGGTGCCACCGCGTACTGGCTTCGCAGCAGAACATCGAAGAACCGTCGCACCGTAGACGGATTGCCCTGGTTTATAGCGGGGTCGTGCGCCGCACGGATGTAGAGGAATAGCACGCACGACATCCCGACGAGTGCGACTATCACCGCAGCTCGCAGCAGCTTGGTGAACGAATGCGCTTCGCGACGTCCGTCGGCGTAGCGTCTTCCCACCGGAACTGCGAAGTATCCATCTACGGTGCTGAACACGAGGAGGATTGCACTGGGTACCACCAGCAGCGCGATCAGGTGCAGCGACCAGGCCAGTCCAGCCAGATACGCGGAGAGCAGCGCCCAGCGCGCATCGGAGTCGACACCGGCACGATCGGCGGACCAGAGGATGAGACAGCCGAAGAGAAATGCGACTGCATAGACTTCGGTCTCGGTCGCATTGAGCCAAAGGGTGGACATGAGTCCAGCGGTGAGGCCGGCCGCAATCGCGGCGACCCCGTCTTCCGTCCATTTAGCGAACATGCTGGTGAGGATGCCGCAACCGAATGCAGTCGCGACAGCACTCAGCAGATTGATAGCGCGCGCGAAGCCGAACATGGATCCGAGCAGCATGCTCCAGACTTTGCCGAAGACTATGTAGAACGGAGTGCCGGGCGGATGCGGAATCCCCAGTGAATGGATTGCCGCGAGGAACTCACCCGAGTCCCACAGCGTGACGCTGGGGGCAAGGGTGAGCATGTAGACGAACAACAGGAGTACGGCGGTCGTCCAACCCGGCGAAGGAAACCGTCTTATCGGATGAGCCTCGCGGTAGAGTAGCGAGTCAAAATTAATTCACAGGCTCGGGAGTTGCCGACTCATGAGCCGCGATTGATTGCTGACGGTCGCTCCGTTAACTGCCGAGGCCACTACGTACGCCATTGCGCACGCTTCTACGGCTCTTCTGATCAAGCGGAGATATCCGCGAGTAGGACTCTGGGCGCTGGTGATTGCCGTTCAGGTCGTCGAGGTGCTCTGGGTGCTCTTCATGTACGTCGGCATCGAGCACGCGAGGATCACTCCAGACGCCGTGCATCTCGACTTCATTCCCTACTCGCACTCCATAGGAACCGGGCTGCTGCTGGCAGCGCTGGTCTACGCCGCGGGAAAGGGAGTGAAACGCACCTCGGTCGGAGTCGCCATCGCGATCGGCATTTTCTCGCACACTGTGCTCGACATCATTCACCACGAGCCGAACATCGCGCTGCTGCCGATGGCGTGGGGGCCTCGCATCGGTCTTAATTTGCAGGCGTACCCGCTTCTCGATTTCATGGTGGAGCTGCTTTACTGCATCGCGTGCTGGAAGGTCTTTGGCGGCACACGAGGACTGCTGATTGGCATCGTGATCTTCAATCTTCTGAATTTGCCGCTGATGTTTCCGCGCCCTGGCTCGTTTTCCTATCTCGCCGGTCACCCAAACAGACTGCCTAGTCTGATTCTGATCGAGATCGTTGGGTCGTGGTTGGTCATCCTGCTTCTCGCGGGCAGGACTCTGATTTCCGACAGAGCTGGACCTCGGGCGGAGGTCTAGCGCGCGAACAGTTCCGACTCTTCGGGAGTTAGCGCCCACGCGGCATCTAGCGCGAGACGATTTGGTCGGACTCGATGGACGCGGAAGACGCGTGCGCCAGAGTAGAATGCGACGACGTTCACGCCCACCGTCGTCATGTCACGGTCATCGTTGGAAATAGCTTGTTGCGCGAGTGTAGTTCCGGCAGAAGAGCTGCCCGGCGCGGAAGTGTAGCGAATGAGCTCCGCGATCACGCGTTTTCGCGACGCACCGATGAAAACCGGGTATCCCAGCGCAACGATGCGCGGCAGCTCGACCAGCACCGCCAGCGAATGACCTGTCTTCTTTGAGAAGCCAATTCCCGGATCGACGGCAATGCGCGCCGGGTGAATGCCGGCGCTCTGCGCCAGCTGTACACTCTCCTCGAGCTCGGAGATGATCTCGCCGACCGGATCGTCGCCGTAGACGGCATTCTCGTAGCTCGCCATGTCGGCGACGCTCCCGCGCGAATGCATCAGCACTACACTGCAACCGGCCTCTGCGCAGACGGCTGGCATCTCCGGATCGAGCGACATTCCGGAGACGTCGTTCACAATCGATGCGCCTTCAGCGAGAGCCGCTTTGGCAACTTGCGCCTTGACGGTGTCGATGGAAATCGGGATCTCACTCCAACGCGAGCGGATGCCGCGTATCACCGGGAGAACGCGCTTCAACTCTTCGCGAACCGGGACGGGTTGAGCGCCGGGGCGAGTCGATTCCCCGCCTACGTCCACCGCATCGGCACCTTCCGAGATCATGCGGTCGGCCTGTGCAATGGCGGTATCGGTGGAAACGAAATTACCCCCGTCGCTGAAGCTGTCGGGGGTAACGTTGAGGATTCCGAAGATGGTTGGCCGCTGTGACTTTGACGGCCAGCTGAATGTCACGCCGGCGCTACCTCCGGACCTCCGAAGAGAGGTGGCTTCGACGGCTTGGGATGCATCACCGGAGTCGCGAGAGCGGGTGCAGTCGGCGGCGGACTCACCGGACGCGGCGGCAGCGTCTCGCCGCGCGCCAGTGCCGCGACTTCGTCGCCGGTCAGTGTCTCGCGATCGAGCAACGCGCTGGCGACTGTGTGCAGCAGCTCCATGTTCTCCTGCAGCACTTGAGTTGCCCGGGCGTACGCTTCCCTGATTACACGGGTCACCTCCGCGTCGACGAGCTGCGCGGTACGCTCGGAAACCTCGCGCCGCGTTTGTAGCTCGCGGCCGAGGAAGAGCTCCTGCTCGTTGTCGCCGACGAGCACCGGTCCGATCTCGTCAGACAGTCCCCATTGCGAGACGTAGCGACGTGCCAGACCCGTCGCCTGCTGGATGTCGCTGGCAGCCCCAGTTGTCACGCGATCGCGTCCGAAGACAAGCTCCTCGGCCACACGTCCGCCATACGCCTTGACGAGATTCGCCTCGAGCTGCTCCCGAGTTACCGAGACGCGATCGTCTTCGGGAAGCGTCCAGGCGACACCGAGAGTGCGACCGCGTGGTACGATCGTGACTTTGTGCAGCGGATCGTTGCCCTTCACCTTGATCGCGCAGATGGCGTGACCGCCTTCGTGATAGGCCGTGAGCTTCCGCTCCTCTTCCTTCATCACCATCGACTTCCGCTCGGCGCCCATCATCACCTTGTCCTTCGCATCCTCGAGGTCAGCCATGTAGACCTTGTCGTGATTGCGACGGGCTGCGAGCAGCGCGCCTTCGTTGACGAGATTCGCCAGATCGGCGCCGGCCATTCCAGGAGTGCCGCGCGCGAGCGTCGTGACATCCACGTCCTCGGCCATCGGCTTGTTGCGAATGTGAACGCGCAAAATGCCTTCGCGTCCGCGCAGGTCGGGTGAATCAACCACAATCTGGCGGTCGAAGCGGCCTGGTCTCATCAAAGCCGGATCGAGCACGTCGGGACGATTGGTGGCGGCGATCAGAATCACACCGTCGTTGGACTCGAAGCCATCCATCTCGACGAGCAGCTGGTTGAGCGTCTGCTCGCGCTCGTCGTGACCGCCGCCAAGTCCGGCGCCGCGATGGCGACCGACGGCGTCGATCTCGTCGATGAAGATGATGCATGGCGCGTGTGCCTTGCCCTGCTCGAATAGATCCCGCACGCGGCTGGCACCGACGCCGACGAACATCTCCACGAAGTCGGAGCCCGACATCGAGAAGAATGGACGGCCTGCTTCACCGGCGACGGCGCGGGCGAGCAAAGTCTTACCTGTGCCAGGAGGACCGACGAGCAGTGCACCCTTCGGCAAACGCCCACCAAGCTTGGTGAACTTTTGCGGATCCTTCAGGAACTCGATGATCTCCTGCAGCTCGATCTTTGCCTCGTCGGCGCCGGCCACGTCATCGAACGTCACCTTGGGAGTATCACCCGTCAGCAGTTTCGCCTTCGATTTACCGAAGCTAAACGCCTTTGCTCCACCAGCCTGCATCGAACGGAACAGGAAGAACCAGATTCCGAAGATCAGAAGGTAGGGAAAGAGACTGATGAGGATCGTCGTGAACGAGGGACGCGCGTCTTCGGCCTGGATCTGAACGCCGTGCTCACGCAAACGCGTCACTTCGTCGCTCGAGTTTTCGGTCGGGAGCAGGACTTTGAACTTCTGCACCAGCCTGCCCTTCACCGGCACCTTCTGCTTGAACTCACCCGTGAGGAGTCGGCCCGCCTGAATGGTGACTTTATCGATGTTCCCCTTCTGCAGCTCGTTGTCGTACTGCGGGGTGTACGGAATCTCCGGTGCTGCGTCGGATCCCTTGCCAGAGAACTGGATGATCGCGACCGGAACCAGTATGACAAAAACCCAGAACGAGAGCTGCTTGGAAACCTTGCTCCAGTTCGTTGGCTTCTTCGGTGTCTTGTTAGGCATTTGTATTGGCATTACTGCAAACTCGCTATGTACGGCAGATGGCGGAAGTTCTCCGCGTGATCCAGTCCATATCCAACCAGAAATTCATTAGGCGCATCAAAACCAACGAACTTCGTACCGTATTTCAGGTCGTGCGCAATCCGTTTATGAAGCAGGGCACAGATTTCCAGCGACCGCGGCTTACGCTCCTTCAGTATAGTCATGAGACGATTCAAAGTGCGGCCCGAATCAACGATGTCTTCAACCAGAAGTATGTCCTTCCCTTCAAGCCGCGTTTCCGGGTCGTAGACGAGGTTGACGGTCCCGCTGGAGATCGTCCCGTCTCCGTAACTGGAGGCAACCAGGAAATCGACCTGAAGCGGACGGCTGATCTGACGTACGAGATCGCTCAGAAAGATGAAACTTCCTTTGAGCAAACCGAGCACCAGGAGATCACCATCGGGATAAGCCGCTGTGATTTCCCGGCCGAGCTCGTTCACCCTGCGAGCGAGCGTCGGTTCGTCGAACGCGATACGCTTTACTGCTCGCCCGGAGAGACGCGGATCGGCCTCTAGATTCGACGGCCTCAGCGTGCTGGTCACGCGTGCGTTTCCCGTGGCGTTGTTCGCATCCGCCCGCTAGCGGTCACCCGCCTCAGCAGCATATGCTCGCGTGACATCACGATTTCGACCCCGCCGGAGAGCTGAATTGCACCTCCCGTTGCTCCCTTCATTGTAAACTCTGCGGCTCGGTGAGTTCCGCGGCGGTCCATAACTACGCTCGCGCGCGCGGCCAGCGCGGGCCAGAGAACCCGGAGCGATTCCGCGTCGTAGCCGCGCAGGCTCGAGCGACTGATTCTGAGGGCGCCGTCACGCTCTGGGATTGCCTCGATTGCAGGAAGGATTTCGTCGACAGACCGTCTCCACTGCGCCGCCGCACGGGCAAGCGCGAGTAACTCGTCAGGAAAACTCGGCCGACGCTTTACGATCGAGGGGAGGATGTCGAGTCTTACGCGATTGCGGAGATGCTTTCGATCTGCATTCGACGGGTCCTGCACGTACGGAACCCGATTTTCAGCGACATAGCGCTCGAGTGTTGGTCGACGCACCCCGAGAAATGGGCGGATGATCTCGGATTCTGCGTAGAGCGCCGCGAGTCCGCGCGGTCCGGCTTCGCGGAGAATCCGCATGAACACTGTCTCGATCTGATCATCGAGCGTGTGCGCGGTCACGACTGTTGCATCGCGCAGAGCGGCAACGCCCTGAAGAAAGTCCCAGCGCGCTCGGCGCCACTCGCCTTCCCGAGTGCCTTTCTCGGTTGACTTCCCGGCGATGCATTCGAGGCCAAGCCGATCGCTTTCGCGCGCGACAAGCGCCGCCGCCCTGCGCGCGGCAGGCCCGGTTCCGTGATCGAACGTGGCGACGATGACCTCGGTCCGACCAGACGCAGCAACTTTCGATGCGGCTCGCAGCATCGCCATTGAGTCGAGACCGCCGCTCACCGCCAGCAAAGCCGTTGGGCAGGGGGCAAGTGCACCCTCGACAGCGCGCTCCACGTCGCCGGAAACTTCAAACCTGTGCGTGACCATGGTAGGTTTAATCTATCTATTCTACGAGGGATTTCCGCTTGGAAACGCACGGTCCGCTCGGCACGCTCTGGGTTTCGTTCGGGCTGATTGCCTTTTACATCGCGCTGATCTGGCTCAATTCCCTGCTCGGAGTCTTCTTGACTCCGCTGTTCCTCATTCCGGGAACGTGGCTCCTCGATTGGCGCAAGCGGCGCCGCGGCGAGCTACCCGAAGACTCCGACGCTGAGCGCTACCAGGGATAAAGCGCCTGGTAGTACGCGCGATTGCGAAGAATCGTCCGCACGTAATCGCGCGTTTCGACAAATGGGATGCGCTCGGTAAAGACCTCCGGATCATTGGCGCCTGTTTTCGTCGACCATTTCTCCACCCGCGATTCGCCGGCATTGTAAGCGGCGAGCGCCTTCACCACCTCGGGATATTTGCGCACGAGGCCGCTGAGGTGTGTGGTGCCGAGCTTTATGCTGACCGCTGGTTGGTAAAGGATATCCGGATCCCACGGACCAATTCCTTTTTGCGCGGCGAGTGCCTGGCCCACGGCCGGCATCAATTGCATGAGTCCCCGCGCGCCCGCCGGCGAGGTCGCCTGAGGATTGAAGCTCGATTCCTGCCTGATCACCGCCGCGACGAGGGCGGGGTCCAATCCGTTTTCCTTGGAGCTCGAGATCAACGTCTCCCGTTCCAGCACGGGAAAATAAAGTCGAAAATTTTCGGGACTGTATCCGACCTCATCGAGCGCTTTCTTGCCGAGTGCAATCGATCGGGACGACTGTGCGGTGCCGGCGAGTGCATGTGCCGTGGCGACCATTCGACGTTGATCGCTGAGTGCATCGCGGAACAGGCGGTCGTTCTCGAAGCCCGCCTCAACGTCCATTCCCAGATCCTGGAGTCCAACGATACGGTCAAGCGCGGAATCCACAGCCGGAATCCTCGCGTAGTTGGGGGGCGATCTGTCCGCGGACACGAGTGTGGTATCGAGCTTTCGCGCCGCCATCACGGCATAGTAGCTGAGTGGCTCCCGTTTGATGATCGCACGCCAGCGATCCTTCGCTTTTGTTTTATCTCCGAGCGCGGAGTACGAGCGGCCCGCCCAGTAAAGTGCGGCGAGGGCATCCGTGGTGTTCGAGTCCCGCGCGAACAGAGAATCGAACTCCGCGACCGCGGATTTTCGATCGTTCTGGATGTAGGCGATCATGCCCGCCCTGAAACGCGCAGTAGCGGCGTGCCTGCCGGATGGAAATCTCTTGAGCAGCGTCATCAGCGCCTGCCGCGCATCCTGATCCCGATTCTCGTCGGTGGCGAGATCAGCCAACAACAACAGGGCCGAAGCGCTGCTGGTGTCCTTAGGGTAGGCCGTGGTTATGGCGCGTAGAGTGACGCGTCCAGCGTCTGTGCTACCGAGGGCGATCTGCGCACGCGCGCGCTGATACTGCGCGGCCGCCGCAAGATTGGGAGGCGTTCTTACACGCGCAAACTGATTTGCCGCGTCCGCATAGCGCCGCAAGCGGAATAGAACCGAGCCGTAGGAAAAATTGTCGGCCGCGTCGCCGAGACCGGCGCCAAGAGCTTTCGCATAACCTTTTGCAGCGCGATCCGGCAATCCGGCTTTGGACGCCGCGCGCGCAATCGATAACTCTTCACTCGGTACCGTCGTGGTGAACGCCTTGTCGAACAGGTCGATCGCCTCGCGCACGTCGGCCGAATTGCCGGATGTCGATATGAAGGCGAGCAGATCTCCGCGCGCTGCTGCTCGCGAAGCATCGTCCGACGGTGGATTCACGCGCAGGCGCAACGCATCGAGTCGCTCGCCTGCCGCAGCGTATGCGCGAATGGCGCCGGCAAGATCGTGCGTGCGCTCGCGGGCGATGGCGTCCGTCACCGATATGCGGTTCCGAGCGACGTCACTGCGGACTTTGGCGAAATATCCTGCGCGCTGCGCGCTATCGCCGGTTACGCCTGCCGCGCGCAGATATAACCAGTCGGAAAGTTGCGGCAGTTTTTTTGCCGCTTCGGCGTAAGCATTCCGCGCCTGCTCGAGACTATCAGCCCGATCGAGCTCGCGCGCACGCAATACCAGCGCGCGATCTTCGGCCGCCAGCACGTGAGCTGTGGTGTCTCCCGCCAGGACGCCGGCGGAGTCTTTCTGGGCAGGCTTTGGATTTTGACAGGCGGTCGACGTGAGGACGATTGCCAGCACCGGGAAGATCTGTACGACTAGCGCCAACGCGTATGATCTCCGTCGAGAAGTTTGTTGGCCTCTTCGGGACCCCAGCTGCCGGACGGATACGAGGGCAGGCTCTGAGCGGGGTGCTTCGACCAGTAATCGAGGACGGGATCGATGATCGACCACGCCATTTCAACTTCGTCGCTGCGTGTGAAAAGTGTCGGGTCGCCGATCATGCAGTCGAGAAGCAGCGTTTCATAAGCGGGATGTGCTTCATTGCCGAAAGCTTCTGCATAAGTGAAATCCATGTCGACCGGCGTGATCTCGAGTCCGGGAGTGAGCTCGTGCATCGCCCCGGGAGTCTTGACCTGAAAGCGCAGCGAGATGCCCTCGTCGGGCTGCACGCGCAACACCAACACGCTGGGTGACATCTCCTCGACCGCTTTCTGCCCGAAGAGGAGAAGCGGCGGCGAGCGGAATTGAATGGCGATCTCGGAGATCCGGCGCGCCATCCGCTTGCCGGAGCGCAGATAAAAAGGCACGCCCTTCCATCTCCAATTGTCGATGGAGACACGCATCGCGGCGTACGTAGGTGTCAGCGAACTGGGCGCGACATCGGGCTCACTCGTGTAGGCAGGCATCGATTTGCCGTCGACCGTTCCTGCCCCGTACTGCGCGCGGACGACCGGAGGTTCACAATCACCCTGCACCAGCGGCCGCACTGAATGCAGCACCTTCACCTTCTCGTCGCGCACGGCATCCGCCGTGAACGAGCTCGGTGGCTCCATCCCGGCCAGCGTCAGAAGCTGCAACAAGTGATTCTGAAACATGTCGCGCAACACGCCCGCTTCTTCGTAGTACTTGCCACGGCCTTCCACTCCCACCGATTCGGCAGCCGTGATCTGCACATGCGACACATAGTGTCGATTCCAGAGCGGCTCGAAGATCGAGTTGGCAAAGCGGAAGACGAGGATATTCTGGACGCTCTCTTTGCCGAGGTAGTGATCGATGCGGTAGATCTGGTGCTCGCCGAACTGATCGAGCACGAGTCTGTTGAGCGCCATCGCCGACTCGAGACTGGTGCCGAACGGCTTCTCGATCACGGTGCGCACCCAGGGACGTTCTTCGTACGAGTGCGTCCGCCATGCCAGTCCGCTCGAGCAGAGATGTTTGAGGGTCGTCTCGAAGACGCTGGGAGGAATCGCCAGATAGAACAGCCGATTGCGGTCGTGCTGTTCCGATCGCGACTCGATCTCCTTCAACCGCTTCTCGATGTTGGCGTAGGCGTCGTCTTTCGTGAAGTCACCGCCGGCGTAGAAGGTGCGCGAACACAACCACTGCCACACCGCGTCGTCTACCTTATGGATCTCGTCGGAACGACTCATTGCTTCACGCATCATCGCGCGGTAGCCATCATCCGTGTTCTGATCCCGCGCGACACCGAGCAGCGCGAAGTTGTCGGGCAGCAGCTTTTGCTCGGCGAGATAGTAGATCGCGGGAATCAGCTTGCGCTTGGTTAGATCTCCGGCGCCCCCGAAGATCACCATCGTGCAAGGATCGGCCTTGTCACGGCTGCCGCGACGGCGCGGCGCGCGAACGAGTGGTACTGCCTGGTGCGTCTTCATGATTTCTTTACCGCGTGTCCCCCGAATTCGTTTCGCAGCGCCGCAATGACTTTTGCGGAGAACGAGTCAGCCTGACGCGAACGGAGTCTCGTGAGGAGCGATAGGGTAATGACGGGTGCCGGAACATCGAGATCGATTGCTTCCTGAACCGTCCACCGTCCCTCGCCCGAGTCTTCGACATAGCCGCGCAAATCCTTCAGGTCAGCGTCCTTCGCCAGCGCGGCCTCCGCCAGCTCATTGAGCCAGGACCGTACCACGCTGCCGTGATTCCACACCGCCGCAATTTTGTGCAGGTCGAGCCTGAAATCCTTCGAGGCATGGAGAATCTCGTAACCTTCGGCGTACGCCTGAAGCATGCCGTACTCGATGCCGTTGTGGACCATCTTCACGTAGTGCCCCGATCCGGGTGGGCCCATGTGAGCGTACCCATCGGTGGGAGCGAGCGTACGAAAAATGGGCTCACAGAGTGCGAACGCTTCGGGGGAGGCGCCAATCATCAGGCAATAGCCGTTCGCCAGACCCCAAATGCCGCCGCTGGTGCCGGAATCGACGAGGTGAATCCCCTTCTGCTGCAGCTCGGTAGCACGGCGCATCGTGTCGTGAAAGTTCGAGTTGCCGCCGTCGATGATTACGTCGCCCTTTGACAATCCTGGTAAGATCTGAGCGATCGTTTCATCGACCGGCTTGCCGGCCGGGACCATGATCCAGACGATGCGCGGAGCCTTGAGCTTGGCGGTTACCTCCTGCAGGGTATGCGCGCCCGTTGCGCCGAGCGCCTCATACTTCTCCACTGTTGGCGGCTTCCGATCGAACGCAACGACCTCGTGACCGCCTCGCACGAGCCGCTCCGTCATGTTGCCGCCCATTCTTCCGAGACCAATCATGGCAAGGCGCATCGCTCAAGCTCCGGAAAGTTGCAGTTCCAGGTAGTGTTCCAGGTCGGCGCGCAACTGCGGCGCCGATTTGAAAAGAATCACGTTCATGCCCATCGCTTTCGCCGGCGTGAGATTCTGCTGACGGTCGTCGATGAACAGTGACTTTGCCGGCTCGCACTGCGCGATACCCAGCGCGCTGTTGTAAAATCGCCGGAATGGCTTTCGCACGCCGAGGTAGCACGACGAAACGAAGGCATCGAAGATCGGAAGAAGCCCGAATGTCTGAATACGGTAGTTGTTGAGATCCGCTGACTCGTTGTTGAGCGTCATCATGCGAAACCTGGACGTCTTGGCGAGTGCCTGGGCGACGGCAATGGTATCAGTATGCGGCACGCTCTGGGCAAACATGAATTGGATAAAGTCCTGCCTCGAAAAATCACGGTCCGTGTGGAAGACAGCGATATCGAGATACTCGTCGAGCGTGATCTTTCCCTCTTCCCACTCGGCGACGACATCCTCGTGGCGCCACTGAAAGTCCGCCTCGTCGAGACGGAAATGATCGACCGCGCTGTGGCGCTGCTCTCGGTCCCAGCCATTGGAGCCGAGAACACCACCAATGTCGAAGAAGACGTGCTGGATCTCCGTCATGCGATGAGCACTGCGCGCGCGGGGGCGCCGTCGCAACCTTCCAGTCTCAACGGGAGGCAGATGAACTGGTATTCGCCGGCCTGCGGGACGGAGAAATCGAGACCCTCGATGATTACAACCGACCGCTCCAGCAACGTACGGTGCGTGCGATGGTGCCCCGAGTGGAACTGCTCGATCGACAGGTAATCGACGCCCACCAACTCGACGCCGATGTCGACCAGGTACTGAGCGCCATCGGGCGCCAGGAACGTGTAATCGGGGACGAACCCAGTTTGCGATAGGAGAGCAGAATTGCGAGTGCGGATCAGGACCCGTTTGTGTCCTTTCAGATTCTTTGCTTTGAGATGCTCAGCGGTGACAGACCGCACGTCGTCGGGAAAGGCGATCAGAACTGCCGGACCGATGAGACGCTCGAGCGGAATCTTGTCTACCGGCTGACCATCGTCGAAGAAATGTCGTGATGCATCGGCATGAGTACCCGTGTGCGATCCGAATCTGATCAGCGAGACGTTGGCGCTGGCGCCTTTGGCGACGGCCTGCTGCAGCTCGATGGTGATCTCGGGATTTCCGGGATACACGAGGCCGCCGGTCCGAATGGGGACTGAGAGATCGTAGATGCGGCTCACGGCCGGGACCAGGGCAACAGTCGTGCGTGTCCTATGATGGAAGGCTCGTCGATTCGCTGGCGCTGAGTATGAACCGCGGGATTGCCGCCTCGAAAGATGTGCCGTCCTGGCGCAAAAAGCCGTAGTGCCCCTCCATCCAGCCCTCGCCGGATTTCAGGATGCAAAAGCTCTGGTACTCGTGGACCGCGCCCGGCAGGATCGTCGGCTGCTCACCTACCACTCCCTCGCCAATCACTTCGGTGTCGACGCCTTCGCCGACCGAGTCGTGAATCAGCCATCGTCGAGTCAGAAGCTGGGCGGCGAGCTTACCGACGTTTTCGATGCGCACGAAGTAGGCGAAAACGTAATGACTCTGGGAAGGCTCGGAGTGATCGCGCAGGTAAACCGGGCGCACAGTGACACGAATCCCTTCCGACTCTTTGTAGAAGAAACTCCGCGCGG
The DNA here is from genome assembly GCA_036377095.1 of Gemmatimonadaceae bacterium. GTDB lineage: Bacteria > Gemmatimonadota > Gemmatimonadetes > Gemmatimonadales > Gemmatimonadaceae > UBA4720. The sequence goes on from DASUZC010000177.1 coordinate 21,493, forward strand.
TCATGACTGCAACTTAGTGGTTGCAACAGAAAAAAACGAACGAGGCGTCGGTTGAGCCGACGCCTCGTCACTTGCCGTAAGATTGCTACCAGATTACCGGGCGGACTGCATCTGGTCGCACCATCGGGTCACCCGGTTTGCATCCCCATGCGGCTGCGAATTCGGGCATGTTCGAAAGGGGCCCGTTGGTTCGCCAGCGCGCCGGCGAGTGCGGATCCGTATTGATACGGAGGCGCAACGCTTCGGGCGTGGAATTCGATCTCCAGATCTGCGCCCACGCCAGGAAGAAACGTTGCTCGGGTGTGAAGCCATCAATCAGCGGTGGGCGACCCTTCTGCGCGAGTGCCTTTTCCAGAGCGGCATAAGCGATCGAAAGTCCACCCAAGTCCGCCAGATTCTCGCCGAGCGTCAATCTGCCGTTGACGTGCACTGAGTCGAGAACAGTATAGGAATCAAACTGAGAGGCGACCAGGCCAGTTCCCTTCTTGAACTTGTCCAGATCCGAGGCAGTCCACCAGTTGCGCAGATTCCCCTGCGCGTCGAACTGCGCACCCTGGTCGTCGAAGCCATGCGTCATCTCGTGCCCGATCACTGCGCCCATGCCGCCGTAATTCACGGCGTCGTCCGCTTTCGGATCGAAGAACGGTGGCTGCATAATGCCGGCTGGGAAGACAATCTCGTTCAATTGTGGATTGTAGTACGCATTCACCGTCGGCGGAGTCATTCCCCAGTCAGTCCGATCCAGCGGCTGACCGATTTTCGCCAGATCTCGCTTCCGCTCGTAAGCGCGCACCGCCAGCGCGTTGTTGTAGAACGGGCCCGACTTGACTGTGAGCGTCGAATAATCGCGCCACTTGTCGGGGTAGCCGATCTTCTTGTTGAACGCCGCCAGCTTGCCAGCAGCCATCGTCTTGGTCGAGTCACTCATCCAGTCACGCGTCCCCAATCGCTCGTTGAAGACGGACTGGAGATTGGTCACCATCTCGAGTGCGCGGGCCTTTGCCTGCGGCGTGAAATACTGAGCGACGTAGGCTTGGCCCAGTGCATCGCGCAGACCCAGATCGGTTGCGCGGGTGCAACGCTTGTCACGAGGCAGCTGCTCCTTCGCGCCGCTCAGCGTGCTGCCGAATCGGAAATCCTCGTTCACGAATGAGGAGCTGAGAGTGGGCGCTGCGGTGTCGAGAATTCTCCAACGCAGGTAAGCCTTCCAGTCCTGGAGCGGCACGGACGCCATCAGGCTGTCGACTGCTTTGACGAACTCCGGATTCTGAACGTTGATCGTCGAGATGTCGGCGCGACCTTCGCCGGTAAAGAAGCGCGGCCAGCCGAAGCCCGGAGCCAGCTGCGCCAGCTCGGCGGCGGTCATTCTGTTGTAATTCCGATTTGGATCGCGCAGCTCCACGCGCGATCTCGCCGGCCTGGCGAGCGACGTCTCCAGCGCGATTACACGTTGCGCATCCGCGGCTGCCTGTGCATCGCTCTCGCCGACCAGCTGGAACATTTTCGCGACGTGATCAGTGTAATTGGCGCGAATGTCGGCGTAGCGTTTTTCCTGATTCAGGTAGTAATCGCGATCTGGCAGTGACAGACCGCCCTGGCGAATTCCGGCGATCACCTGCGTGCTGTTCTTGGCGTCCTGCTGCGCGCCGAATCCGAAAACGGCAGAAATTCCCTGTGAATGGAGCCGAGCGACTTCTGCCTCGAGCTGGGCGCGGTTGCTGATGGCGGCGACGCGATCGAGCTCGGATTGAATCGGCTGATAGCCGGCGCGCTCGGTAGCAGCTGAATCCATGCACGACGAGTAATAGGTGGCGAGCTTATCCAGGTCCGCGTTCGCCTGCTTATCCCCGCTCGCCGCCGCGTTGCGCAGAATCGTCAGCAAGTTGCTCTGATTGTTTTCCGACAGCTCCGCGAAACTGCCCCAAACCGAGTAGGCGGGCGGGACCGGATGACTCTTCGTCCAGCCGCCGTTGGCGAACTGGTAAAAGTCGGTACACGCTGAAGCGGAACGGTCGAGGTTTGCCGGATCGAGCGGCTTCGTCTGCATTGGAACGGCGCTCTGGGCAGCAGCCGAACCGCTGATTAACGCGAGAAGTGCGAGCGCACGGGTGGCGAAACGCATGCTGGGTCTCCCTGAAGATTTTTGGCTTT
>DASUZC010000178.1:0-13351 GCA_036377095.1 Gemmatimonadaceae bacterium
AAGGCGGCTGCACCGGGCTGCACCGAGAACGAGATCCAGGCGCTGCTCGACGGCACCTTCCGCCGGCTCGGCGGTGATCGGCCCGGCTACGGCAGCATCGTCGCATCCGGCAAGAACGCCAACACGCTGCACTACATGGAGGATAACGACACCTTGCACGACGGCGATCTCATTCTGATCGACGCCGCCACTTCATACAATCACTACTCAGCGGATGTGACCAGGACTTTTCCGATCAACGGGAAATTCACGCCTGCCCAGCGCGACATCTATCAGATCGTGCGCGACGCGCAGGAAGCGTTCGTACGGCAGATCAAAAACGGGATCAGCATGCTCGTCGCCAATGATTCGGGGAAGGCAGTAGTCGGAAAGGGACTTACTCGTCTCGGGCTGATCGATTCCGCCACGGCGACCTTCGACGGGTTCCCGGGAATGCCCTGCGCAGCCAGCGGTTGCCCCCAGATGATGCTCTACGCGCTTCACGGATTCGGTGGCCACGGAATTGGGCTAGAAGTGCATGATCCGGCTCAGTACTACGACGAGGGCAATCAGTTCAAGATCGGCGACGTCTTCACCGTCGAGCCGGGCATTTACGTCGCGCCCGATTACATCGCGATGTTGCCCGACACTCCACGCAATCGCGCATTCCGCGCGCACATCGCACCGGCGCTGGAGAAGTACAAGTGGATTGGTGTGCGCATCGAGGATGATTACGCGCTGACGGAAAACGGTCTCGAGTGGCTATCGCGCGGCGCGCCGCGTGAGATCAACGAGATCGAAGCGCTGATGCGTGAGCCGTCCCCGGAGCTGCCAGGTGGTGGGACTTGCGGACAGCAGGCTGGTCGCTAGGCGTTCCCGCTTCCCGCTTCCCGCTTCCCGCTTCGCGCTTCCCGCTCTCACTCTGATTTCGTGGCTGCGTGTGACTCCGCTACCCAGAAGTCGGGATAGTCAAGCACGATCCCGCTAACATCGACTTTGAGATCGCGGCGAAAGTCCTTCCCGCTCTCATATCGGTACGTGTTGTCGCCAAGTCGGGTGTAACGCTGCTCGAGCAGCTCCAGCGTGAACTCGGGGAAACGAACCCATGCCGCCCGCACGTCAGCACGCTCGCCCGTCTTGAGCCCAAGCCGGCGGATTGGCAACAGGTTCGTCGCGGGAGTGAAGCCGAGGTCGATGTCTTCGGCGCCCTCGACTTCACCGACTGCCATCCCGTTCATCATCCACTGTTTGCCCTGGCGGCGGATGTCGAGATCGAGGTGCTCCTCTCCCACTGACGCCTTGATCGTGCACCTTAACGTGTGCCAGGCGACATCACACTCGACGTCGTAGCCGATGTAGGCAGGCAGGTCCCCGTGAGACATCAGCGCCAGGCCCGCGATTCGCGCGCCCGTTGCAGACTCGATGAGCCTGCAGTAATCGTGGCCGGGCTTTTCGATACCGCGCCACAGAATGGTGTGGATCACAGCGCTGAATCGTTCAATAGGCCCCGATCGGCTCGAGCGAATAGGACGTTGGATCCTGCTGATAGAAGCGCTCCAGCTGCATGAACAGCGCTGGATGATTTCTGCGCAGCGCGCGCGGCCGCTCGAAAAAGGCTTCCGTGATCACGGCGAAGAATTCGGCGGGATTTGTCGCGCCGTAATCGTCGAGGAACGTATCGTCGCCGGCTTCCACCGCGTCACGCAGCGCGTCGAACTCGTGGCTCATCACGCGCGCCCACGCGCGATACGCGCTCGGCGTGGCAAGCGCCGGCGTACCGTCGCTGCTCCGGTTCTCGAAATCCAGCTGGTGCGCGAATTCGTGCAGGACGAGGTTGACGCCGTCGTGCGAATCGGCAGCACCATGGCGCACCGCGTCCCACGCCAGCACCAGCGCGCTCAGTCGCTGCCCGGTGTGACCGAGGCGATGCTCGCCGCCTTCTTCCCAGATTCCGCCGCCGATGGGCCGCTCTTCGTCGGCGATGTACTCGGTCGGATAAACGAGGATAGTGGTTAGCTCGGGGTAATAATCCGTGTCGCGATGCAGCAACAGCAGACAAGCCTGTCCCGCAATCGTGACGCGCATCTCGTCGGTGAGCGTCAGACCACCACAGCCCTCGAAGTGCTTCTCGGCGAGGAATACCTGCATGTGACCGAGCAGCTCGGTCTGGTCTTCCGCGGTGAGTCGGCTGAAGACGGGCAGATTGGCTTCGAGGATCTGCCGCCACGCCTTTGGCGCGGGACGATCGCGCAATCTGGAGCGACGCCGCGACTTGAAGAGGTCGAGCACCATACCGGAAAATTAAGACACTTAGGCCAACTGCGCTCAGGTTCCCGAGATACTCTCCGGCCGGCGACGGTCGATCGCCTTGTCGTACTGCGTCCAGACGCGCTCGACATCGCCCGGATTGACGTGCATCGGCGCGCCGCCAATGATGCCGGTGACGTTGCGGAACGGACGGCCCATCTGCATCCCACCTTTGCCAATGGTGAACTCACGGATGGCTTTGTCGTGCGCCGATCCCCTCATCTTCAAAACCGTCAACCCGCGCTTCATCTCGCCGAACATCTCGACATAGCGCAGCAGAACGATCGAATCGGTCAGCGTAGATATGTTCGACTCGGTAATTGAATCGCCGCCCATCAGCGAGCCGGTCGTCGACGTGAACATGCCCGTGATCTCCTGGTGCTTGATGAATGACGTGAGGCCGATCACGAATTCGCGGAATGCTTTGAGGGTTCCGACATTCTCGAGGGCGGACAGGCTGTCGAGCGCGACACGGCGTGGCTTGAACTCGGTGATAATCTGCTGGATGGTCACCAGCCAGTCCTCCAGACCGGACAGGTCGGGATAATCGCAGACGACGCGCAGCATCCCGTCGCGCTCCATCTTCTCGAAATCGAATCCCCAACCTGTCGCATTGCGCACCAGCTGATCGCGACTTTCCTCGAACGCGAGCAGTAGACATTTCTCGCCGTTCGCCGCGCCGCCCTGGAGGAACTGTGTGACGGTCAACGTTTTCCCAGTACCGGTCGCACCTGACACCAGCGTTACCGAGTCACGGAAAAATCCGCCGCCACACATCTCGTCGAGATCCTTGTTGCCCGACGAAATCCTGATGTTTGAAGAGCGCATACTCAGTTGCATCGCCGAGAGCGGGATGACGATCACGCCGCCCTTCGGAACGATAGTGAACGGAAACTCACCCTTCTGATGATCGCAGCCGCGGAATTTGAGAATCTCGATCGTGCGACGACGAGTTTCGTCTTCCAGAAGGTTACGCAGGATCATGACGTTATCAGCAATGAACTCCTCGACGCCAAAGCGTGCGACCGGCCCGTGATCCTCCGTACGCTCAGCTGTCAGAACCGCAGTGACTCCCATCGCCTTTAGCGCCGTTGCGATTCTGAACAGCTCGCCCCGCACCATCGCCTGATCGGAGAACTGCGAGAACACGGCACCGAGTGAATCAACCGACACTCGCGTTGCCTTCACTTTCTTGACCGCGTTCTCAACGCGGGCGAGGAGCGCCCCGAGATCGAACGCGCCCGCTTCGAAGGTTTCGATATGCGGATCCGGCGACGCATCCACGAAAGCCAGCTTGCCTTCTTCCTCCCACTGGGCGAGATCCCACCCGAAGCTGCGCATGTTGGCGCGAATGTCGGCTGCTGCCTCCTCGAACGTCACGAAGACGCCCGGTTCGCCGTTGGCAATTCCCGCGGCGAGAAACTGCACCGCGAAAACGGTTTTACCGCTACCGGCGGTGCCTGAGATAAGCGTGGTTCGGTTTTTCGGCAGGCCGCCTTTGGCGATGATGTCCAGACTTGAGATGCCGGTACGAAGCTTCTCGACCGCGGGATGATCGGTGGTCGTCATTTCGCCTCAGGACGGGTTTGGGCAGAAGCGTTCGGAGCTGGCCTCACCTCGAGGCCGAGCAGGACTTTCTCTTTGTCGGATAAATCGCCGATTACGCGTCGCAGCGGCGGCGGCAGTTGCTTGATCAGAGTGGGTGTTGCGAGAATCCGCTCATCCTCGGCTCGCTGAGGATTCTCTAATACGTCGATAATCTCGAGCTCATAACGACCTTCGAGCTCCTGGCTGCAGATTCGATTCAGGTTGTCGATGGCGACCTTGGTGCGCGGGCTGTTGCCGGTGACGTAGAGCGTCAGCAAGTATTTGGACAGTAGTCCCTCCATCCTGCTCAGAGGAAGGCAGAGGAATGGCCGCGAACCGGGACAACCTGAACTGGCTGGGCCCGACGGTTGCAATAGTAGAGCAAGAATCACCCCGCACGAGGGCCTTTGCCCCAAGCTGTACTATAACCGGTTCACCGCTCCAAGGATGGGTCCGGATCGCGATGATTGCCGAGACTGAGCGAAGAACAAGCCAAGGACCGAGTCTACGGGCCATAATCGAGCGGCTGCCGGATGGCATCGTCATAGTCGATAGTCACGGGGCAATTCGATTCGCCAACCCGGCCGCCGAAAAGTTGTTCGATCGGTCGGCCGACGATCTCGTGGGCACTGCGTTTGGGTTTCCGGTTGTCGTCGGTGAGACGACGGAAATCGACATCGTTCAACGAAGGGGTGGCGGCGTCGTCTACGCTGAGCTGCGCGTGGTCGACACCGAGTGGGACGACGAGCGGGTACAGCTCGTCTCTCTGCGCGATATCACAGATCGAAAACAGGCACAGGAGCGGGCGCAACAGCTAGCATACGAGCGCGAAGCCAGGCTCGAAGCCGAAGCGGCGAGCAAAGCCAAGTCTGAGTTTCTGGCGATAATGTCCCACGAGCTGCGCACGCCTCTTAACGCGGTCCTCGGTTACTCCGAGCTGATAGAACTTGGTATCTCGGGACCAATCACCGAAAAGATGCGTGATCAGATCGGACGCATCCGGGTAAGTGCGACTCATCTCCTGTCGCTGGTCAATGACATACTGGATCTTGCCAAAGTCGAAGCAGGGCGTCTGCAGGTTAGCTCGGGTCCCGCATCGGCAGCCGGGACAGTGGGAGCGGCACTCGCGCTGATTCAGCCCCAGGCGGCGACGCGGAATCTGGAGCTTCGTCTGGGGACGATGCCAGAGCCGGCTCCCATCTACCGCGGCGACGACGAGCGTGCGCGACAGATTCTGGTGAATCTTTTGTCGAACGCGGTGAAGTTCACGGAGCCGGGAGGGACGATCACCCTCGCAGTCCAGCAATCACACACGCCCGACCGAGACACAAAGTTACAGCCGAAGAGATCGTATGTGAGCTTCCGGGTGAGCGACACAGGAAGTGGCATTCCGCAAGAAAAGCTGTTGTCGATTTTCGATCCCTTCGTGCAGGCCGAGTCGGGACATTCCCGCTCACGCGAAGGCACCGGGCTCGGTCTCACCATCAGTCGGCGACTGGCGAGATTGATGGGCGGTGATCTCACGGTGAACAGCGAGGTGGGGAAGGGCTCGACGTTTACGCTTTGGCTGCCGGCCGACCTCACGGCGAAGGATGTCGAGACGTCAGCGCCAATCGCCGGGGAAACTGTCACGGTAGAACGCGAGGTCGAAGGCCTCGGCAAGATCGGCCGCGTCGTGGCGCAATCGGCGGAGGAAATCGTCGAGACAGTAGTCCAGCGGATGTTCTGCGATCAGAATCTGACGATGGTCGCTGGACTTAAATTCTCGCAGCTGGCAGATCATCTGGGAGCGCTGCTTGCCGACATTGCATCGGCGCTCATCCTAATCGAGGAAGCCAGGGGATCTGCATCAGGCACACTCGCAGACGCAGTGGAGATTCAGCGCCTGATCTCGGAGCGGCACGGCGCGCAGCGGCAGCGATTGGGTTGGACGGAATCGGCGCTGCGCCGCGAGTTCATGATCGTGCGCGAAGAAGTCGAGCGCGCGATCCGCAAGGCATCCGAGTTTGGCGATCCGCTACCCCTCGACGACGGAGTCGCGGTGTTTGGCAGATTCCTCGATCAGGCGGAATACCTCGCTGTGCGCGCGCTCAATACCGGAGTTGGTTGAGCAGTTTTTGTGCGCCGAGCGTGTCGTCGCGCGGTCATGGCGTGGTATTCTTGCACACTGTCGGCAGCCGCTCGTTCAGACGGGCCACGCTTGGGTTGTCGGCATCCCGATTCTGAACCTTCATCAGATTCACGCTCAGCTGAGTTATTGTGCCGCAATCGAGCGAATCGTTCTCCAGCAGTGCCGTGACGACGTTGCGGTCGGTCGTTTTGCGCGCAATGTCGGCGAGTATCGGTTTAGGAGTCGACGGATTGCCGGCGAACCAGATGTCGAGCCCGGTGATGGTGCGCGGACGAGTGTACAGCTCACGGAGGATTTCGGGCGGTGTGTTCCGGTGCGCGGCCAGCGCCTGGAAGAAGTAGTCGGGATAGGACGCGGTGCGATATACGCGCGCTAGCGTCTCCGGTCGCGTATTCGGATTCCGTACTGCTTCGAGAGTGACACCGAGATCCCTGCCATTGGCGAGGGTGTCAAGTACATCCGGCGAGACGGAATCGTTGGGCAACGCCGCCAGCAGGAACGCCCGATCAGTGATGTTGGCGTGGATTGCGCTGTCGAGCCAGATGCGCTGGCGCCCGGGATTCGCCTGCAGTGCGGCGGCGATCTCTTCTCGATCATGGGAGATCTCGGCGGTGAACTTCTCCTGCTGATCGTCGCGGATTTGATTCTGGTCCTTCGTGCGGGTTCCTTGAACCACGTTTACGATCACCAGAAAAAGAGCACCGGTGAGGCAAACCCACGCGATGACCTTGAGAGGTGCGTTGTCGGAACTGCGCCAGCGCCCGAACGCCAGGGCAAGGAATCCAGCAACAGCTGCCACCAGGGGGAGAAACAAAAAACCGATGCCGGCAGTCGATCCGCGTGACTGGGTGATCGACCAGGCGAGGGTCAACGCCGAGGCGATGCCGAAAGCCAGACTAAATGCGATACCTCGCGCATCTCGCTTGGCCAGAAGCACCGCGAGAGTCGCCACGTAGGCGAGGGGGATCGCGAAGATGTAGGCGAGAAAGATCAAGCCGTCGAGTTCTCGCGCACGAGCTCCAGCCTGCGAAGGCGTGCCGGGGCGAGCGCGTCGGCGATGATATAGACACGATCCAGCAGTTGCCGGGCATCGCCGTCGAGCCAGCGCTTTACTTCAGAAAATACTTTTTCCGTGTGGGTCTGGAGTCGTTGGCTTAGCGCGACCAGACCAGGCGCAAGGCGGGTATCGTCGGCGTCGTTCGCAGAAATCTTCTGCAGCTCCTCGGCAAAGAGTGAAGCGTCGTGGGAGTCACCGAGCGCGTCCTGCAACTTGCCGAGCTCGTCGACGAGCTCTTTCACACCGGGGACGAGGTCAGCGACTGGATCGATGAGATAACGCAGACGCTTCGCCGAGATGCGAGCCGCGTGAATCTGTCTCGCGTTGCTGATCGTGTGTACCGCACTGAGCCGGCGCGAGAGATCGGTAGTTTGATCACGCATCAGTCCACCCAGCACCGCATCGAACAATTGGGCTGAATCCTCGTTGGCTTTGTCGATGCGAACGCGGTACTCACGCAACCCCTGATCGAGCTGGCGATTTGCCTTGTCGAAGGCTCGCGCTCCTTTCTTGACATCGGCCTTGAACGACTCGGCGCGGTGTTCGCTGATCCGTTTCAGCATCCAGTTCAAGCCAGGCCGCTCGTTGGTATTCATCGTCGGTCGCTGCTCGCGCAACCAGACCAGTCGCACATCGGCGTCTCGACTGGCGTTGGTTGCACGCGCCGCCTTCTTCAGCCGCCGTGGAGCCTGACGTGGGAGGCTGTCGTCGAGCCACTCATCGAACGCGCGCAACCAGCTCCTCAGGCGCCGCACCGCCACGCGAAAGTCATGCAGCGCCTCGGTGTTGCGTTTGTTGCCAAGGCGACCGCGCTGCTTTGCGGCCTCCTCGAGCAGATCGAGGGCGACGATGCGGGCGGCTCGATCGACTGATTGATGTAGAAGACTGGAAGACGCGTGCATCGTGTTACGTCAGGGACGAGCCTCCGACTCAGCGGACTTCTGTGCGGTGCGTGAGGACTCTGCGATTTTGATCTGCGGCTCGTGCTGGACGGGGATCGATACCGATGCCGCGATGAAGCAGAGGTCGTGCGCGTTTTCGTGCAGCTCCAACGCACGCCGTTCGTCGCTGTCGGGTGTGATGGTGACCACCGGGCGCAACGTCACGCTCTCGAAGCTGCCGCCGCCGTCTGGACGGAGTTTGAGGATGCCGCTGGCGTCGTCCTCGTAGGCGACGACGTTGATCTTGCTGCGAGCGCAGAGGGCGAGATAAGAGAGCAGATGGCAGGCGGAGAGCGAGGCAACGAAGAGGTCTTCAGGATTGTACGTATCGCGATCGCCGCGGAACATCGGGTCGGCGCTGCCTTTCAGCTCCGGTTTTCCGTCGAACTGGACGCGATACTTTCGACCATACCCGGCGTAAGTCGATGTCCCATCGCCGAGGTTGCCGTCCCAGATCAGCCGGGCTTTATAATCGTGCTCGTTCTTTCTGTCGGACATCGAGCCTCCGATTGGTTACGGTTTGAGGAGGATTGAGGGGTTCGGACTAACGCCCAGTCCGGAGTTCGGACTAATTGAGGAAAACGGACAGCTTCGGACTGGCGCGCCGATTTTGTCCGAACTCCTCAATTAGTCAGCAATCAGCAATGCAGTTGGTCCGAACGCCTCAATCCTCAAAGTAGTCCTCCCCTTCTCACTAAAATTGCGGTCCAACCGTAACAACGGTTAGTACGAGGTCTGCTGCTCACATCTTGTGTTCCGCTTCCAACTGCGCGATGTGTGGCGGCAGCAGTGGCTTCAACTCGCCATTGTGGATTGTCAATCGATCGAGACGCATTAGCCCCGCCGGAATATCCGACTCGCGCGGGACGACGAGAATCGTCTGCCCAAGCCCCCGCTCCTCGAGCATCACCAGGATCTTCCCGGTGCGATGGATGTCCAGCTCCGCGAATGGGTCGTCGAGCAGTAGCAGCGGCTCGGCCCCGGCGTGCGCGCGCAACGTCGCGGCCTCGAGCATCCTGAGAGCGATTGCCGCAGACCGCTGCTGGCCAGCTGACCCGAACAATCTGAGATCTCGCCCGTCGAGCGTGATCTCCAGATCATCGCGGTGTGGACCGACGTGCGTTATTCCACGACGCAGGTCCAGCGCTCGTTTCTCATCAAAGGCGGCAAGCAGCACATCGTGCCTCGCCTCCGCGTCGGCAAACGGCGACGCATAGTGCATTTGCGCGTCGCCATGCTCACCGATCCTGTTGGCAAGCTGCGAGAATTCACTGGCGTGCTGTTCTACCCAGCGTGCACGCGTCTCGATCAGCACTGATCCGTGTTCGGCGAGCGCCGGTTCCCAGACGGCGACCTCCTGTTCATTGGCCGAGCCGCGGCGACCGGCCATGCGCAAAGCGGCATTCCGGCGCGCGAGGTTGGCGCGGTAATGCTGGAGCGCATGCAGGTATCTGCGATCGGTTAGCGCGAGGACGAGATCGAGATAGCGGCGGCGCTCGGCTGGTGATCCGCTCACCAGATCTACGTCGCGCGGGGAGAACATTACAGATGGCAGCGCACCCAGTGCGTCGCTCAGTCTTCTCGATTCACCGCCGTCGATTGAGACTTTCTTACGCTTGGCGGCTCGATCGAACCCAATGGCGATGTCGTGCGGGCTTGGGGTGTGCGCGTGTGCTGCGAGGTGGAAACCAGCCGTGTCAAAGCGCGTGAGATCCTGATCTCGCGCGTCGCGGAAGGAGCGCATGATCTGCAGATAGTAGATCGCTTCGAGCAAATTGGTTTTGCCGTGACCGTTGTCGCCGACGATGACGGCTCCCTCGGGCGGCAGATCCAGATCGACGCGCTCGAGATTGCGGAAATCGCGAATCGAGACGTGGTTCAGCCTGATCCGGGTTTCCTCAGCGCTCGTTTCGCTTTCGATAGCTGCTTCTTCCGTCGCCGTGGTCACTTGCCCTTGAAGTTGGGTGTGCGCTTGTCGAGAAAGGCGCGCATGCCTTCCCTCATGTCTTCAGTGGCAGCGAGAAGGCCGAAGTGATTGGCTTCCAGGATCAGACCTTCATCGAGCGACATCTCCAATCCGCGATCGATCGCCTCGATGCAGAGCGCAACCGCGAGCGGCCCGTTGGCGAGGATCGTCTTCAGCATGTTGCGCGCTTCTTCCAGCAGCTGTGCCGGCGGAACGACTTTGTTGACGAGTCCGATACGATAGGCCTCGGATGCGTCGATCATCTCGCCCGTCATCAGCAGCTGCATCGCCCGTCCTTTGCCGACGAGCCGCGGCAACCGCTGGCTGCCTCCGTACCCGGGGAGAATACCGAGTTTGCTCTCGGGTTGACCGAACTTCGCGGTCTCCGATGCGATACGAACGTGACACGCCATCGCCAGCTCGCAGCCGCCGCCGAGTGCAAAGCCGTTGACGGCGGCGATAACTGGCTTGGGACAGGTCTCGAATCTGCGAAAGACATCCTGACCGGCTCGCGCACGTGCTTTGCCAAGTACGGGAGACTGTCCGGATAGCTCCGAGATGTCCGCGCCGGCGACGAAGGCGCGGCCGGCGCCGGTGAGGATTGCGCCTCCGATTGCATCATCTACGCGGATCTGATCGATGGCGTGGCCGAGCTCGGCGATGGTTGCGTCGTTGAGCGCGTTGAGCTTGTCGGGACGATTGATGGTTAGAGTAGCGACGCGGTCGGCGACCTCCAGCGTCAGAAATTCGAAGGGCATGGAGATGGGCTAGTAGGTAGATTTGCCGGCATCTTCGGCGGTGAGACAACCGCTCAAATTTAAGTCGAAAGTTTTCTGGCGGTGCGGAGTTAATGGCGCAGAAGTGGATCGTACGCGAAGGATCCAAGACGAGAGGCTTCAGGTACAGATCGGCGGCGGGGGCGCCGGTCAAGGATCGCGCACAGCTCGACCGAATCGACGCGCTGCGGATCCCACCTGCCTGGCGCGACGTCCACGTCTCGACCAACCCGCGGTCGGCAATTCAGGTGTGGGGGTTCGATGCGCGCGGTCGCAAGCAATACAAGTATCATCCCCGCGCCGTCGAAAAGGGCGAGCTGCGGAAATACTATCGGGTGCGGCAGATGGCGCGCGATCTACCGCGACTGCGCGCACGCATCAATCGCGACTTCCGCCGCCGCGGACTCGACAAGGACAAAGTGTGCGCCGGCATCGTGCGATTGATTGGGCACGGATTCTTTAGAGTAGGGAGTGAGCGATACCAGAAGGAAAACAACACCTTCGGCATCACGACGATGCGGAAATCGCACGTCACAGTGCTAGGCGATACGGTCGAATTCGAGTACAAGGGCAAGCGTTCGATCACCCAACGAAACGTCGTCGTCGCTAAGGATCTTGCCCGCTTTGTGGCGGCGTTGCTAAAAACTCCGGGGCCGCGTCTGTTTCGGTATCAGGAGAATGGAAAGTGGGAGAACGTCGACTCAGGTGACGTGAATGAGTACATCGAGCGGATCGCCGATTTCCCCTACACGGCCAAGGATTTCCGCACGTGGGGTGGAACGCTGCGTACGGCAACGGTGCTCGCCGAGCTGGGGAAAGGAAAGAGTCAGACGGAGCGCAAGAAGAACGTCGTCACTGCGGTTCGTCTCGTTGCGGCGGAGCTCGGCAACACGCCGGCGATCTGCAGGAAATCGTACGTGCACCCCGTCGTCGTGATGAAGTATTTGCGGAGCGGGACGACTATATCGCTGCCCAGGCATCTCTCGCATTCCGACAATGGCGTGGGGCATGCACCGGAAGAGGAGGCGCTGATCTCATTTCTTGACGAATACTTTCCTGAGCGCCGTAAGGAGCTGAGACGCGAATGAAGTCGCTGTGGGGACTGGGAGTCGTGTGTGCAGGTGCACTGGCCTGTCACCTGGGGGGGCCGGGTGTCAATCCACCGGTTGGCACCCGTTTCGTCGGCGTTGTCGAGCGCACCGGCGATTCCATCATCACGAAAATCACGGTCGTCAACGAGCTCAAGCGCGAGCGAGGAATCGCGTTCGCACCATGCCCGCCACGCAATACGGTGAAGCTGACGCTGGTATCCGGCGTCGCTGGAGCCTATCGCGGCACGTGGGACTATGCGGTGATGGACTCGATCAGGCAGATGCGGAGGAATTTTCAGCCGCCCGGGTGCGTGCCGTTTGAGCTGGTGGCAACGCTGCCCGCGAAGGCGTCGGTTACATCGCGCTTCATTGGGTTCCGGGCGATGGACGTGCTCGCCGATTCGCTACCGGACGGGCGCTATGCGGTCTGGCTGTTCCCGCGGCTTGTTGGTCGTGATCCGGCGGGAATTCCGGCGGGCGAGATCGAGCTTCGGCGCCGGTGAGACTTCGTCAGTGGAATGCCTTCGCGGTGGGGATGGTGCTGCTTACCGCGGGCGCGACGGTTGCACGCGCGCAAACTGTGAGTCGCCCCCCGCATCCCGACGCGTGGTTCGGCATCGACAAGCTCAAACATTTCTTCCTTTCCGCATTCATCAACAGCATCTCTTATAGCGCATTGCAGGCGGCGGGTGCCAACCACAAGTCAGCGATGGCGGGCGGGATCGGCATCACGATGGCGGCCGGCTTCGGGCGGGAGATTCACGACATGCGAGTGCCGGGCAACATCTTCAGCGTGCGTGATCTGACCTGGGATGCGATTGGCACCGCGGCCGGAGCAGCAGTGACCGCACATACTATAAGGTAGTGACAACCATCAGCGCGGCTATTCCGAACGTCGTTGCGACAATTCGCGCGGCAATCGCACTGGTTGAACAGGTGCGCCGAAGTCCGACCGGTCAGATGATGCGGCTGATCAAGGCGTTCATTGGCCTGGCGGCGATCATCGTCGTCCCGGTGGTTCTCATATACTGGGCGCGAAAAAAGTATCGACCCTAGCGCGCTGGCATTGTTTGCCTGAAGAGCCCTGTGCTTCAGGTTGCGACTGGCGGCGCCGATCCACATTCTTTGGCGGCCCGAACCCCAGTCCCAAGGATGGATGAGTCCCCTTACCGTCGATCGCACAACTGATTCACTGAGAATCGATCTAAGCCGGCCGGTCCAGACCATTGCAACTCAGGTCGGACCATTGACGGCGCTGCGCGACGACTGGTTGCGCGGGGATAATGCGCTCGATGTCGACATCGGGGTACGCATGCATCCGGTCACGCTCCGCTTCGACGACAAGGATCTGGAGCGCGAGTTCGCGGACGAGTATCACGCGCGCACACTGGTCCAGGTTCGTCTCGCGCTCGTTGTCGGGATCCTCCTCTACGGCAGTTACGGACTCATCGATTTCCTGCTCGCCCCGCTGCAGCGGCCCCAGATATGGATCATTCGTTATCTCATCGTCGCGCCG
>DASUZC010000179.1:0-3377 GCA_036377095.1 Gemmatimonadaceae bacterium
GCTGACACGATCGAGACTATGATTCCACCCGGCTTGAGCACTCGCAGCGACTTCTCCTGCGTTGCGCCGCCGACCGTATCGAGCACCACATCAGCGCCAGTCACCAACTCCTCGAACTTCTCCTTCCTGTAGTCAATGACTCTCTCGGCACCTAGACCGCGCGCGTAGTCGAGATCCTTGGTGCCGGCGGTCGCCACTATATGAAGGCCAGCTTGCCTGGCGAGTTGCACCGCATAGGCACCAACGCTCCCCGCGGCTCCGTGGATGAGCACTGTTTGTCCGGCGACTGCATCTGCGTACTCGAAAAGCATCTGCCACGCAGTCACGGCCACGACTGGAACTGAAGCGGCCTCGATGAAATTCAAAGTCCTTGGTTTTCGCGCAATCATCCCGGCGATTGGAACAGCATATTCCGCCTGGCCGCCACTGAATTGCGGGTTTGTCGAGCCGTAGACTTCATCGCCTGGCTTGTATCCGGAGACTTCCGGTCCCAGTGCTTCGACAGTTCCAGATATGTCCGAGCCGAGGATGATCGGAAGCGGTTCGAGTATGGATTTGCCCTCGCGAAAGAGAGCGTCCCAATAGCCGACGCCTGCCGCTTCCATCCGGACAAGCAATTGGCCCCGCGCCGGCGAAGGTCGTGGCACATCATCGATCTGGAGAACACTCGGCGGACCGTATCGTAGAACGCGTACTGCTTTCATTGGCTACTCCGATACCAACATGTTAACTCTTTACGAAAATGTGGTGTCACCCGGTCGGATTGCGCGGGTCATTTCCGCCTGGTGATCGATCGCTGACGACGTTTGTCGACGATGTTGATAGAA
Source organism: Gemmatimonadaceae bacterium (assembly GCA_036377095.1). Lineage (GTDB taxonomy): Bacteria > Gemmatimonadota > Gemmatimonadetes > Gemmatimonadales > Gemmatimonadaceae > UBA4720. Next base: position 828 of record DASUZC010000179.1, read on the forward strand.
TTCAGCGATCAGCCTTCCCGCTTAATCAAATGAGGATCATTCGATGAAGCTCTTTCGCTCTCCGTCTCCGAATCAGGTAAGCGTCGGTCTCGCCGTGCTCAGAATCGCAGCCGGTGCAGTGTTCCTCGATCACGGCTATCAGAAACTGTTCAAGATGGGAATCGGCGGCGTCACCGGCTTCTTCGGTCAGGTCGGGGTTCCACTGCCAAGCGTGATGGCAACACTGATCACATTGCTCGAAGTCTTCGGCGCCGTTGCCATAATTGTGGGCTTTCTGACGCGACCGCTCGCCCTGGCGTTCGTGCTCGACATGCTGGGCGCAATTTTCCTCGTGCAGCTGAAGAACGGTTTCTCGAAATTCGAGCTCGAGTTCCTGCTCCTCGGCGCGGCCATCGCATTGTTCTTCACGGGAGCTGGCAGATACTCCATTGACGCGATGATAGCCGGTCGCACCGAGGCAGGCGCGCCTGTAGCGCCTCGATAATCGAGGGCGCCCGTAAGGCTGTTCACGCCAGACTTTTCCTGGTCTCATTTCAGCGAGATGACAACCTTCCCTTTTGTACGTCCTGTTTCGACGTAAGACATCGCGTCTTTGATTTCCTCGAATGGAAATACCCGATCGATAACGGGGCGCAGGACGCCGGCATCGAAGAGAGAAGCGAGCTCGCGCAATTGGTCTCCACTCGCTCTCATGAACAAAAAGCGATACGTGACGCCGCGACGCTTTGCCTTTCTCCTGATTCGAAAACTCAAGAAGCGCATTGCGAGCTTCAACACCCACGATGCTCCTATCTGCTCGGCGAAATCGGCATCGGGCGGACCCGAGATCGAGATCAGAACTCCTCCGGGCTTAAGAACGCCGACAGATTTGTTGAGAGTGTCGCCGCCCAGACTGTTGAGAACCACGTCGTAGCCATGTAGGACGCTTTCGAACTCCTCTTTCTTGTAGTCGATCGCGATGTGCGCGCCGAGGCGCTTCACCAGCTCCAGATTTGCCGAGCTCGATGTCGTGGCTACCGTCGCACCGAAGTGCCTGGCCAGCTGAATTGCCATGCTTCCCACGCCACCGGCGCCGGCGTGGATCAGAACTTTTTGTCCGCTTTTGAGATTTGCTTTCTCGAACAGCGCCTGCCAGGCGGCCAACCCGACAAGCGGAATTGAAGCCGCTTCCTGCATGGTGAGAGTCGACGGCTTCATCGCCACGTCAGCTTCTTTGATCGAGATAAATTCCGCGAACGCGCCGATTCGGCCGTCAGCCGGGCGCGCATAGACCTCGTCGCCGGTTTTGAATCGCCGCACTCGAGATCCAGCTCGCACCACGACTCCAGCCACATCATGGCCCAAAACCGCCGGCAAGCGATAAGGCAGAATGCGCTTGAACTCCCCGTTTCTGATTTTGAAATCGATCGGGTTTACCGCGGCGGCGTGGACCTGGACCAACACGTCATCGTCGTGCAGCACGGGCTCCGGGATTTCGCGAATGCGCGTCCCATCGGCGCTTCCATAACGATCGAGGACAAACGCTTTCATTAAAGCGCGGCGACCCGTTGCGGCACGCGCTTCACGGTGTCGAGCCGCAGATCTTTTCGAATCCCGGCTTCCATCATGGCCGCGGGAGCAAACCGTCGAAGCAGTCGCAGACGGCTCGCGCGGCCACCAGCTGTGTACCGCGTTTTCGGCTGAGCGGCAGCGGCAGCCCGCAACACGACATCGGCAACGACGCTCGGCTCGTCGGCACTTTTCATTACTTCCGTCACTCGTCTGCGCACTGTCGCGCGGATATCGCGGTACTCGTCGAGCGGCGAATCGGGCTCCTGAAAATGCGCGTCGAATCGTGTGTTCGTGTATGCCGGCTCGACGACGGAGACGCGGATGCCTCTCGTACGCAACTCGTGGTCGAGCGATTCCGAGTAGCCTTCGACCGCATGCTTGGTTGCGGCATACAGCGCCCCGAAAGGCATTGGCAGGAAGCCGAGTACTGAGCCGATGTTGATGATGCGACCACTTCCCTGACGTCGCATGTGCGGCACGACCGCACGCGTCATTCGGACGATGCCGAAGAAGTTGGTGTCGAAGATGGCTTTGGCCTGATCGAGCGAGCTCTCTTCTGCTCCAGCAGGGGCGACGCCGAAGCCAGCATTGTTGACGAGCAGATCAATGCGGCCTTCGCGCCGAATCACTTCACTGACCACGCCCTGTACCGATTCGTTGCTGGTTACGTCGAGTGGCAGCATCTCGATGGACCCTCTGCCCGGGACTCTGCGCCTGCTGGTTCCGTAGACCTTGTAACCGGCGCTGGTGAGCCGTTGTGCTGTCGCTTCGCCAATCCCGGACGAAGCTCCGGTAACCAGTGCAATCCTATTTCCCATAATAACTCCCAGTGATATGATGACCATCATATATTGCAGCACACGAAAGGCCACGTGTTGACGTCATTTTCAGTCGCCAGTTGATATGAGGTGTCTCAACGTGGCTTGCCGCACCTCGTCGGATAGCCGCGGGTCGTCGACCGCGCGGGACAGGACGAGTGCCCCCAGCATCGTCGCAGTG